>JBBQAT010000061.1:0-23673 GCA_038316625.1 Burkholderiales bacterium
CAAGGATCAAGTCGACATCTGAAGCGTTTGCCAACTCATGCTCTCTATATCCGCCAGGTCGCACTTGGTATATATCAACAAATTCGGCTCAGCATTTTAAGACCGGCCAAACTCATGCATCATGGCTCCGGCGGCCACAGCTTAGTCAAGCTTCTACGATTTCCGCTTTCTATGACAGACGGTGAGATTCGGACGATTACAAACTATTCGACTTTTCAAGACGAACTCTATCGGCGCAACAAACGTGTGTCTGTTGCTTCTATTGCTTGGTTACGTATCGGAATGTAACGGATTGTAACCAGCCAGGATATGCGTATTGGTGTGGCACCGGTTTAGTCACGGGTGACGCCTAGCAGTGAGCGCTATCGGCCATGCGCAGAAAGCCGAAGCCAGCTTCGCTCGTTCTCGCCGGCTGGACGCAGATGAGTAGTCCCACGGACTGCGCTGATCGGCGTACGTCGGGGGGAAATGCTGCGAATGGAAGCGCGCGTTCGACTACGCTTCGGATAAAGGCGATTTCGTCCTGCTGATCAGCCTCATTCAGTATCTTGAAGCTATTGAGTGAGCCGTCAGGTCCGATCCGTATCGCTACCGACGCAGTCCTGAGGCCACGACTGCGTCGGTCATTCCTGACGTAGGCCGCGCTATTGTTGAGCTTCTTGAGCAACGAATCGAAATACATTTCCAAGCTGTAGTTGTCGAGCGACGGACTGCCGGGCACGCGCTCGACTAATTCGAACTCTTCCCTCTCTCCTTGGCTGCGCTCCCGGCCAATCATGCGGGCTTGGGCTAGCGCACGCTGCGCGAGGTTGGGACCGCTTTTGGCTTGGTCGTCAAGTTCGCGCAAGAAGCGGTTCATATCGTCCTTTTCCGCGGTCGTCCAATGCGATGTCTGTGGCGACGCGTGCAAAGTCGCCGCTGGCGTTTGGCGTGGCACCTTGTGCAATGGTATCTCGTCTACTCTGCGCAGTGTGGGCGTAGCCGCCGAGGAGGCTGCGCTACGGGCCTCAGCAAGTGGCGCGGGCGAAACCGATGGACGCCGCATGAGCGAAGCTTCGAGCCGCGTGACCAATCGCGGTGTCTCGGGCGACGACCGGGTCGGGAAAAACAAGACGATAAGGTGAAATCCCAACGAAACAGCGATCGCCACGATGATAGACCGCTGTGTATGGAGGTTTTTCTGAAGCGACATCGCCCCGATTGTAGCCCAAGCGTAAATGAGGGCTATCGATCATCGAAAGTGAAGAAATCAGGCATTCGTGTATTGATTCAATCGGGCGCTCTCACACCTAACCTGATAGTCCAGGCTTCTGACCTTAGATAAGCACGAAGTCCACCCAATTATTCAGAGTAGTCGCAAAAATGCAAAGTGGCCAAATCGATTTCGCTCCATCCATCGTTTATAACATTCCACTTTAAAATCAGCGCAGTATGACCTCTATCCTACTTCGGCAAGTTTTCAAAGTTGGGGTGGCATATCAAAATGCGGGTAGAACTGAGGGTAGATTTTTGAACACAACTAACAGGAAACGGCTGTAGGCCAGGCAATCACGAGGTTCGAAAAAACAACTTGCGTATGTGTTGCAGCAAGGCCGCGCCTGAAAGAAAGGGTGCCGGCGAGCACCCTTGTTTGATTTGCCAGAAGGCGCGGATTTTAGCGGATTTTGCTCAAATAATCATGGACTTTGGCAGGGTCAAGGAAGTGGTGACAGAGTTCTGTTCCTTCGTGCAACAATACTGGAACCCATTCGTTATAGCGCGCTTCGAGTTCGGGGTCGGCGTCAACGTCAAAAATCTCAAGTTCGACGCCGTATTCAACGGTCAACGGAGGCAGGGCTGCCTCCATCTCGTGACAAAGGTGACAGTAAGTGCGCGAAATGAGGGTCAGTTTTGTCAAATCATTCTGCCTTTTTATCGGTCAGTCCACTAAGCCCGAATTTTTCACAAAAGTGGGCGAATATCGTTTAACCCATTGATATAATTGTAGTTACGCCAATAACGCTTCGTAAGAAGCCTAAGCGAGACCGCCCATGGAGAACTCTACCGCGACCCAGCTTCTGGCAGACCTTTAGTCTGCGCTTGGGCAGCCAAAGAAAGGACTTCTAAGAAGAATGTAGTAGTGATTCTCTTCATGGCGAAAAAGCCTAACTTTGGTCGTTCAGTCAATCAATTGATGGACTTGGAAACGGGGGCAAAAGTTCAGAAATCAATACCGGATATAAGGCTGAGTGCGCTCACCCGGCGAGCTATGAAGTTGAGCGAAGCGCAATCCCATCCACGCACACAACAATCCGCTGATTGCGCCAAAGATGGCACCCTTTTCACCAGCCAGCTCCAATCCGATGAGGGTTCCGGCAAACAATGCCAACAACGGCAATCCGTACGCAATTGCTGCACTGCGCCTGACAACACCTTCAGCAATGACCACGGTGACCCGGTCACCAATTGCAAATCGGCCGGGATTTAATACGCGAAAGGTGCGTGGAGCGTTACAGAATATCCTGCCGATGTTATTTCCGCCGCAACCACCGTCCTCATAGCAGCGGCCGCAGCCTGTCTCATCCATGCTGACGAACGCATGCTTACCATCGAGGGAGATTATGGTTCCGGGTGCATCAATCATAGGTGATACCTGCTGCGACGAAACAATAGATCAGTTTACCACCTATGGTCCGGGGCCGTGTCAAGCAAGGGTCTCAGCTTCTCTGCCACAGCTTCGCGAGCGCGAAAAATGCGGGAGCGGACAGTTCCGATCGGACAGTTCATTTCTTCAGCAATTTCCTCGTAACTCAACCCCTCGATCTCACGCAGAACGATAGCGTTGCGCAGTTCTTCCGGCAAGGCTTCCATTGCGGCATTGACCGTTTCGCCAATTTGTTTTGACTGTAACAAGCGCTCAGGGGTATTGATGTCGCGCAATTGATCCGCATCTTCAAAGGACTCGGCTTCATCGGCATCGAAGTCGGTCGAGGTCGGAGCACGACGGCCTTTGGCGACAAGATAGTTCTTGGCGGTATTTATGCCAATCCGGTACAACCAGGTATAAAACGCACTTTCGCCGCGAAACGACGGTAGAGCACGGTAGGCCTTGATAAAGGCCTCTTGCGCAACATCTTCGACTTCAGCGTGGTCGCGAATGAAGCGCGACAGCAACCGTCCAAGCTTGCGCTGATATTTCTCGACCAGGCGTTCGAAGGCTTTCTTGTCGCCTGCCTGTGCGCGCTCGACCAACGCCTGGTCAATTTCGCGATCGTTCATGCTCTATGGATTCCCTGTCGGACACGAATTGTGCTTTTCGTCAGAGTATAACGCAACCACACAAGAGACGTTGAGCACATCAGCTTTGTTTTTCCGAATAGCAGGTCACCGATTCAAGTCCGAAGTGCACGTGATATAGTAATCGCCTTTGTTTCTGGGCTTTTGACATGGCGCTCTACTTTGACATTCTTGTTATTGGCAGTGGTCTGGCGGGGCAATCGGCAGCGCTTAGACTTGCAAAAACCTGCAAAGTCGGTCTGATCAGCAAACGGGCACTGGAGGACAGTGCATCAAGCTGGGCTCAGGGCGGTATTGCCGCCGTTCTGGACAGCCAGGATTCGATTGACGCCCACATTCGCGACACAATCGTTGCAGGTGCCTTCCTCAACGATCTGGATGCTACCCGTTTCGTTATCGAAAACGGACGTCACGCCATCGAATGGCTTATCGAACAAGGCGTTCCATTTACCCGGGAGGAAGGGGGTTACCACCTGACTCGGGAAGGTGGGCACAGTGCGCGTCGTGTTATCCACGTTGCCGATGCCACCGGGTTGTCAGTACAGCAAACGCTGACCAAGAAAGTCCGCCAGAACCCGAACATTACCGTTCTTGAGCGACACATCGCCATCGACCTGATCACCAGCGACAAACTGGGGCTTGACGACAAACGCTGCTATGGTGCGTACGCCCTTGATAGTGATAGCGATGAAGTTGTCACCATCGGAGCACCGCATACATTGATAGCGACAGGCGGTGCCGGCAAGGTTTATCTCTATACGACCAACCCCGACACATCCACCGGCGACGGAATTGCAATGGCATGGCGAGCTGGTTGCCGGGTCGCCAACATGGAATTCATCCAGTTCCATCCGACCTGCCTTTACCACCCTCAGGCCAAGTCCTTCCTGATTTCCGAGGCTGTGCGCGGCGAAGGAGGCCTTCTGCGACTGCCGGATGGAACACGTTTCATGCTGGAGCATGACGAGCGCGCGGAACTTGCGCCGCGTGATGTTGTAGCTCGCGCCATCGACTTCGAAATGAAGAAACGCGGCCTCGACTGCGTTTACCTCGACATTTCACATAAGCCAGCCAGTTTTCTTGAGGAACACTTCCCGAACATCTTGGCACGTTGCCTGGAACTTGGCATCGACATAACGCGCGAGCCTATCCCGGTGGTCCCGGCGGCACACTACACCTGCGGCGGTATCATCACGGATCTTAACGCCCGCACGAGCCTCGCGGGACTTTACGCGGCAGGCGAAGCTACCTGCACCGGATTGCATGGTGCCAATCGCCTGGCCAGCAATTCGCTGCTCGAATGTATCGTGTATGCGGAAGCGGCCGTCAACGACATTCTTGTGCAACCCAAGCTTGATGTACCCGAACTTCCCGAATGGGATGCGAGCCGTGTGTCAGACGCGGACGAAGAAATCGTCATCGCACACAACTGGGATGAGCTTCGCCGCTTTATGTGGGATTATGTCGGCATCGTGCGAACGACCAAGCGTCTTCAGCGCGCTCAACACCGCATTCGCCTGCTGAAAAGAGAAATCGACGAGTATTACTCGAATTTCCGGGTTTGCCATGACCTGATTGAACTGCGCAATCTTGTCATGACGGCAGATTTGATCGTGCGCTGCGCATTGCAACGCCGTGAAAGCCGAGGGTTGCATTTCAGCCGGGACTACCCTGAGATGCTTCCGAAAGCCAGGAATACGGTACTCAGACGGCCCGCTCAGCGTCTTGCTTAGGTTCTGCTTGCCAGCGCAACCAGAGTCGAAGCGCCCGGAACTGTTCGGCAGACATTTGATCAGGCAGTAAGGTCAGGTGACGGATACGCGTTTCTTCGCCGATGCGTAGACGCAGCACAATCAATCGGTCAAATACTGTACTGTCGGGCATTACCGCAAGCGCTGCCCGAGTACGGTCAGCCAGCAGACAGTCAAGCCGATCACTGCCATAGATACACAGACCAGCAAGTTCATGCGGCCGCAAAGCGCGCCATAGCGACGCTCCCACCAGAGAAAGAAAAAGCACGCGAAAAGGCCACATCCACGGCAGAATGGCTACGCAGCCAACAGCCAGCACGTGGATGAGTAAAAGCAGGATAGAAAGGAAACGCGAACGGCGCAGTTCAATTGATACTGGGAAATGCACCGTTCGGACAGGTCAACTAGACCCGTTTAAAGACAGCGGTTGCGTTAGTGCCGCCAAATCCAAAGGAGTTGGAAATGGCAACCTCAATCTTCATTTGCCGCGCTTCGTTGGCGCAGTAATCAAGATCACACAATTCATCCTGATTGAAGATATTGATGGTTGGTGGTGATACCTGATTGTAAATGGCCAGCGCCGAGAACACCGCTTCAATACCACCAGCGGCACCGAGCAAGTGCCCGGTCATCGACTTGGTGGAATTCACCACCAAGTTTTTCGCGTGGTCGCCGAAAGCGCGCTTGACGGCAACTGTTTCGGCTTTGTCGCCAAGCGGTGTTGAAGTGCCATGCGCATTGAGATAGTGGACGTCCTGCCGATTCAGTTGCGCATTGCGTATCGCATTGGTCATGCAACGTGCGGCACCTTCTCCATCTTCGCAGGGGGCGGTCATGTGATTAGCGTCCGCACTCATACCGAAACCGGCCAACTCCGCATAAATCCGGGCTCCACGTGCCTTGGCGTGCTCGTATTCCTCAAGCACCATGACGCCGGCACCCTCAGCCAAAACAAAACCATCGCGATCTCTGTCCCACGGACGACTGGCTGTCTTAGGATCATCGTTCCGTGTCGAAAGGGCACGAGCCGCACAGAAGCCACCCAACCCAAGGGGCGAAAGAGTGCACTCGGCACCGCCGGCAATCATGATATCTGCGTCGCCGTACTCAATGAGACGACCCGCATCGCCAATGCTGTGTGTTCCCGTTGAGCAGGCGCTGACCAAAGCGATGTTTGGTCCCTTGTATCCGTACATGATCGACAGGTTGCCCGAAATCATGTTGATGATCGAACCCGGAACAAAAAACGGGGATATCTTCCGCACGCCCGTGGCGACAAATTCATCGCGGGTTTCTTCAATCATCGGCAAGCCGCCAATGCCCGAACCAATGGACACGCCAATACGCTCGGCATTGGCCGGATGGGCTTCAAGTCCGGCGTCCTTGATGGCCTGGATACCTGCCGCCATGCCGTAATGGATAAACGTATCCATCCGACGAGCGTCTTTTGCAGGCAGGTACTGTGCAATATCGAAATCTCTGACTTCACCGGCAATCTGCACGGGGAACGAGGAAGCATCGAAACGTGTAATCCGGTCAATTCCGGAGCGACCGGCAAGGATGTTCTGCCAGGCTTGTTCGACGGTATTTCCGACCGGGGAAACGATTCCGAGGCCAGTGATGAC
Organism: Burkholderiales bacterium; assembly: GCA_038316625.1. Lineage (GTDB taxonomy): Bacteria > Pseudomonadota > Gammaproteobacteria > Burkholderiales > Rhodocyclaceae > Propionivibrio. The sequence continues at coordinate 6,653 of JBBQAT010000061.1, forward strand.
AACTCTGCGACGTGTCAAATTCTTCTCCGTTGAAAACAGGAAAAATGCTGAATAGGGGGTAAAGCGTACTGAAGAAACGCTGCGGGCAGTATTAAAACTGCCCGCAGAATATTTTCAAGGAAGGATTACTTCTTGTGTCCCAAAACGTAATCAATGGCTTGCTGAACGTTAGTAATCTTCTCGGCTTCATCATCCGGAATTTCGCACTCAAATTCCTCTTCGAGGGCCATGACCAGTTCAACCGTATCCAACGAATCCGCGCCGAGATCGTCAACGAACGAAGACTCATTCTTGATATCTGCTTCATTAACGCCGAGTTGTTCTGCGACAATTTTTCTGACGCGCTGTTCGATATTTTCCATCAAAGTGCTCCTTCTAAAAGTTCATGTGTAAAACAAAAACAAGCAATTCTACCAAAATGACCGGTTCTTACCAACTCAGCAGACGAACCGGTCCGTGCCGTCCGCTTCCCTTTCGGGCGTCAATCCATGTGCATTCCGCCGTTGACGTGAATCGTCGCACCAGTAATGTACCCGGCGGCCGCAGAAGCCAGGAACCCCACTGCGGCAGCCACATCTTCCGGCGAACCAAGTCGGCCAAGAGGCACGTTGGCAACGAGCGCGGCACGTTGCTTTTCTTCAAGCGCTCGCGTCATGCTTGTGTCGATAAAGCCCGGGGCAACACAATTGACCGTGACGTTCCGACTGCCGAGTTCGCGAGCCAACGCGCGCGAAAGGCCAGTAACACCCGCTTTTGAGGCGCAATAGTTAGCCTGCCCTGCATTCCCGGCATGACCCACCACTGAAGAAATATTGATAATACGACCCGCACGCGCTTTCATCATGCCGCGCATTACTGCACGTGACAAACGAAAAACCGACTTGAGATTGGTCTCGATAACCGCATCCCAGTCTTCGTCCTTCATACGCATGGTCAGGTTATCACGGGTAATGCCTGCATTATTAACCAGGACATAGACGCTTCCATATTCCTTTTCAACTTGCGCAATAACCGTATCGACCTGAGTCGTGTCACGCACATCCATGACAATGCCACGCCCTTGCGCACCGGCCTCAGCCAAAGTGGCATTAATTCGTTCGGCACCCGCCTCATTGATATCCGTACCAATAACGGTTGCACCCTGACGGGCAAGTTCAAGAACAACAGCGGCGCCAATACCTTGCGCGGCACCGGTAACAAGAGCGACTTGACCTTTAAGAGACATGCATTACTCCAGATTGAGGTTGGCTTCGATTGAAGCGATATCGGCCAGCGCTACGCCAACAAGACTATCAGCGCAGCGCTTCGTTAGACCGGCCAATACTTTACCCGGACCACATTCGGCCACCGTTTTAACATCCATTGTGGCGATTTTCTGAACCGTCTCAACCCAGCGTACCGGCGAGAACGCCTGGCGAATCAACGCATCCTTTATTCGCTCAGGATCCGACTCGATCGCTACATCAACGTTGTTGACCACCGTGATTTTTGGTACGGAAAAGTCCAGCTCAGCCAAACGGGCACTCAGTTTATCTGCAGCCGGACGTATCAGCGATGAGTGAAATGGTGCAGATACCGGAAGCAGCAAGGCGCGCTTGGCCCCTCTGGACTTACAGCCATCACAGGCACGTTCCACCGCCGCTTTGTTGCCGGCAATGACGGTCTGACCTGGACCGTTGAAATTGACCAGTTCAACAACTTCTCCATTGCCGATTTCGGCAGCGGCTTCAGCGCAAGCTTCACGAATCTTTTCGTCATCCAGGTTCAGGATTGCCGCCATGGCACCCGTTCCGACGGGTACGGCTTCTTGCATTGCGGTTGCGCGCAAACGAACGAGCGGAACCGCATCTTTGAACTCGATGACACCAGCCGCAACGAGAGCCGAGTACTCGCCAAGACTATGCCCTGCCACGACGGCCGGAAGTCTCCCCCCTTTGTCGAGCCACAGGCGATAGGCAGCAATAGCTGCCGTCAGCATCAACGGCTGAGTATTCACCGTTTGGGAAAGCAATTCGGCCGGACCGTCGGCAACAAGCTGCCAAAGGTCTTGTCCAAGCGTCGCCGAGGCCTCGTCAAAAGTTGAACGTACGACGAAGGAATCACCATACGCAGCCATCATGCCGACTGACTGCGAACCCTGACCGGGAAAAACGAAAGCGAATGCCATAGATTTATCCTTTTAGAACTCGAGTAAAACAGCACCCCAGGTGAAACCGCCACCCACCCCCTCAAGCAGAATTTTCTGTCCACGTTGAATGCGCCCGTCACGAACAGCAGCGTCCAGCGCCAGCGGAATCGAAGCGGCGGAGGTGTTTCCGTGATGATCAACGGTCACGATGACCTTGTCCATCCCCAAACCAAGTTTCTTGCCGGTTGATTCGATGATTCGGATGTTGGCTTGATGGGGAACCAGCCAGTCAATCGCATTGGATGAAATGCCAGCGACCGCACAACATTCCTTCGCCACTTCGGACAGTACACGAACGGCAAACTTGAATACAGCCTGTCCGTCCATACGCAAGAACGGGTCTCCGACCACTTTACCACCGCAAATGTTGCCGGGGACCGACAGAATGCCGTGATGCGAACCATCGGCATGAGCTGCCGTAGCGAGAATACCGGGCTTCTCGGAGGCCTCAACAACAACTGCACCCGCACCGTCGCCAAACAACACGCAGGTGGCGCGATCATCCCAGTCAAGAATTCGCGAAAAGACCTCGGCACCAACCACCAGCGCCTTTTTGTGGCTACCGGAACGAATAAACTTGTCGGCAATATTCAGTGCATAAACGAAACCACTGCAGACGGCCTGAACGTCAAAGGCCATGGCACCATGATTACCGAGTTTTGACTGCAACAAACAGGCCGTACTTGGAAAGATGAAATCGGGAGTCGAGGTCGCCACAATGATCAAATCGATCTCATCGATTCCAACACTCGCGGACTCCAGCGCCCGTCGGCAGGCCTCCAGCGCCAGATCGCTCGACGTGCAGCTCGGGTCGGCCAGGTGACGCGCCTTGATGCCGGTACGAGCGATAATCCACTCGTCATCCGTATCTACGCCTCGTTGAACTAGATCGTTGTTACTGACAGGCTGTCCTGGCAAATAGCTGCCAACGCCTGCGATGCGGGTAAACATGCGATGCATCCTCCTACTGTGGTTGTTGCTGGGCAACGCGCTCGGTAATGCGCGCTAGCACTCCGGTTCTGGCCTCTTCTGCAGCACGTTCAAGGGCATTGGTGAACGAAAAAACGTCGGCTGAGCCGTGGCTCTTGACGACAATTCCCTTCAATCCGATCAGAGTGGCGCCGTTGTAGCGCCGATGGTCAACGTGCTTTTTGAAATTCTTCAATACCGGCATGGCGATCAATGCGACGATCTTGGTCAGCAGGTTGCGGCCGAACTCCTGGCGCAGAAAGGACGCCAGCATCTGTGCCAAACCTTCGGAGGCCTTGAGCGCAACATTCCCGACAAAACCGTCACAAACGATGACATCAGCTTCGCCTTTGTAGATTCCGTCTCCTTCGACATTGCCCACAAAATTCAGGCCAGAGTCTTTTAACAGCTCCGCCGCACGCTTGACGACATCGTTGCCCTTGATATCTTCCGAACCGATATTGAGAATTCCGACGGTTGGCCGATCCTTGTGTTCGATCGCTGAGACCAGCGAAGCGCCCATGATCCCGAATTGCAGGAGGTGTTCGGGCGTGCAATCAACATTGGCACCCAGATCCAGTACGTGCGAGTGGCCTTTTACGGTCGGGAGAATAGCGCAGATCGCTGGTCGATCGATGCCTGGCAGCATCTTCAGGACAAACCGCGAAATGGCCATCAGCGCGCCGGTATTGCCGGCAGAAACGCACGCGTCCGCCTCACCCTCCTTGACGAGGTTGATGGCGACACGCATTGAAGAATCTTTTTTTGAACGCAGTGCTATCGCTGGAGGCTCATCCATAGCCACAACTTCGCTTGCATGGCGGACAGAAATGCGGTCAACGGGCTGAGTTTCAAGAAAAAGACGGATCTTGTCTTCAAGACCGACCAGAATAGCGCACACGTCCTCATGCTTTCGCACAAAGTCAATGGCGGCACGCACGGTTACGCTGGGACCATGGTCCCCGCCCATGCAGTCGATGGCGACGGTAACAGTCATCCAAAAAAAGGCAAAAGAAAAGGCAGGCAATTCCCCATTACGGGAATCTGCCTGCCCATTTCTTGAACCTTATTCGCCGGTACCCTTGGTTACCTTCTTGCCGCGGTAGTAGCCGGACGGGCTTATGTGGTGACGCTGATGAACTTCACCCGTCGTCGGCTCAACGGCCAGTGGCGGATTGGTCAGAAAATCGTGTGCACGGATCATGCCGCGCTTGGACGGGGATTTCTTGTTCTGTTGAACGGCCATAAATTACTCCATAGTTCAAATTAACTATGCCTTACCCTTGAATCCTTGCAGGACGGAAAACGGTGAAACCTTTCCCGCTCCCTGCCCTGTATCAGGCAAAGCACAATTTTCGTGACGCGGTGCCGAGGGCAAATCGAGAAGGATCTCGTCTTCGATCAAGGCAACAACATCGAGCTCACTTTGCGCCGGGAGAAAGTCTTTTGAATCATCTTCGACTTCCTCCTGCGTCAAATCTTCTTCGTCATCGACGAATTCCAGCACACTACGCAACTTGACCGGATACTCAATCCTTTCAAGGCATCGCTGACAACAAACAGACAATACACCGTCCAGTTGCAACAGCAACTGCGCTCTGTTGCGTGGGCTAAGCCTACCCTCAGCACGATAACTCAACTCACCCACCGAATCGGTCAGTTTATCGAGTACGCGAGCCAGGCTGGCGACAGGCAATTCGCCTTGCAGCGAACGTGCTTCCCGCGCAAAAGCCAGACTGTTAATAACAATCCGTTGCGACATAAGGGGCGCATGATATTATTTTTGGCTTTCGAAGTCAAAGCCGATGGCGCAACTCTCTTGATTTTTCTATTTTTCTGAATCTCCTCGATCTCTTCATGACCAATCCACAAATCGTTCTTGCTTCAACATCGCCTTTCCGTCGGGAATTGCTTGCTCGTTTAGGGCTGCCATTTGAAACGGCCAATCCAGCGACCGACGAAACCGCTCTGCCGGGCGAAACCCCTGAAGCGACCTCTCTGCGCTTGTCCGAAGCCAAAGCACGCGCCGTCGCTGCGCTATTCCCGGAAGCGCTAATTATTGGCAGTGATCAGGTAGCCTGCCTTGGCGACCAGATTTTCGGCAAACCAGGATCGCACGACAAAGCCGTAAAACAGTTGCAAACGATGCGGGGGCATACCGTCAACTTCTATACCGGCCTGTGCCTGCTTAATGCCAGAACGGGAAAAACCCATGTGCGCGGCGTCCCAACGCTGGTCACATTCCGCGACTTGACCGACGATGAAATCGAAAACTACCTGCGTAAGGAACAGCCTTACAACTGCGCTGGCAGTGCCAAATCCGAAGGTATGGGTATCGCCATCATTGCCAGAATGGAAGGTGAAGATCCGAACGCACTAATCGGACTTCCACTGATCGCACTCTGTGATCTTTTTCGAGAAGAAAACATTAAGGTAGTATAAACAATAAAATGAGAACTATTTTTAAAGTAACTTATGAATAAAGGGCGGCTTTTTTTGATCCCGGTGCCGCTCGGTCCGTCAGCAGTGAATGGCGTACTACCGCAACCTGTTCGCGATTGCGCGAAGCAGTTGACGCATTTCGTTGCGGAAAACGCCAAATCGGCTCGCGCGTTTCTCAAGTCGCTCCCGTCCGACACGCCCTTGCAACAAATCGAGATCAACGAACTGAATGAGCACACGTCAGCCAATGCCCTCCCCGGCCTTATCGCTCCGCTGCTGGCCGGAATCGATGTCGGCCTGATCTCCGAGGCGGGCTGTCCAGCCGTTGCTGACCCGGGCGCTAATCTTGTCGCCTTGGCACACAAGGAGGGAATCCAGGTTTTGCCAATGATCGGCCCTTCATCGATTCTTCTTGCTCTGATGGGTTCCGGGCTGTCAGGCCAGAACTTCGCCTTCCACGGCTACTTGCCGGCAAAGGACGATCTGCGGCAAAAAAGGCTTAAAGATCTGGAAAAAGATTCACGCCAGGAAAAACGGACGCAGATTTTCATTGAAACACCGTATCGGAATAGGCAAATGCTTGAAACCCTGATCAATACCTGCGCGGCGACCACGCGAATTTGCGTCGCCACCGATCTCACCCTGGATAGTGAAAACATCGTGACGCGATCTTCCATCGACTGGCGTCGACAAGAGCTGCCGAACATAGACCGCCGCCCGACCGTGTTTTTGCTTCAGGCTTGATCCGAACCATTGGATCGGCAAATTGCCTAAGCAGTCTCCATACCTTATCCTTCGCCACTTCATTCCATTCGCCCGGCATCCAAACAAATGAGCGTTACTATCAAAAATCCTGATGAAATCGAAAAAATGCGCGTCGCCGGTCGACTGGCCGGCGAGGTGCTCGACTACATCACCCCTTTCGTCAAACCAGGTGTCACGACCGGCGAACTAGACAAACTCTGCCACGACTACATGGTCGACGTTCAAGGTTGCATTCCGGCACCGCTCAACTACGCTCCATCGGGCTACAAACCATACCCAAAGTCAATCTGCACCTCGGTCAATCACCAGGTCTGCCATGGCGTGCCTGGCGACAAACAGTTGAAGAGCGGCGATGTCGTCAACCTGGACATCACAACTATCAAGGACGGCTATCACGGCGACACCAGCCGCATGTTTCAGGTGGGCGACGTTTCGATTCAGGCCAAGCGACTCTGTGAGGTCACGTTTGAGTGCCTATGGATTGGCATTGCCCAGGTCCGTGCTGGAGCCCACCTCGGCGACATCGGCCAAGCCATCCAGGAGCATGCCGAGAGATCCGGTTACTCGGTCGTACGTGAATTTTGCGGTCACGGCATAGGCGCCCGCTTCCACGAAGATCCGCAAGTCGTTCACTATGGCAAGGCCGGCACGGGTCTTGAGCTAAAAGCCAACATGATTTTCACCATCGAGCCGATGATCAACGCCGGCAAGGCCGCGATCCGCGAACTGGCCGATGGCTGGACGATCGTCACCAAGGATCATAGCCTGTCGGCGCAATGGGAACACACCATTCTGGTCACCGAAACGGGGTTTGAAGTGCTGACGCTTTCCGAAGGCGTGCGCACCCGGCCAGACTGGATCAAGTTACCTGCATGAATCTTGACACCAACGCCCGCAACGAACTGCTCGTCCGCTACAAATCGCGCCTGCAATCGGGCCAGGCCGCCATTCGCGAACGCTACCTTGCCAACCCCGATCCGTTCATTCTGCTCAACGAGCGCAGCGCGCTGATCGACGAGCTACTGCGCGAGTTGTGGCGTGAAATTGAATTCCCGGAGTCGTTGGCACTGGTTGCCGTTGGCGGCTACGGCCGAAATGAACTGTGCCCTGCATCCGACATCGATTTACTGTTACTCCTCCCACAAACGCCCGACGCTGCGCTTGCAGAGCTTCTTGAGCAGCTGATCAGCCTGTTCTGGGATATCGGGCTGGAGATCGGTCACAGCGTACGTACTGTCGAAGACTGCCTGATTGAAGCGGCTGGCGATCTGACCGTTCAAACTGCCCTGGTTGAAGCCAGGCTGCTCACCGGAAATAGCGCTCTATTCGAGCAATTCAAGTCAGCGTTCCAGAAGCAACTTGATCCGCAGGCGTTTTTCCACGCCAAGCGGATGGAGCAGGATGAGCGTTACCTGCGTTTTGAGGAATCGCCCTATAGCCTGGAACCGAACTGCAAGGAAAGCCCTGGCGGACTGCGCGATTTGCAAAGCATTCTGTGGATCGCACAGGCAGCCGGTTACGGCGATAGCTGGAAAGACCTCGAACGCCACAATTTCATCACGAAGCAGGAACAACTGGGGCTCGAACGGCGCGAGCGCTTCTTGCTACGGCTGAGAATCCAGCTGCATCTTCACGTCGGTCGTCGCGAAGACCGGTTGTTGTTCGATTACCAGACAGCGCTTGCCGAGCAACTTGGCTTTGAGGCCACCCCCACGCGCCGCGCCAGCGAGCAGCTGATGCAGGAGTATTACCGAACAGCGAAAACCATCACCCAGCTCAACACGATCCTGCTGCAGAACCTGGGCGCAGCGATTTTTCCGACCCCGGAACAGACGCCCCAGATCATCAACAAGCACTTCCGGAATTCGCACCAGTTGCTCGATGTTGCCCACGAAGACGTATTCAACGAAACGCCCGGCGCGATCATCGAGTCCTTTCTGATCATGCAGCAGCACTCCGAACTGAAAGGCATGACGGCACGGACGATACGTGCCCTCTGGCGGGCCCGTCACCTGATCGACGACACCTTCCGCAGCGATCCGCAAAACAAGGCGCACTTCATCGAGCTTTTCAAGGCACCGCGCGGCGTGCTGCACGAACTCCGACGCATGAACCAGTTCGACATTCTCGGCCGCTACCTGCCCAATTTCGGCGCCATTGTCGGCCAGATGCAGCATGACCTGTTCCACGCCTACACCGTCGATCAGCACATCATGCGGGTGTTACGGAATTTGCGCCGCTTCTCCGAGAGCGAATTCGCCCACGAATACCCGTTCTGCAGCCAGCTCATCAGCAACTTCGACAAGCCTTGGCTACTCTACATCGCGGCCATCTTCCACGATATCGCCAAAGGCCGGGGTGGCGGGCATTCCGAGCTGGGCATGGTCGATTCGCAGCAATTCTGCGATAGCCACGGCCTGTGTACGGAAGACGCCGAACTCGTCGTTTGGCTGGTCGGCAAACACCTCATCATGTCCAGCGTTGCTCAGAAACAGGACACGTCCGACCCCGATGTCGTCAAAGCTTTTGCCGAGGTCGTTCGCGACGAACGCCATCTGACAGCGCTCTACCTGTTCTCTGTTGCCGACATTCGCGGCACCAGCCCCAAGGTCTGGAACAGCTGGAAAGGCCAGCTGTTCGAACAGCTCTTTACGCAGACTCGGCGCTTATTGACCTCTGGCGGAGAACCTCCGGTAACGCAAGGCATCATCCAGGAGCGGCAGGAGGAGTCGATCCGCTTGCTGCGTTACTACGCGGTCCCTGAAAAAGCCCACGAACGGCTGTGGAACCAGGTCGACACCGTTTACTTCCTGCGACACTCGACCGAGGAAATCGCTTGGCACGCCCGCGCCCTGCACTACCGCACGGACAGCAAACAACCGGTAGTCAAGGCGCGCATCAACCCGCACGGCGACGGTATCGAAGTCATGGCCTACACGCTCGATCAGCGCGACCTGTTCGCGCGCATGGTCGGCTTCTTCAGCCGTGCCGGTTTCAACATCATGGACGCCAAGATCCACACGACGCGCCATGGTTACGCGCTCGACAGCTTCATGCTGCTCGACGTCAGCGGCCGGGATAAGGATCGCGACATGATCCAGTACATCGAGCACGAACTGACTGACCGCCTGACGCGCTGCGGTAAACCCGAAACCCCGGCCAGCGGACGGATTTCGCGCCAGGTAAAGCATTTCCCGATCCGGCCGCTGGTCACCATTCAGGCCGATGAAAAAGGCGTTTATTTTGTCCTCTCGGTCAGCGCCGCAGACCGGCCTGGTCTGCTATACACGGTCGCGATGACGCTGGCGGCGCATGGTGCCAATCTGCACACGGCGAAGATTGTTACACTCGGTGAGCGGGTCGAGGATACATTCTTGATTACCGGCGGAGACCTTGGCGAGAGTTCGAGCCGAATCAAACTGGAGACGGAGTTGTTGGATCAGCTTAAGTGCTGATCGTGCAAACGCTCTTGCGCACTGGGGTCGTTCAGTTACAGCAGCAGGTTGGCACAGTCAAATGGCAATCTACGGACCAATCGTGCCAGAAGCCAATATCCATGCGGGTTTCAGGACAGATATAGCCAAGATTGTTTATTCATGCGGGTTCTGGCGAGTCATCATCACTCGGCGCATCTAGCTCGTCCGTGAATCCAAAACAGCGAAAGTCCTTTATCCGTGCTGGGTAGAGGATTCCATCTAGATGGTCGCATTCATGCTGAACCACGCGTGCATGAAATCCATCGACGATCCGGTGGATTGTTTTTCCGTACTGGTCAAAGCCGGTGTAGCGAAGTCGACACCAGCGTGGCACAAGTCCGCGCATTCCGGGCACCGAAAGACAACCTTCCCAGCCCTCTTCGGATGCTTCGGAAAGCGGGGTCAGAACGGGGTTGATCAGCACAGTGTAGGGAACGCTGTCGGCGTCCGGGTAACGTGGATTATCGTCAAAGCCGAAAATTACGACGCGCAGACTGACACCGATCTGCGGCGCAGCAAGACCAGCGCCATCAAGATCGCGCATGGTTTCATCCATGTCAGCAATCAGGGCGTGAAGTTGCGGTGTGTCGAAGGCATCAACCGCTTGCGCTATCAGCCACAGGCGGGGGTCGCCCATTCTCAGGACAGGTCTAATCGCCACAGGCCACCATTTTCTCGATGATGATGCGCACATGAACCATTGATTCGTGCAACACCCCTTGAATCAATCCGAAACTGATGCCGTCGCGACTGTCAACGCGGCCGGCGGCGTAGTTCGCCACGACGCTGATGGCCGCATAGGGCACACCCAATTCGCGCGCCAGAACGGCTTCCGGCATCCCGGTCATGCCAACCAGATCCGCGCCATCCCGTTCGAAGCGATCAATTTCGGCGGCGGTTTCGAGGCGCGGCCCCTGTGATGCCGCGTAAACGGCTGATTGACTGACGTCAACCCCGGCCTCCTTGGCCGCCGCGATCAGCTTCCGGCGCAAGGAACGATCATAGGGCTCCGTGAAATCGATATGCGTTGCGGTGTTATCGGAACCATCGTGGAAAGTCGACTTCCGGCCCGACGTGTAATCGATAATCTGATGCGGAATCACCAAATCACCCGGCTTGAGGTCGGCCCGAATGCCACCGACCGAGGCGACCGAAATGATGGCCGCTGCACCGCACTTGCTCAGCGCCCAGATATTGGCCCGGTAATTGACCTCATGCGCGGGAATCGTATGCCCGTAGCCATGACGCGCCAGAAAAACGACTGGGCGGCCACAGATCTGGCCGAAGGTGACCGCACCGGACGGCTCGCCATACGGCGTGCGCAGCACCTCGCGATGTGAAACGTCCAGATTCGCCAATTGCGACAAGCCGCTGCCGCCAATGACCGCCAGCATGTCAGTCTTCTTTCATGGCATAGATCGCCGGCAGATTCCTGAAATGGCCGCGAACGTCCATTCCGTAACCGAACACAAAACGATCCGGCACCGTCAGTGCGACGAAGTCCGCCTTGATCGGTTTCTTCTTGCCGTTCAGTTTGTCGGTGGCCACGGCGGTATAGCAGGCCGTGGCGCCCAGTTCCTTCAGGCGTTCAACAATGGCCGCCAGCGTCAGGCCTTCGTCAAGAATGTCGTCAAGCACAATGACGGTACGCCCCTTGACTGACGTCCACGGTGCCGAACGCCACGACAGCGCGCCGCCCGAATAGTCGTGGCCGTAGCGGGTAACATGCAGGTAGTCGAATTCGAGCGGAAAATTCAGCTGCGTCATCAAATGGCCAGAAAAAGGCACACCGCCACTCATCACACAGAGCAACAGCGGATTGGTGTCGCCCAGCTTTTCGGTGATTTCGGCCGCAACGCGGCTGACCGCTGCAGCGACTGTTTCTGCCGAATGGATCAACTCCGCAGAGGCAAGAAGGTCCTTGATGTGTTGTGTGTCAGTCATGCTCGTTCCAGGTTGTTTAGATAGTGAGTAAAAGCGGCACCGACTTCCGGATGACGCCGGCCAAATTCGATGGTTGCCTGCAGATAGCCCAGCTTGGAGCCGCAGTCGAAGCGTTGCCCAATGTAGCGATAGGCCAGAACCTGCTCTTCCGTAAGCAGGGCGGCGATACCGTCGGTGAGCTGGATTTCGCCGCCGGAACCTGGGGTGACGTGCTCCAGATGATGGAAAATGCGCGGCGTCAGGATATAGCGGCCGACAATGGCCAGTGTCGACGGCGCAACTTCCGGTTTTGGCTTTTCAACCATGCCTTCGATGCGTTCGATGCGCTCGGCAACCGCGCTCGACTTGACAATGCCGTAGCTGCCGGTCTCGCTGCGCGGCACGTCGAGCGCCCCCAGCACCGAACAACGGTAGTAATTGAAGGTATCAGCCATCTGCTTCATTACCGGCACCTCGGCGTCGAGCAAGTCATCAGCCAGCAATACGGCGAAAGGTTCATCGCCGATCACCGGCTTGGCGCACAGAACGGCGTGGCCGAGCCCGAGCGCCTCTGCCTGGCGGATGTAGATGCAATTGATGTTCTTGGGCAGCAGGTTGCGCACGACTTCGAGCATTTCCGTCTTGTGCTTCAGCGCCAGCTCGGTTTCGAGTTCGTAGGCCTTGTCGAAATGATCCTCGATGGCGCGCTTGGTACGGCCGGTAACGAAAATCATGTCCGTGATGCCGGCCGCAACCGCCTCTTCGACCGCGTACTGGATCAAAGGCTTGTCGACAATCGGCATCATCTCTTTTGGACTGGCCTTGGTTACCGGCAGAAAACGCGTCCCCAGCCCGGCGACCGGGAAAACAGCTTTACGAATTTTTTTCATGGATTCCATTCCCCTGTTTATTGCGCCAGCAAAACCCGTAATTGTGCCTCATCAATCACGCTTACGCCCAACTCTTGGGCTTTTTCCAGTTTGGAGCCTGCTTCTGCACCAGCGACCACGAAATTCGTCTTTTTTGAAACCGAGCCGCTGACCTTGCCTCCTGCCGCTTCGATCAGGGCCTTGGCGTCCTCGCGCGATAGCGCGGGCAATGTTCCGGTCAATACAAAGACTTTGCCAGCCAGTTTGCTGTTGACAACCGGCAAGGCCTCACCTTCCGCCCAGGTGACCCCCGCCGCACGCAACTGCTCGATGACCTCCAGATTATGCGGCTCGGTACAGAACTGGCGCAAACACTGCGTCACCACCGGACCAACATCAGCCACCTGCATCAGGGTTTCAGCGTCGGCGGCAAGAACGCGATCAAGGCTGCCAAAGTGACGCGCCAGATCCTTGGCCGTTGTTTCGCCAACGTTGCGGATGCCCAGGGCGTAGATAAAGCGCGCCAAGGTCGTTTGTTTGCTTTTATTGATGGCGGATAGCAGATTGGTCGCCGATCTTTCCGCCATGCGCTCAAGATTGACCAGTGCCAGCAACCCCATCGTATAGAGGTCGGCCGGCGTGCGCACGATCTGGCTATCGACCAGTTGTTCGACGACCTTGTCCCCAAGTCCTTCAATATCCATGGCGCGACGGGACGCGAAGTGGACCAGCGCCTGCTTGCGTTGCGCCGGACAATACAGCCCTCCGCTACAGCGCGCCACGGCTTCGTCCTCCGCCCGAACCACCTGTGACCCGCAGACCGGGCAAGACTTGGGCATGATGAATTCAGGCGCCAGAATCGGCCGCTTCTCGGGCAATACGCGCACGACTTCCGGAATCACATCGCCGGCGCGGCGTACGATGACCGTATCGCCGATATGAACGTCCTTGCGCCTTACTTCATCCTCGTTATGCAGTGTGGCATTGGTCACTGTCACGCCACCAACGAAGACCGGCGCCAGGCGTGCCACCGGCGTCAATGCGCCAGTACGGCCGACCTGGATATCGATGCCCAGAACCTCGGTGCTGGCCTCCTCGGCTGGATATTTGTGCGCTACCGCCCAGCGCGGCTCACGTGAGACGAAACCAAGCTGCGCTTGCAGCCTCAAGGCGTTGACTTTGTAAACCACGCCGTCGATATCGAACGGCAAGTTGACTCTTTGTTCGCCCATTCGTCGATGGAAATCGGCCAACGCTTGTGGGCCGCTCAGGACGGCGCGTTCAGCACAAACCGGAAGACCGAGAACACCCAGCGCATCAAGAATGCCGCTGTGCGTTTCCGGCAGCACACAGCCCTGTACTTCGCCCAGTCCGTAGGCGAAGAAGGAAAGCGGCCGACTGGCGGCAATGCGTGAATCGAGTTGGCGGATGCTGCCGGCCGCACCGTTGCGTGGATTGACCAGCGTCTTCTCGCCGGCGGCCAGAGCACGCGCGTTGAAGCGCTCGAAATCAGCGTGTTTCATGTAGATTTCGCCACGCACTTCAAGCACGGAAGGCGGTTCGGAGGTATGCAGGCGCAAGGGGATCTGACCGACCGTGCGCACGTTTTCGGTAACCTCCTCGCCGGTTTCGCCGTCGCCGCGAGTCGCCGCACGGACCAGCACGCCATCCTCATAACGCAGGTTCATGGCCAGGCCGTCGAACTTGAGTTCAGCGACGTATTCAATCGGCGGATCGTTTTCTGCAAGCTTGAGTTCTCGTCGTACTCGCGCATCGAAGGCAAAAGCGCCACTGGCCTCAATATCGGTTTCCGTACGAATCGACAGCATCGGCACGGCATGATGCACTGGCTGGAACATCTCCAGCGCCTTGCCGCCGACCCGCTGCGTCGGCGAATCGACCGTCAGCAGTTCAGGATGTTCTGCTTCAAGCGCCTGCAGTTCACGAAACCGGCGGTCGTATTCCGCATCAGGAATCAGCGGCGCGTCGAGCACGTAGTACTGGTGGTTGTGTTTCTCGATCTCGGCCCGGAGTTTAAGGGCGCGTTCGCTGGCGCTCATGCGCAACAATCCCGGCTCAGGAGAACAGGCGTCGCGTCAGCGGGCCACCGGCCGGCAGACTGTTGGCGCCCATCATCGACTGATACTGTGCAACCTGGCGACGAATCGGCTCAAGAGCCGCCTCGGACAAGGGCCGGCGGTTATCGTCCACCAGCGCACCGCGCAGAACATCGGAAAAACGCTTTGCCAGCTCGACCATCTGGTTGAACACGCGCTCGCCGTGCGCGACACGCGGAACGTCAAGCAGGAAGGTTATGCCGTGCGTGCTCATGGTTTTCATCGATTCGGCCGAAAACCCGGAGGCTTCCTGATTAAGCAGTACATACAGGACATTGCCGTCATCATCGCAGCGCACGAAACGCCCTTCGTCGTCGATCAGCATGCCGGCCGCTTCGGCCAGAGCACGCAGCTTGGTGCCGGGAAAAACCTGCCCCTGGCTAATTACATTGATGCCAATCTGGATATCGACGCTGGCGCAAAACTCGTCAAGTTTCACGGCGTTTTCGAGCGCCGCCTGACGCGGCGGCATCTCGGTAATCGCCATCATCTGATCTGAAAGATCCTGCATGGCCATCTGGAATACCGACAGATCGACCTCGCTCACCGGGCCCCGGCGGTCAACGAGTTGCAGGCCGACGCGGAGACGACGGTATTCGCTCACACCGTCATCGATGATCGGCTCCCATTCGCGGGACTGCTCGTTGTAGCCGATCCAATACACGGGCTTGCGGACACGCGCCAGGGTTGCGCGTTGCGTTTCGATGATCTGATAGGCCGGTGCCGGCTCCACGGCTTCGAACGACGCCACGTAATCGATGATCGGCGACAACAGATGGAAAGGCTCGGGAACATCCCGTGTCTCATGCGGCGGCTCGGCAACCGGTTCTGGATCGCTTACGCACACCGGTGTTGCAACTTTCGTCTCGGAGTTAGTCTCAGGCTCAACCGGCGTCTCACGACGCGCCATCCTCGGTTCCTGACGCTCAGATGGCTCCAAGCCCATGTGAAAAACAGGTTCGATACGTTCGCCTGAAGGTGCCGGCGCTACTCGATTTTCGGCCATCACCGACGAGGACTCGGGGGCAGACACCCCATCCTGCGCAGGTTCGAAATCAAGTTTCGGCTCGCTGGCCGTGAAGACCGGCGCAGTGTCGCGTGCCTCCGCGTCGTTCAGCAGAACGTCCGTGTGCTGGGCACTCAATAGCTGCTCTGCCAGCTTGCGATGCTTGTACTCATTCCATTTGTTGTAGGCAAATACGCCAACAACGGCGGCGGCCCCGAGGCCGATCAAACCCATTTGCAGTTCTGTCATGTCTTTTCCTAAACGATCTGCTCGCGCATGCGCAAGGCTTCGTCCATATCCACTTCAACGATACGCGAAACGCCGGATTCCTGCATGGTTACGCCGACGAGTTGCTGCGCCATTTCCATGGCGATCTTGTTATGGCTGATAAATAGAAATTGCGTATTGGCCGACATGCGTCGCACCATCGCGCAAAAACGCTCGGTATTGGTGTCATCCAGCGGCGCGTCGACCTCGTCAAGCAGGCAGAAGGGCGCGGGGTTGAGCTGGAACATCGAAAACACCAGGGCAATCGCGGTCAGCGCTTTTTCACCGCCGGAAAGCAGGTGAATCGTCGAATTTTTCTTGCCCGGTGGCTGCGCCATGACCTGCACGCCGGAATCGAGGATTTCATCGCCGGTCATGATCAGCCGGGCTTCGCCGCCACCGAAGAGGATCGGGAAAAGTTCGCCGAAGCTCTTGTTCACGGCGTCGTAGGTCGTCTGCAGCAGGTCGCGCGTTTCACGGTCGATACGGCGGATGGCGTTTTCCAGCGTTTCCATGGCCTGCGTCAGGTCTTCCGACTGTGCGTCGAGATAGCCTTTTCGCTCGCGCGCCGATTCAAGCTCGTCGAGCGCCGCCAGATTGACCGCACCAAGCGCTTCAATCGAACGTTGCAAGCCGGTAATTGCGCTCTGCAGCGCCCCCGGACGCGCTCCGGCGAGATCGCCGGCAAGACTTTGTTCATCGGCCTGTACTTCAAGCAGCTGCGCGGCGAGCTGGTCGAAATTGAGACTGGCGGCCTGTTCCTTCAACTTGAGTTCACCGATCCCGGCGCGCAGTGGATCTAGACTGTGTTCCACCTTCATGCGCTGTTCTTCGAGCGCACGCAGGCTGGAGGTCGCTGCCTCCAGCGCGTCGCGCACGGCGGCCATCGCCTGTTCGCGGGCGACGCGGTGCTCGAGCGCTTCCTGCAGCTGCGGTTCAAGATCCTCGGCCTGCATGGCTTCGGCGCTTTCCGTGCAGCGTGCCAGTTCGTCGACAATG
>JBBQAT010000062.1:0-23312 GCA_038316625.1 Burkholderiales bacterium
AACCCGACGCTGGCCAATTTCGGACGCGTCCTGGGCATGCTGACGGCGGAGGAGAGCGTTGCCATCGGCGGGTCGGGTGCCGAGATCAACATCCTCAACGCCTTCGTTCATTCGGTAACGTTTACCGTAATCATCGTCCTGGTGCAGACGACGAGTAGCGCGATGGCGGCCTACGCCTTTGCCCGCTTGCGTTTTCCTGGCCGCCAAGCCTTGTTCGGGCTGTTCGTCGCGTCGATGATGATTCCGAGCGTCGTTCTGTTCATCCCCAACTTCATCCTGATCAAGGATATTGGCTGGCTCAACACTATGGCCGGCATGGTTGCCCCGTTCTGCCTGATGTCAGGATTCTCCATATTCTTCCTGCGCCAGTTCTTTCTCTCGATTCCGCGTGATCTGGAAGAGGCCGCCATCATCGACGGCGCGTCCCATCTCTTTGTGTTCGCCCGCGTCGTACTGCCACTCAGTGTCACGCCGATGGCCACCATCGCCACGTTGATCGGCATCAACAGCTGGAACGAGTTTTTCTGGCCATTCATCGTGGCCAAAGAGGAAGGAATGCAGGTGCTGACTGTCGCCCTGCAGTCCTTCCAGTCGCAATCGCCACAAGGCCAGCCAGACTGGACCGGCCTGATGGCGGCAACCACGATCACCTTGCTGCCGACGATTGTTCTACTCGTCTTTCTCGGCCGCCGGGTCGTCGAATCCGTGCAGTTCAGCGGGGGAAAGTAGTCCTCAATCACCATGTACCAATACAGGAGAGTCAGATGAAAAAAGCCGTCTTCGTTGCAGGGTCCTTGCTGGTCGCCTTGGGTAGCGCCAATGCGGTTGATATCAAGTACGCGTTGTGGGATGCAAATCAGCGCCCGGCCTATCAGCAGTGCGCCGCCGACTTCGAAAAGAAGAACCCGTCGATCAAGATCAAGATCAGCCAGATGGGCTGGAATGACTACTGGACGGCAATGACCACCGGTTTTGTTTCCGGAACGGCACCCGACGTATTCACCAACCACCTGGTGCGCTACCCTGAATTTGCCAAGAACAATCAGCTCGTTGACCTGACGCCCTTCATTCAGCGCGACAAGGTGGCGACTGACGTTTATACCGGCGACCTCTACAAGATCTGGGGCCGTGACGGCAAGCAGTTTGGACTGCCCAAGGACTGGGACACGATCAGTCTGATCGTCAATCTCGACATGGCCAAGAAGGCCGGCGTCTCGGAAGCCGATATCGCCAATGCGACGTGGAATCCAAAGGACGGTGGCAGCTTCGGCCAGATCATCGCCAAACTGACGGCTGACGAAGCGGGCAACAACGCGCTGAGCCCGAAATTCGACAAGACCAAGGTCAAGACCTACGGTTACCAGGTCGCTGGCGACGGCGGCATGATGGGCCAGACCGAGTGGAGCCATTTTGCGGTTTCCAACGGCTTCAAATTCCAGGACAAGCCCTGGGATGCCAAGTTCTACTACGATGATCCGAAACTGGCTGAAACCATTTCCTGGATCACCGGACTGATCAACAAGGGCATTTCGGCCTCGCTGACCGACGTCGGCACCGGGCGCCTCGGATCATCCGACGGCATGTTTGTCGCCGGCAAAGTCGCCATGCTGCCGCAGGGCTCGTGGATGATTACCCACTTCGCCGCCAACGCGAAATTCCCCTACGCCTGGGTGCCGATGCCCAAGGGCCCGAGCGGCAACCGCGCCACCATGCTGAACGGGCTTGCGGATTCGATCTGGGTCGGCTCCAAGAACAAGGAAGAAGCGTGGCAATGGGTCAAGTATCTTGGCTCGTCCGATTGTCAAAGCGTCGTCGCCACCTATGGCGTGGTTTTCCCCGCCATCAAGGGTCTGGCCGAGAAGGCTATCGATGTGCAAAAAGGCAAGGGCGTGAATTCGTCGGCCTTCCTCGAAATGGCGAAGTCGACCACCTTCCTCGCCCCGATTGCCGAAAACGGTTCCCAGGTCAACGAGACGATGGTAAGCGCCATGCAGACCATCATGATGGGCAAGGCCGAAGCCGCTCCGACACTCAAGGACGCAGGTGCCAAGGTCAACGTTCAAGTCAAGCAATAGACATAACGTAAATGGATACAACGAAACGGTCTCCTTCGTTGTATTTTTCCGCCATGGTCGGCGGAGTATTCCGCCGACCATGATTTTTACCGATTCCGCATAATTGAATTGAACTCATGAACATCCGACCCCTGAAAATCACGCTGATCGGTGCCGGCAGCGCCGTCTTTACCCGTAACCTGCTGGGCGACATCCTTTCCTTCCCCGAGCTGGCCAATTGCGAAATCGCCTTGCATGACATCGATGCCAAGCGCCTGGAACTGGCCGAGATGGTCGCGCACCGCATCGCCGCGACGGTCGGGGCCAAGCCGAAAATCACCGCCAGCATCGACCGCAAGCGCGCGCTTGAAGGCGCGAATTACGTCATCAACACCATCCAGGTCGGCGGCTATCGCCCGGCGACCGTGATCGATTTCGAGATCCCCAAGAAATTCGGGCTTGAACAGACTATCGCCGATACCCTCGGCATCGGCGGCATCATGCGCGCCTTGCGCACCATCCCGGTCATGCTGGACATGGTGCGCGACATGGAAACCCATGCGCCGGGTGCACTCCATTTGAATTACGTCAATCCGATGGCCATGATCACCTGGGCGCTCAACCAGAGTAGCTCGTCGATCCAGACCGTCGGCCTGTGCCACAGCGTACAGCACACGGCGAACGAACTGGCCCAGGATCTGAACATTCCGGTCGGGGAGATCGACTTCTACTGCGCGGGCATCAACCACATGTCGTTCTACCTGCGCTTCGACCACAAGGGCGAGCCCCTCTACCCGAAGATGCGCCAGATCATCGCCGAAGGCCGCGTGCCGGACTGGAATCGCGTGCGCTACGAGATGTTCGCGCGTCTCGGCTACTTCCCCACCGAGTCGAGCGAACACTTGGCCGAATACGTGCCCTGGTTCATCAAGCACGGGCGTGAGGACCTGCTCACCAAATACAACATTCCGCTCGATGAGTATCCGGGCCGCTGCCAGATCTTTGAAAAGGCCTGGCCCTACATCGAGCGTGAACTCAATGAACCGGGAACGCAGGATTCGGCGGCCTTACTGACTGAAATCCGCGACGCCAGAATTCACGTGATGGAGCGCTCGATCGAGCACACGCCGCAAATGATCGACGGCCTGCGTACATTCGAACGCTCGGTGGAATACGGCTCGGCCATCATCCACTCGATCGAGACGGGGACGCCCCGTGTCATCAATGGCAATGTGCTCAATCACCATCTGATCGACAACCTGCCGCAGGGATGCGCCGTGGAAGTGCCGTGCCTGGTCGATCACAACGGCGTGCAGCCGACGCGAATCGGCAAGTTGCCGGTACAACTCGCCGCCTTGATGCGCACCAATGTGAACGTGCAGGAACTGGTTGTCGAAGCCATCCTGCAGCAGAAGCGCGAGCACGTGTATCATGCGGCCATGCTTGATCCACACACGGCGTCGGTGCTCGATATCGAGCAGATTTACGCCATGGTTGACGAGCTGCTGATTGCCCATAAACCCTACCTGCCCGAATATTTGCACGTCTGACACCATGGTCTTGCCCCGTCGTTCTACGCCAACCAGCAGTGAAGTTGCCAAGCGCGCCGGGGTTTCTCGCACGACTGTGAGCTTCGTTCTCAACGATCTGCGCACCAAGGGGATCAGCGAGGAAACACGCCAGAAGGTTCTGCAGGCGGCGAGCGAAATGGGCTACGAACCGCATTCCGCTGCCCGCATCCTCGCTGGCGGCAGTACGGGCACCATCGCCGTCGTGATTGCCCGCTCGGACCACCTGCACGTTGACGCCTATCTGCCGCGCTTGCTCAGTACCGTCAATGATTGTTGCCACGCCCACGGCTACAAGGTCTTGCTCGAAGCGGCGGATGATCAGTTCAAGGACTCGGGGGCCTTCATGAACCTGGTCAAGGGCAAGCGGATTGATGGTCTGATTGTCGCCAACATGCGATCTGCTGAATGTGACTATGTCAGGCAGCTCGCCTCCCAGGGATTCCCGGTCGTGGTGCCCGGTAATGGGCGGGAGTCTTTTTACAGCCGCTGCACGGGCGATGACGATGTTGTCACCTCGAAGCGGGCCACCCAGCACCTGATTGGGCTTGGGCATCGACGCATTGCCCACCTGGCGTTCGCGCCAAAGGAATTTGAAGCCGTGACCCTGCGCCGAGCCGGCTACGAGAACGCCCTTAAAGAGGCGGGAATCGTCGCCGACCCAAGCCTCGTTGCCTACGCTGACATCAGCGCGCGCAGTGGCTACGATGCGATGAAACAACTGTTGGAACAGACAACCGATTTCACCGCCTTGTTTGCCGGCAATGACACGGTCGGTTTCGGTGCCATGAAGGCGCTCAAGGAGGCAGGACGGCGCATTCCGCAGGATGTTGCAGTGGTTGGCTATGACGATATTCCACTCGCCGAGTTTGCCTCGCCGCCCCTGACCACCTTGCGCGTTGACCCGATCACGCAAGGCCGGGAGGCCGTTGACATGCTGCTGGCGCAAATGAACGGAGAAACCTACACCCGGCTGGAAGTTCCTTACGATACTTGTCTGGTCATTCGCGAGTCGTGCGGGTTTGGTCTGAGCCAAAAAATCACTAAAGGATAGTTGCTACTGCAGCGTTTTCTGGCTATTCCTGCGCGCTTTGCGCGTTCCCTGACTGTTGCCGTTAGTCACCGATGCCTGCGAGGCAGGAAAAGCGGCCATTTCGAGCGATTCTTCCCGGAGAGGTAGTATCCATGAGCTTCTCCAGGCATGTCGTATTGAAGAAGCGCATGCTTATTGCCTTGCAAGAGGGCGGTTTTTCGGATGCTCGACATTCGCTATTGAAGAAAATGTGAATTAATTCCTCAAGATTTCCCCGCTCGCTCCGTATATACCCTCACAAGCACTGCAATCAGGTGCGGCCAGACGGAGCAGGAAAATGAATCGTCATGAAACGCAAACCGTACAATCGAATCGACCGGCATCGCGTCGCTTGCATCGCCGTTCCGCACTTTCGGCCGCGTTGCCTTGCGTGATGGGTTCCAGTCTGCTTGAGCGAGTAGCTGCGCCTGTCGTCAGTCTCCCGAAAGCACTGGTCAGGGAAGCCGGCATGTTTGAGTTGCTGGCGGCCGAACTGCGGATCGCAGAGCTCGAAACGGCACTGGCCGAAGCGGGCGAAGCAGCGTGTACCGACCCCTTGACCCGCGCATTGAATCGTCGCGGTTTCGACAAGGCTTGCCAGCGAGAACAGGCTCGCGCGCGCCGGGCGGGGAAGCGCTGTGCATTGGCCCTTATTGATCTTGATGATTTCAAGCGCCTGAATGACACGCATGGCCATCAGGTGGGCGACCGGGCGCTCGTTCATCTGGTTGAGTTGTTGCACAATTCGATGCGTCCGTCAGATGTGCTTTGCCGTTTTGGCGGCGAGGAGTTCGTTTTGATGCTCCCGGATATCACGCTGGACGACGCTTCTACGGTGCTTTCACGGTTTTTGCGCGAGTTTTCAACACGTACCATTCCCGGAACCAACACCCTGATGACCTTCAGTGCCGGCGTGGTGATTCAGGAAGCTGATGAGACGCTTGAGGACGCCATACAGCGCGCCGATGCTGCGACCTATGCGGCCAAGAACGCTGGAAAGAACTGCGTCGTAGCCTGCTAGTGTCGGGATTTCGCCTCAGGCTCGGGGCGTGATCGGGTGAGTGCGTGGTAAACTCGCGGCTTCGCGAAATCTCGTCGTTACACTTTTCCGGTCATGACCATGCGCTATATTTCGACTCGCGGCGATGCGAATAATTCGCCCAGAAAAACCTTTACTGAAATCCTGCTCGGCGGGCTCGCGCCTGATGGCGGCCTTTATCTTCCGGAATCCTATCCGCAGATAACACGCGCCGAACTGGACCAGTGGCGAACGCTGTCGTACGCCGATCTGGCGTTCGCCGTGCTGTCGAAATTCATCGACGACATCCCCGCTGCCGATCTCAAGGTGCTGGTCGACAAAACCTACACCGCCGACGTGTATTGCAACGTTCGTCCGGGCGACGATGCGCGCGAGATTACACCGCTGCACTGGCTTGAGCCGGGCCTGGGCTTGCTGGGCTTGTCCAACGGTCCGACGCTGGCCTTCAAGGACATGGCCATGCAGTTGCTCGGCAATCTATTCGAGTATGTGCTGACGAAGAAGGGCGAGGAAATCAACATTCTCGGCGCAACGTCCGGCGATACCGGATCGGCCGCCGAATATGCGATGCGTGGCAAGCACGGCGTGCGAGTTTTCATGCTTTCGCCGCACGGAAAAATGAGCGCTTTCCAGCGCGCGCAGATGTATTCGCTGCAGGATGAAAACATCTTCAACATTGCCGTGCGCGGCATGTTTGACGACGCGCAGGATATCGTCAAGGCAGTATCGAACGACCACACCTTTAAAGCGAAATACAAGATCGGCGCGGTGAATTCGATCAATTGGGCGCGCGTTGCGGCGCAGGTCGTCTATTACGTCAAGGGCTACTTCGCGGCAACCCGCACCAACGATGAGCAGGTTGATTTCGCGGTTCCATCCGGCAACTTCGGCAATATCTGCGCCGGCCATATCGCGCGCATGATGGGCTTGCCAATCGCTCGCTTGGTGATGGCGACCAACGAGAATGACGTGCTCGACGAGTTTTTCCGCACAGGTGTTTATCGTCCGCGTGGCACGGCGGAGACGCACGCCACGTCTAGCCCATCGATGGATATCTCCAAGGCCTCGAACTTCGAGCGTTTTGTTTTCGATCTCGTCGGACGCGATCCGGCGGTCATCCGCGAACTGTGGGCAAAGGTCGATTCCGGTGGCGGTTTTGACCTCTCGAAAATGCCTCGTTTTGCCGATCTGCCGAGGTTCGGCTTTGTTTCCGGCAAGAGCAGCCACGCCAACCGGCTGGCGACGATTCGCCAGACCTACGAGAAATACGGCGTGATGGTCGATACGCATACGGCCGATGGCCTCAAAGTGGCGCTTGACCAGCGCACGCCAGACAGGCCGATGGTCGTGCTCGAAACGGCGTTGCCGGCCAAGTTTGAAGAAACGATCATTGAAGCACTCGGGCGTCAGCCGGAGCGCCCAGTCGCCATGCAGGGTATCGAGAATCTGCCGCAACGGGTTGAGGTGATGGATATCAGTGTCGATGCGGTGAAGTCGTTAATTGTGCGGAACGTCGGCGTCTGAGTTTCTGTTCGGCACCGGACAACAAAAAGGCACCTTGCGGTGCCTTTTTTAATATGAAGGGCGGGGACTAGAGGTAAATCACGGCCGGGAAAACCGCCGCTGCAAGCACCAGCACCAGCCACTCAAGATTGTGCCGTGCCAGAAAGCCAGTGAAATGCAGGACCAGAACAGTGATGGCAATCACGTAGAACAGTGCAAATAGCATGGATTATCCCTTCTTCTTCTTGTGCGGCTGGAAATTTCAGGCCACGTTTCTATTTACTGCGTATCAATTATAGCGGTGCCAAATGCTGCCGCTGTGAGTTTTTTTCAGTCCGGGCAATACCGTCAATGAAAGCGCATCGAAAGGTCCAATGCACGCACATCCTTGGTCAAGGCGCCAATCGATATCCGGTCTACCCCGGTTTCGGCAATGCCGCGAACCGTGTCAAGATTGACGTTGCCGGAAGCTTCCAGAACGGCTCGGCCGGCCGTGATGGCAACGGCCTCGCGCATCTGGTCGAGGCTCATGTTGTCGAGCAGGATCATCGTGGCACCGGCGTCGAGCGCTTGCTGCAACTCGGCAAAGGTTTCGACCTCAACCTGAATGAACTTGCACTGCCCGTCCATCGCTACCGCCGCTTGTTTTGCTGCAGTCATCGCCGCTGCAATGCTGCCAGCGGCAAGAATATGGTTTTCCTTGATCAGAATGGCGTCGTACAAACCGAGACGGTGATTGCCGCCGCCGCCGCATTTGACGGCAAACTTCTGCGCCAGGCGCAGGCCGGGAAGCGTCTTTCGGGTGTCGACGATTTGTGCCCTGGTCCCGGCAATGATGTCGGCGTACTGTTGCGCCTTGGTCGCCACGCCTGAAAGCAACTGCAGAAAATTAAGCGCCGTACGCTCGCCGGTTAGCAATGCACGCGCCGGTCCTTCAATCTCGCACAGAACCTGGTCGGGTACGACGTGATCACCGTCAGCGGCGTGCCATATGATCGAGATGCTCGGGTCGAGCGTTCTGAAGCAACTCGCAAACCATGCGGTGCCACATAGCACGGCATTTTCACGTGAAATGATCGTGGCGCGCGTCATGCGGTCCGCTGGAACCAGTTGCGCGGTCAGGTCACCGCTGCCGACATCTTCGGTCAGTGCCGCGACAACATTGCGCTCGATTTCATCGTCAAGCGAGTTGAACTGGAGGCTTGAAACAGTTGAGGTCATTGGAAATCCAAGGTTCGGGAAAACGGACAGCTGAATTTTACCATCGCACAATCAGCGCAACTCATGGCGGCTAAGTTGCTGCCCGTCCCAGCTCAGATATTCGCCCTGATTTTCGTGCCAGTCGGACATCACCCAGCGCTCAACATGGATGCCGTCGACCAGGTGATCGTGCTTTTCGGGGCGGTGGGTGTGGCCGTGAATGAAGGTGGCGTAACCGTTGTAGCGCAGGAAATCGTCGGTCGCGCCTGGATTCAAATCCATCATGTATTCCTGCCCATGCAGCACTTTTTCGCGCTTCATGTGTTCGCTTTGCTGGCGCAGCGCAACGGCGATCGCTTTACGCTCCTGCAGCGGCTTGTTCAGGAAGGCAACACGCCAGGCTGGATCGCGGATCTGGGCACGAAAGAGCTGGTAGTCCTGATCGTCGGTGCACAGCATATCGCCGTGCGAAAGAACGAATTGCCAGTTGGGCAGTGATAGCACGTACGGATCGGGCAGTGGACGGGCTCCACTGCGCACGGCGAATTCGTCACCGAGCAGGAAATCGCGATTGCCATGCATCAACGATAACTTGACGCCAGAGTCAGTCAAGGCGCGCAGGGCTTCGATGATTCCGTGATTGAACGTATCTTCCGGATCATCAATGCAGTCATCACCCGGCCAGGCCTCGAATAAATCGCCGAGGATGTAGAGATGCTCGGCGGCACGTGCAGGGCCGCCGAGATAATTCAGAAAGATTCGGGCAACGCCAGGTGTTTGCGGCGAAAGGTGCAGGTCTGAAATGAAATGAACCACTGGGCGTTCAGCGCGGATCAAGGAAGCAGGTTCAGCAGACTTCGGCGCGTTCGATGATCACATCTTCCTTCGGAACGTCCTGATGGAAACCCGAACTGCCGGTTTTTACGCCCTTGATCTTGTCGACGACCTCTGTGCCTTCGACGACCTTGCCGAAAACGCAGTAGCCCCAACCATTGGCATTAGGTGCCTTGAAGTTGAGGAACTCGTTGTCGGCGACGTTGATGAAGAACTGCGCGGTGGCGGAGTGCGGATCGGAGGTACGTGCCATGGCGAGTGTGTAGGTTTCGTTTTTCAATCCATTATCGGCTTCATTCTTGATCGGAGCCTTGCACGGCTTTTGTTTCATTCCCGGCTCGAAACCGCCGCCTTGAACCATGAAACCGGGGATGACGCGGTGGAAAACCGTGTTGTCGTAATGTCCGGCTTCAGCGTAAGCGAGAAAGTTTTTGGCCGATTCCGGTGCTTTTTCGGCGTCGAGTTCGATGGCGATGACGCCGAAATTGGTGTGCAGTTTGATCATGAAGATTCCTTACTTTTTATCAGAGATGATTTTGACGGACTGGATAACAATGGGTTCAAGTGGAACATTCTGGAACATGGAACGGTTGCCGGTCGGTACTTTGGCAATTTTATCGACGACGTCCAAGCCTTGCGTGACCTTGCCGAATACAGCGTAACCACCATTATTCAGCGGGTAGTCGAGCTGGCTGGAGTTGTCTTTGTGGTTGATGAAGAACTGGGCGGTGGCCGAGTTCGGTTCTCCGCGGCGGGCCATGGCAATCGTTCCGCGTTCGTTCTTCAAGCCATTCTTTGACTCGTTGAGAATCTGGCCGGCCGTCGGTTTCTCACCCATGTCTTTCGTGAAACCGCCACCCTGAATCATGAAGCCGTCGATGACGCGATGAAAGATTGTGTTGCTGTAAAAGCCGTCCTTGGCGTATTGCAG
The DNA here is from genome assembly GCA_038316625.1 of Burkholderiales bacterium. GTDB lineage: Bacteria > Pseudomonadota > Gammaproteobacteria > Burkholderiales > Rhodocyclaceae > Propionivibrio. The sequence goes on from JBBQAT010000062.1 coordinate 10,202, forward strand.
GAAGTTCTTTACGGTGACCGGCGATTTCTCGGCGTCGAGCTCGATAACTATCGTACCTAGGCTGGTCTGCATTTCGACGGTAGGGGCGGCGAGGGTGATGGCCGAGAACATCAGTCCGGCAGTGATCAGGGCGAATTTTATGAACATCAGGCGGCTCCTTCAAAAACAATTTTCCAGGTACCGTCCTCGCGGATCCAGTACTGGCGTTTTTTCATCTGGTTGCTGAGATTGTTGCTCTGGTAGTCCTGCTCGAAGGTGACGACAACCAATTCTTCCTTGCCCGGATCCCGGAACATCGAGGTGTTGGATAGCTTGACCTTGATCCATTCCTTGCCCACATTCACCTTTCGCTTCTGCTGCGCAAACTGCTCCAGGTTTTGGTCATTGGTCCGAAATTTCGTCGAGTAATGCTTGAGGTAGCGATTTACATCCTTGCTTTCCCAATCGCCACGCCATTCGTCGATTTTCTTGGTGAGCGTGCTGCGCTCACTTTGCCAGTCGTCAAATGAAAGCCATTCGATCGAGTTGCTTATGATGACCGGCGTCAGCCCGATCTGCAGGTTTTTGGCCAGCGAATCAAGATCGACGTTGGATAGAACAACGCAGCCGTCCGAGGCTTTTGGCGGGCGCGAGTAGGTGTCTGACGGGGTGCCATGAAGCCAGATACCGTGTCCGTTGCGGCCCTGGCGCTTGTCCCATTCGTTGGGGTAGTTGATCGGGAAGGCACCGCTACCGTAGAAGTCCCCGACTTTTTGAGGGGACAGGCTGGACGTTACGTGATAAACCCCGGTTGGTGTCTTCTTGTCGCCTTCGCGCGTTTTATCGGCACCAAGCTTTCCGTGCGAGATGTAGTAGTCGGCAACAAAGCGGGGCCGGCCATTATCGTTCTTGTACAGGTAGAGCCGTGATTTCTGGGTGTCGACGACAATCGCGTGTTCCTGGCCGGGAGGCATCTGCAGCAAGTAGCGTGGTACGTAGTCGGCGGTTGTCGCACGACTGCGGTAGGCCTTGAGCCGTGCAATAACTTCCTCGCGTAGATCGGTCAGCTTCTCCGGCGGTGCGTTACTGGCGTTGCCGAACGTCGAGATCGGCATGCTGCGCGCCAGCAGCAGATCGCCCTTGATCAGATGCGCCAGCCGGAAAGTTGGGTAGCGCTGCAGGAGCTCTTCGGTTTGTCCAAGCGCCGCGTCGAGATGGTTGTTTTCGATCTCGATAAGAATCCGGGAGAGTTGCGGCTCCGGGCCGGAGTCGGAGAAGGTGGTCGGGCGGTTGTTGGCACCAGCAATTACGACTGAACCTGCAGCGAAAACGGCTATCAGGGCGACAGCGAAGACTACACGCCGCATCAACCGACACGTTCCTGTTGAATCAGCCATTTGCCACCCGATTTGACGAATACAACGGTCTTGTTGGCGGATGACTTGAGCGTTGCCGAAACGTAGTGTTGACGGAACTTGACCGTCGCCTTGTCGCCCGCGAGCGAAACCTTGATGTCATCCACGCTGACCTGCAGTTTCCCCGGCTTGTCGATACGCTGGGTGCGTTCGGCTTCCCAGGCTTTGCGTGCCATGCCATTGGGCGTCTGGAAATCGCTGGCGTAATAGCTGAGATAGCTCTTCACATCCTTGTGTGACCAAGCGCTCGCCCAGCCTTGCAATGCTTTGCTTATATCGGATTCGCTGCCGGCCGTGGCAACGGGTGCCTTTTCTACAGGCGGTTTGGTTTCCGGCGTTTTTACGGCTTCGGCCGGCTCGGGTGCCTTCTCGACAGCTTTAACCGGTGGAGGGGGCGTTACTGTGGCGGGCGGGACTTCCTTCGGCGGGGTCACCGTGGCCGTTTTTGCCGGCTCGACTGACGGAGGTGTGGCGGCGGGTTTGACTCCCGGCTTGGACGATGTGCTGATCAGTTCCTTGATCATCGACAGTTTGGTTTGCGTTGCTGCGTTCGACGAATCGAGTTGGAGAGCCTTGTCATACGCCTGGCTGGCGAGTTTGGCGTAAACATCGCCAAGGTTTTCATGTGCGATGGAGTAGCTCGGATGGGTACGGATGGCCATTTCCAACGCGGAGCGTGCCTTGTCGTATTGCTTTTGTTGGGCGTACAGCACCGCGAGGTTGTTGTAAGGCTCGGGCAGTTCGGGGAAGTCCTCGGTCAGTTTGGTAAATACGGCGATGGCGTCGGCCGGACGTCCCATTTCCGTCAGGATCAAGCCTCTCAGAAAACGGCCTTGCGCGTCCTTCGGTCTGGTTGAAATGTAGATGTCGACTTTTTCGAGCGCCTGCGGCATCTGGTTCTGCTTCATCAGACGCTGGATGTCCGGCAGTGTTTGGGCGTTGACAAGGGAAACGGAAACGCTCAGAAGCAGGCCAAGCAGAATGCCTGAAAGGCGCGCCAGTGAAGGCGTTGGGGAGATTAGACGCATCGGTATGGTATACTTCACAAAAGTTGGTTACTTAACCCATCAATTCTAACAAGAAGCGCGTCGAATCCAAAGTGTTCCTTATGCTCCCGTTTTTTCACGGGGCGTTTTCGTGAGCCGAGAAAATGTTGAAAATTTACAATACCCTGGTCAGGGAAAAGCAGGACTTTATTCCCATCGAACCCGGCAAAGTACGCATGTATGTTTGCGGAATGACGGTCTATGATTATTGCCACCTTGGTCATGCGCGCGTACTCGTTATCTTCGACATGGTTCAGCGCTGGTTGCGGGCCAGTGGCCTGGATGTAACCTATGTGCGCAACATCACCGATATCGATGACAAAATCATTAAGCGGGCGTTAGAGAACAAGGAAACGATAGGCGAACTGACCAATCGTTTTATCGGTTTCATGGACGAAGATGCGGCCGCGCTCGGTGTCGAGAAACCCGACCATGAGCCGCGCGCCACCGAGTATGTGCCGCAGATGCTCGAACTGATCGGCCAGCTTGAGGCGAATGGCCTGGCCTACAAGGCGACCGATGGGGACGTGAATTTCTCGGTGCGCAAGTTCCCTGGCTACGGCAAGTTGTCCGGTAAGTCGCTCGATGACCTGCGTGCCGGCGAACGGGTTGATGTTGACCAGGCCAAGCACGATCCGCTCGATTTCGTGCTGTGGAAACACGCCAAGGAAGGCGAGCCGTTCTGGGAATCGGCTTGGGGCAAAGGCCGGCCGGGCTGGCACATCGAGTGTTCGGCAATGAGTTCCGATCTGCTCGGCAAACAATTCGACATCCACGGTGGTGGCCAGGACTTGCAGTTCCCTCACCACGAAAACGAGATAGCCCAGTCCGAAGGCGCACACCAGTGCCAGTTCGTTAATTACTGGATGCACAACGGCTTCGTGCGTGTTGATGATGAAAAGATGTCCAAGTCGCTCGGCAACTTCTTCAGCATTCGGGAGGTGCTCAAGAAATACGATGCCGAAGTCGTGCGCTTTTTCATTTTGCGCGCCCACTACCGCAGCCCGCTGAACTACTCTGATGCGCATCTGGACGATGCCCGTCAGTCGCTGGCCCGGCTTTACACCGCACTCAAGGCGGTTGATTCCGAGGAAATCCCGGTCGACTGGAGCGAGGCGCATGCACTGCGTTTCCGTCAGGCAATGAACGACGACTTCAACACGCCCGAAGCCTGCGCTGTTCTTTTTGATCTGGCGTCTGAAATCAATCGCAGCAAGTCTCCTGCGTTGGCCGCACAACTGCGTGCGCTGGCTGGTCTGACGGGTTTGCTCAAGCGCGACCCGCAGACGTTCCTTCAGGCCACGCCGACGGATGGTTCGGACGGTGAAAGTTCAGCCGACATGATTGAAGCTCTGATCACTGAACGCATTGCCGCCAAGAAAGCCAAAAACTTTGCCGAGGCTGACCGTATTCGCAGCGAACTTTTGGCCGCCGGCATCGTTCTTGAGGATAGCGCGCAAGGAACAACCTGGCGTCGCGCCTAGGCGGTCTGATAGGCAATAAATACGGGCTTCTCGGAATGCTATCGTCCGAGAAGCAGTATCCATGCGCATCTCGGGACATGCATGCTATAGATCGCCTATCGACGGGCGTTCCCAAGCAGAAATGAAAAAGGCCTGCAGTATTTGCAGGCCTTTTTGTTCTGAGAGTTGCGGAGAATGCCTTAAGCCTTAACCCGCGAAGAACTCCTTCACCTTATCCATCCAGGACTTGGCGCGCGGATTGTGGCGGCCGGCGTCGCCGCTGCTGGATTCTTCAAGCTCCTTCAGCAGTTCTCTTTGGCGATCCGTCAGGTTGACCGGGGTTTCGACGACCACATGGCAAAGCAGGTCGCCCTGAGTGTGGCTGCGCACGCCCTTGATACCCTTGCCGCGCAAACGGAAAGTCTTCCCCGATTGCGTTTCGGGCGGTATCTTGATTTTGGCGACGGCATCGAGGGTCGGAATTTCAATGTCGCCGCCGAGTGCTGCCGTGGTAAAACTGATCGGCATTTCGCAGTGCAGATCATTCTGCTCGCGCTGGAAGACGGCGTGTGCCTTGAGGTGAATCTGCACGTACAGGTCGCCGGATGGGCCACCGTTGACACCGTGCTCACCTTCACCGGAAAGACGTATGCGATCTCCCTCATCGACCCCCGCCGGGATCTTTACAGCCAGTGTCTTGTGCTGCTTGACCCGACCTGCGCCGTGGCAGGAACCACACGGTTCGGCAATGAAGCGCCCGGTGCCGTGGCACTTGGGACAGGTCTGCTGGATCGAGAAGAAACCTTGCTGGATGCGTACCTGGCCGCTACCCTGGCAGGTCGGACAGGTCTTGGGTTGCGTTCCAGCCTTGGCGCCGCTGCCTTTGCAGGGCTCGCAGGCTTCCATGGTCGGAATGCGAATTTTGGTTTCAGTGCCGAAGGCCGCCTGTTCAAGCGTGATCTCAAGGTTGTAGCGCAGGTCGGCCCCGCGATAGATGTTTGAGCGTCCGCCGCCACCAGCGCGTCCGCCGCCACCACCAAAAATCTCGTCGAAAATACCGCCAAAGGCATCGGAGAAACCACCCGCGCCGGCACCGCCAAAGCCACCGCCCATGCCCGCCTGCGGGTCAACGCCGGCGTGACCATACTGGTCGTAGGCCGCACGCTTTTGCCCGTCGGAGAGAATTTCGTAGGCTTCCTTGGCTTCCTTGAAGTGTTCTTCAGACTTGGGATTGTCCGGATTTCGATCCGGGTGATGCTTCATGGCCAGCTTGCGGTAGGCCTTCTTGATGTCTTCCTCGGATGCGTCGCGATTGACGCCGAGAATGTCGTAAAAGTCACGTTTTGCCATGAGTACTGAATGCCGGAAGGTGTAAAGCGAATGGGCGAGGCGCGATTATACGCCCCCCGCCCCTTGGTACTGCTACAACAGACTCTTACTTCTTGTCTTTGACTTCCGTGTACTCGGCATCAACGACATCGCCTTCATCTTTCTTGGCTTCGCCGGCACCGGCTGAGCCGGCATTCGCGTCAGCGCCACCAGAAGCGGCAGCGGCTTCAGCCTGCTGTTTGGCGTACACCTTTTCACCCAGCTTCTGCGCGGCTGTTCCAAGCGCTTCGCTCTTGGCCTTGATCGTTTCGAGATCGCTGTCACGGATCGCGTCTTCAGCGTCCTTGATCGCGGCTTCGATAGCGGCCTTTTCCTCGTCCGACAGTTCCTTGCCGTACTCGGTCATCGACTTCTTGACCATGTGGATCATGCCGTCGCACTGGTTACGGGCGTCAGCCAACTCGTGTGCCTTCTTGTCTTCCTCGGCGTGCAATTCGGCGTCCTGCACCATGCGCTGGACTTCTTCCTCGGTCAGACCGCTTGATGCCTGGATCTTGATCTTGTTTTCCTTGCCGGTGGCCTTGTCCTTTGCCGACACGTGCAGGATGCCGTTGGCGTCGATGTCGAAGGTGACTTCAATCTGCGGCATGCCACGCGGTGCTGGCGGGATGTCAGAGAGGTTGAACTGGCCAAGGCTCTTGTTACCCGAAGCGATTTCGCGTTCACCCTGTAGCACATGGATGGTCACGGCATTCTGGTTATCGTCGGCGGTCGAGAAGACCTGGCCGGCCTTGGTCGGGATCGTCGTGTTCTTCTTGATCAGCTTGGTCATCACGCCACCGAGCGTTTCGATGCCGAGCGAGAGCGGGGTGACGTCGAGCAGCAGCACGTCCTTGACCTCGCCTTGCAGCACGCCGCCCTGGATAGCGGCACCAACGGCAACCGCTTCATCCGGATTGACGTCACGGCGCGGTTCCTGGCCGAAGAATTCCTTGACCCGATCCTGCACCTTGGGCATGCGGCTCTGGCCGCCGACCAGGATCACGTCGTTGATGTCGGTCAGCTTGCAGCCGGCGTCCTTCATGGCGATTCGGCAAGGCTCGATGGTGCGCTCAATCAGTTCATCAACCAGCGATTCAAACTTGGCGCGGGTAATTTTGATCGCCAAGTGCTTCGGGCCGGAAGCGTCAGCGGTGATGTAAGGCAGATTGATTTCGGTCTGCTGGCCGGATGAAAGTTCAACCTTGGCCTTTTCAGCTGCATCCTTGAGGCGCTGCAGGGCCAGCACGTCGGACTTGAGGTTGACGCCGGATTCCTTCTTGAATTCTTCGATAACGTAGTCGATCAGGCGCTGGTCGAAGTCTTCGCCACCGAGGAAGGTGTCACCGTTGGTGGACAGCACTTCGAACTGGTGTTCGCCATCGATTTCGGCGATCTCGATGATCGAGATGTCGAAGGTACCGCCGCCGAGGTCATAAACAGCGATTTTCTTGTCGCCCTGTTTCTTGTCCATGCCGAAGGCGAGTGCAGCAGCGGTCGGTTCGTTGATGATCCGTTTGACTTCCAGGCCCGCGATGCGGCCAGCGTCCTTGGTTGCCTGGCGCTGGCTGTCGTTGAAGTAGGCGGGAACGGTGATGACGGCTTCTGTCACTTCTTCGCCGAGGTAATCCTCAGCGGTCTTCTTCATCTTGCGCAGTACTTCAGCCGAAACCTGCTGCGGCGCGATCTTGCTGCCGCGCACTTCGACCCAGGCGTCGCCATTGTCAGCCTTGAGAATCTTGAAAGGCATCAGGCCGATGTCCTTCTGTACTTCCTTCTCTTCAAAACGGCGACCGATCAGGCGCTTGACGGCGTACAAGGTGTTTCTGGCGTTGGTCACGGCCTGGCGCTTGGCCGGCGCGCCACACAGGATTTCGCCGTCCTCGGCGTAAGCAACGATGGACGGTGTGGTGCGCGCGCCTTCAGAGTTTTCGATAACCTTCGGTTTGCCGCCTTCCATGACGGAAACGCAGGAATTGGTGGTGCCGAGGTCGATGCCAATGATTTTGCCCATGTCAGAGTCCTTTTCTGTAATTTGTGGATACCGAGTTGTTTCGATTGTTTCGATTTTCGGGATGAGCCTTAAGTGGGGCTTATCACCAACTTTTCAAGTTCTTTTCAATCCTTGGTCTTGGCGACAATGACCAAAGCCGGTCGCAACACCCGATCAGCGAGCAGGTAACCCTTTTGCAGCACGTTGACGACCGTATTCGGCTCCTGCTCGGCATCGATCATGCTGATGGCCTGATGAAAGTGTGGATCGAATTTTTCGCCAACCGGGTTGACCTCGGTCAGTCTTGATTTTTCGAAGGCGGATATCAGCTGTTTAAGTGTCAGCTCGGTGCCTGATCTCATGCTTTCAACGCTCGGCGTTTCAGCGGCAAGTGCCGCCTCAAGGCTGTCTTTTACGGCCAGTAGCTCACCGGCAAAGCGTTCAACGGCGAATTTGGACGCCTTGGCAATATCTTCCTGCGCACGGCGGCGGACGTTTTCGGTCTCGGCCTTGGCACGCAGCCAGGCGTCGTGGTGCTCTTCCGCCTTGAGTTCGGCCAGGCGAATCATTTCTTCAAGGCTTGGCGTGCTGTCTGCTGTCGCTTCTGCCACTTCAGTCGCGCTATCTGCGCTAGGTTCAATGGTGGTGTCTTTGTCTTGCGCTTGCATAGTTGGAGGTCTCCCGGAAAACTTTCCGTTACATCGGGACGGATTTTTCGATTTCAAGCGCTTTTTCCCGATTTATTTGGTTTTAGGTAATAATTTTGATTGGATATGCGATTCTGCTGCTAGGATTCCAACTCTGAGGGGGCGCAACGGTACAGGCATGCTGGAGAAAATTGGCAAATACGAGGTGATTCGTGTTCTGGGCAAGGGCGCGACAGCGATCGTCTACCTTGGACGTGACCCGGATACGGGTCGTGATGTAGCCATCAAGCTGATTCGTTTCGGCGAGGACAATGCCGCCATGTCGCGGCGGCTGCGCAAGCTGTTTCAGACCGAAGACGCGATTGGCCGGCGCCTGGATCACCCGAATATCGTCAAAATCTACGATGGCGTGGTTGAGGCTGATCAAGCCTATCTAGTCATGGAATTCATCGAAGGCACCGCGCTGGATCACTATTGCGCGATCAACCGCCTGCTGCCGATGCATCGCGTGATCGGCATCATCTTCAAGTGTTGCCTGGCCCTGGATCATGCGTTCCGGCAAGGGGTCGTGCACCGCGACATCAAGCCGGCAAACATCCTGATCGACAACGACGACAATCCGAAGATTACCGACTTTGGCCTCGCGCTCAATTTGCACAAGGATATGAACAAGGATTCAACCTTCGTCATGGGCGTCGGGTCGCCGGCCTACATGTCGCCGGAGCAAATCAAGAATTACCCGCTCAACCAGAAAACTGATCTTTATTCATTGGGTGTGCTCCTGTTCCAACTGCTGACGGGGCGTCTGCCGTTCCGCGCCGCCAATCAGGGCGCGCTGGTCTATAAGATCGTCAATGCTGATACGCCGTCGGTGTGTGCGTTGAATCCCAATCTGCCGGCGGGGCTCGATCCGATCATCAAGAAGGCGCTGGAAAAGGACCTTTACAGCCGATATCGCAACGGTGCCGAGTTCGCCAAAGATCTGTCGACCGTCAGGTATCAGATGTACGAGGAAGATTCCACCGCGCAGGATATGTCGCATTTCGAAAAGTTGCGCGGGTTGGCGTTCTTTACCGAATTTGAAGACATCGAGTTGTGGGAAGTATTGCGCATCAGCGTCTGGCGCGAGGTGTCTGAAAAGGTCGTCCTCATTCGCGAGGGCGACAACAATCGTATTTTTGGCGTGATCATCAAGGGCTTCGTTGAGGTTTCAGTCGAGGGCAAATCCATCTGCCGCCTAGGGGCGGGCGAACTGGTCGGCGAGATGGCCTATCTGCACCCGAGTGACACCAAGCGTTCGTCGACCGTCATTACACTCGAACCGACGCTGTTCCTGGAAATCAACAGCGCGGCGCTCGACCTCAGCTCGGACGAGGTTCTGGATCGCTTCAACAAGACGCTGATTACCAAGGTGATTGCACGCCTGCGTAGCGCTAACAAGGCGCTGGCCAAACTTGGCATGCCGGCGGTTCGGGGTAGCAGCGCCGCCTGCGATCTGGAACTGGCGCCGCCGTGATGCGCTAAACGGTCAGGTCGACCTGCTGCATCGTTCCGACCTTTCCGTCCTCCTGCAGAAATATCCCGCTGGCTCGTATCTGGCCTTGAAGGGCGTTGCCGCTGTCCTTGAGATCGAATGGCGTCGCCACGCTGGCCAGGCTCAACGCCCCGACGTTGGCCTGCTTGAGGGTTGCCAACTGATTATTTCCTGATGCGTCCTTGGTCCAGATGCGAAGTTGTGTATAGGCGGCGTCGTTTTCGTCGATCCAGCCGTTATTGTCGGAATCGAGCGCAGAGAGTTCGGCAAAACCGTTACCGCTTGTTGCACCGAACAGTTCCGATCCGTTGTTGATCTTGCCGTCGCCGTTTTTGTCGAGGGCCAGGAAGCCGCTGCCGCCGGACACAAAATTGATGTCTTCGGTTTTTCCGTCGGAGTTGAGGTCGAACTTGAAGCGCTGGCTGGTCAGCTGCGCCGCGCTGCCGTTGAAATTGAGCACCAGCGGGTCTTTGGTCTGGCGAGCGGTACCGAAGTTGATGCTGACGTTCGATTCTTCGTGGTAGCTGCGCGACATGGATAACGAGAGCGAGAAGCTGATTTCCTTGCCATCTTCCGTGCGGACGATTCCGGACGCTTCGAAACTGGTTTGCTCGGTTTCGGTATAAGACTCTTGGCGCGTGTATTCACCGCCAAACCCGGCGGTTTGCTGGGTGGCCTGGGTTGGAACTGACTGATTCGGGCTCTGCACGGCGGGTGCCGGGGTGTCGGTCTGCAATTCGCTGGCGTCAAAAATCTTGACCTCTTCGCCGGTCAGCATGGCAATCATGGAGCGGATCAGGCGGAGCATCGGGTCGTTTTCGACGGCATCGATACTATTCTGGATGGCACTGGCTTCACTCGACTGAGCGGCCTTGCCGGCGTCCGAAATTTGTACTGGGTCAAGTGCGCGTGGGCGACTGCGCTGGCTGCCTTCGCTTTCGGCGCGTCGATTGCCACCCCAACTGCGTAGTGATTCGTGGATCGTGTGTTCCTGCTGCTTTACGTGGCTTGAATCCATTTGCAGCGCAGCGCTGGCGATTTTCATGGCGATTCCCTTCAACTTCCGTTAACTCCCTGAGAAGAGTTAACGGTTGCTTGAAGCGATCACTTGAGGACTGTTTTTTCTACTGGCGAGCGCCGAGTGCTTTTGCTCGCAGGGCGCTGGTTTCGAGCGTCGCCGCGTCAGGTGCATTTTGCGTCGACCAGCCTTGCAGGTGTGTTTCGGCCAGGTTGGCTAGCGCGTGAATCCAGTCATCACGCTCGTTCAGGCAGGGGATGTACTGATACTCCTTGCCGCCGGCTTGCAGGAATTCGGCCTTGCCTTCCATGGCGATTTCTTCAAGCGTTTCCAGACAGTCAGCCGGAAATCCCGGGCAGATGATGTCGACACGCTCTACGCCTTGCTTGCCGAGGGCCTTCAGTGTGGGGGCGGTGTAGGGTTGCAGCCACTCGGCGCGGCCGAAACGTGACTGGAAGCAGATCTGGTACTGGTCGGAGCCGAGGCTCAGGGCTTCGGCCAGTAACCGTCCGGTCTTGTGGCATTCACAGTGGTAGGGGTCGCCCTTGTCGAGGGTGTAGCGCGGGACGCCGTGGAAGCTCATGATCAACTGGTACGACGCAGTTGGGCGGCCATTGCTCATCCAGTGTGTACGAACGCTGGAGGCCAGCGCGTCGATGTAGCCAGAGTGATCGGCGAAGCTGCGTATTGTGCGGATTTCCGGCTGGTTACGCAGCGACTGTGCCCAGCGATAAGCCGCGTCAAACGCGGTTGCGGTGGTGCTTGATGAATACTGCGGATAGAGCGGCAACAGCAGGATGCGCGTGCAGCCTCCGGCCTTGAGGCGGGAAAGCGTATCCGGGATCGACGGCTGGCCGTAGCGCATGGCGTAGTCGACAACCACTTGATGCCCGGCCTGGCCGAGAAAGCCGCGCAGCAGCTTGGTCTGCTTTTCGGTGTGGACTTTCAGCGGCGACCCGTCGGGTGTCCAGATGGCGGCATATTTTTCAGCGGATTTCTTCGGGCGGACGTTGAGGATGATGCCATTGAGAATCAGCCACCAGATCGGCCGTGGGATCTCGACGACGCGCGGATCGGAAAGGAATTCCTTGAGGTAACGCTTTACTGCCGGGGCGGTCGGTTCGTCCGGGGTGCCGAGGTTGATCAGCAGAACCGCCGTTTTGGCTGCCGTGCCGTGACGGAAGGCCGGCTCGGGAAGGAGTCGTGGCATCAGGCGTTGGCCTGGTAGGTGAGGGCGGAGGACAGCAGTTTGGCCGTGATGTCTACAATCGGGATGACGCGTTCGTAAGCCATGCGTGTCGGGCCGATGACGCCGACCGAGCCGACGATCTGGCCGTCGACTTCGTAGGGCGCCGTGACGACGCTGCATTCGTCGAGCGGTGCCAGCCCGGATTCGCCACCGATGAAAATCTGGATGCCGTCGGCGCGGTGCGAAATGTCGAGCAGTTGCATGAGTGCGGTGCGCTGTTCGAAGAGGTCGAACAGTTTGCGCAGCTGCTTCATGTTCGACGACAGCTCCTCGACTTCAAGCAGATTGCGTTCGCCGGAGATGATGTACTGCTCGTCCGTCCGATTCATGGCTTCGTCGCCGGCGGCGAGAGCGGCGGCCATCAGGCCTTGCAGGTCGCCGCGCAGCTTGAGCAGGTCTTCCTTGACGCGGTTGCGGATATGCTCGAAATCGTGGCCGGCAAAGTATTGATTGAGGTAGTTGGTGGCGACGACGAGTTCCGACGGCGAATAGGGCCGCTCGGTGAACAGGATGCGGTTCTGCACATCGCCGTCGGTGGTCACGAGGATCAGCAGGATGCGTTTTTCGGACAAGCTGACGAACTCCATCTGCCGGATTCGCGGCGTTTTGCGCCGTGGCGTGAGGACGATGCCGGCAAAATGGGTCAGCCCGGAAAGCAGGTGCGAGGCGCTACTGATCAGTTGTTGTGGCTGCGAGGGATGAAGCTGCCCCTCGATGGCGTGGATTTTTTCAGACTCCAGCGGCTGCATGGTGAGCAGGCTGTCGACAAAGAAACGGTAGCCGCGCGCCGTCGGCACGCGTCCGGCCGAGGTGTGCGGGCTGGCGATGAACCCCAGGTCCTCCAGGTCGGCCATCACGTTGCGCACGGTGGCGGCGGAGAGATCAAGCCCGGAGAACTTCGATAGTGCACGCGAGCCCACCGGCTGGCCGTCGGCAATATAGCGTTCGATCAGGGTCTTGAGCAGTGTTCGGGAGCGTTCGTCGAGCATGGGTTGATTCTACAAAAAGTTGGACCGTTTAAACCACGAAGAACACGATGTGCATGAAGAAATACATGAAATACTTGCTGGATCGATCAGGCTGCGTCGGGCTGTTTTTTTAAGATGCTCTGCAGGTCAATGGATACGGGCATCTACGGAGTGTATGCCATGTAAGCCAATGTTTATGCGGTTCTCCATGCATGCATCACGTAGGTCGCCATTTGACGAGCCTCTCAGGGCAATCTGCCGAATATTTTTGTTAGCGCATTCTCACCGCGATCTGTTCAATCTTTCGTTTCTTGCACAAAATGGCTTACAGTTGGCATCCGGTTTTTTCCAGGCGGGTTCGACACAACCGGGTTTTCGGGTAAGGGGATGTTCAAATGTACCGCGTAATCATTGCTGACGATGAGCCGAAG
>JBBQAT010000063.1:0-22437 GCA_038316625.1 Burkholderiales bacterium
AGGTTGAGTGCCGCTTCGTAATCGCGCGATTCGGCGGCTGGATCGCTGGCGGGCTTTTTACTAGCGTCGGTTGCCGCTGCATTTTCAGGCTCGGCCGGCTTGGCTTCCGCCGGTGCTGGAACAGGCACGGTTTCGAGCTTGCGCAGACGGCCGTCGAGGTCGATGTAGAAGTCCTGCTGCCGTTTCTTTGCCGATTCCAGTTCGTAGTTCAGTGTTTCGACCTGGCCGCGCAAGCGGGCATTTTCCTCGCGCAAGGCCTGTATCTGGCTGACCAATTCGAATTGCGCCTTGGACAAGGTGTCGATCCGTTCGCCAACCTTGATCGACAGATCCTTGACCTGCCTTCGTGCTTCTTCGTCATCGAACACGCCGGCCTGAGCCTGCTGCACACCGATAACGGCGAGCAGCAGAGCGATGGCCGACAGGCGCGACACGCAACGCAGACGGCGCGCCGGCATTTTAGAACTCGCCGCTGTAGAGCATGTCACCGCGACGGTTTTCCGCCCACGCCGCATCATTCTGCCCATCGTTCTTCGGTTTTTCTTCGCCGAGGCTGACCGATTCGACTTGCTCTTCACGAGCACCAAGCAGGGTTAGCATCTTCTTCACGGCGTCGGAGCGCTTCTGACCCAGAGCGAGGTTATATTCACGGCTGCCCCGGTCGTCGGTGTTGCCCTGGATCAGCATCTTGAACTGGCGGTTGTTGGCCAGGAACTTGGCGTGCGCAGTGACGAGATCCTTGTATTCGGCCCTGACGTCGTATTTGTCGTAGTCGAAATAGACGCTGCGCTTGGAGAGGATGCTCTTCGGGTCGGTGAGTTCGGGCGGAAGTTTGCCCTTGTTGATGTCAGTCACGTCGACAGCGGTGATTTTGCTGCCGTCGCCGCGTGATTCAACCGGGGCACCGCCTTGCTCGGGGGCATCGGGCGTCGAACTGCAACCGGCGATCAATAAGGCGATAAGGGCGGGGATGATTAGCTTTTTCATTGTTGTTTCTCCAGCGTCAAAAATCAAAAAATCGGAACAGTCCTGTTCTTAAGACTATTTGGTGTATGGGCCCCAGGCCGGTTCACGAACATCGCCGGCGAGATTTGAGGAAAGGCGGAATTTGATGCGGCCATCTACTGAGATGGCGGACAGCACGCCACGACCGCCAATTTCGGTAGCGATCAGGATCATGCGGCCATTGGGGGCGAAAGTGGGTGATTCATCCTTGTTCGAATCGGTAAGAACCTGGACCTGCTTGCTGGATAAATCCATCACAGAGAGCCGAAACCCACCATCACGCCGGCTGATGAAGGCCATCGTCTTGCCGTCCGGCGAAATGCGTGGGGAAACGTTGTAGCTGCCGTCGAAGCTAACGCGCTGGGCGTCGCCGCCGTTGACGCTGGTGCGGTAAATTTGCGGGCTGCCGCCACGGTCCGAGGTGAAATAGATCGATTGTCCATCCGGCGAGAAGTAGGGCTCGGTATTGATGCCGGAGTCGGTGGTCAGGCGTTGCACACCTGAGCCATCGGCATTGACCGTGAATATCTGCGAGCCGCCTTCCTTGGAAAGCACCACCGCCAGTTTGCGGCCATCGGGAGACCACGCCGGGGCTGAGTTCGAGCCCTTGAAGTTGGCGACCACGATACGTTGTCCACTGGCCAGCGAATGCACATAAACCACGGGCTTTTTGTTCTCAAACGATACATAGGCCAAGCGGTTGCCATCTGGTGACCAGACGGGCGAAATGATCGGCTCCTTTGACTTCAGCGCGGCCTGGGCGTTTTGTCCGTCGGCGTCAGCGATGTGCAATTCATATCGATTGGCGCTGCCCTTGACGACAAAGGCGATACGCGTTGAGAAGACGCCGGGCTCACCGATCAGCTTTTCGTAGATTACATCGGCGATTCGGTGGCCGGCCATGCGCAGCATCGGTGTCGAGGTGACGAAAGAGGTACCGGCGAGCGTTGTCTGTTTGTTGATGTCGTAGAGCCGGAAACGGGCGTCCTGTTTGCCGTCAGCGGTCGAAACGATGCTGCCGGCCGTCAGCGCATCGGCTCCTTTGGTTTTCCAATCGCCGTAGGCCGGGCTGGTCGCTTCGGTGATGGCTACGCCGCTGGTATCGATCAGCTTGAAGAGGCCGCTGCGTTCGAGATCGCCGCGAACAACGGTCGTAAGCGCTCGCGACACACCGGTTTCGCCGCCAAAGTCGGCAATCGCCAGCGGGATACGATTGGCACCGGCTCCGGTAATTTCGATCGTCAGTTCGGCGTGGGAAGGAGTCTGGAGAAGGGCCAGGGCGCTGAACGCAATCAGACTCAGGCCGCGCAGTTTAAGCAAGGGTCGAAGCATGTGTACTGACGTCCATTGGAGAATTCACGATTATATCGCCTTGGTGTGCGACGCGTTTGTAACGGAACGTAATTTTGCTTTATGAAACACGCGCTTACTCATCAAACGGCTTGTATTTGAGTTCGAGAACGCGTTGAAAAAGATCTGCTTGATCGGGTAAGGGTAAGGGCGAAGATTTCAGTATGCCCCGCTCGATGGCCTCATCAAGTAACTTGCTTCCACTCGTTTTGCGTAGTTTGACACTCAGTACTTCGCCGGTCGGCAGCTGCGTGACTTCAAATATCGCTTGTGGATTCCCCTGGATCGCCAACCCCGTTATGCTGGTGTTGCCCTTGATCTTGCCGCGAATCTTTGACGTATAGTCGGCCAAGCCACGAGAGCGCGCTGACGATGCCTGCTCGGCCTTGAGCTGGGCAAGTTGGTTCGCTTCTGCTGAAGCGCGATCACGTTGATCCTGCACCGCTTTCTGTTGGTCAATCTGCTTCTGTTCGCGCTTGAGTTCATCGTCAAAGCTAGGCCTGCGTTCCGGTTCAGGCTTTTTCGGTTCCTCTTTCTTCGGTTCTTCTTTTTTTGGCTCGGGCTTCTTGGGCTCTTCCTTCTTCGGTTTCTTTTCGTCCTTGATGGCGATATCCGGCTTGATCGTCGGTGCCGGTTCGGCCTTGGGAATAGGTTTGGGCTCTGGCTTGGGCTCTGGTTTCGGTTCCGGCTTCGGCTCGGGTTTTGGCGGCGGCTCCGGGGTCGGCTCGGTTTTTACCACGGCTGCCGGAGCGCCACGCCAGACTTCGATTTCAACCGACGTTGGTGCCTGGCTCTTCCACTGCACGCCGAAAAACAGCGCCGCGATGAGCAGCAGGTGAACGAGCGCCGAGAGAACCAGTGCGGGGGTGTTCGATTTTTCGGTTTCCGGCGGGGGTGCGGCGAGGTTCACAGCGTGAGCTTTCGGAGTGTCAAGACTTACTTGCCCGTGGGCTGTACGAGGAGGCCGATGCGCTTGACCTGCTGGCGCTGCAGCTCATCCATGACGCTGAGCACGGCTTCGTACTTGACGTTCTTGTCGCCGACGATGAGTACTGGCTGTTCCGGGTTCTTGTTCTGGGCATCGATGATGGACTGTGACAGCTCACCGCGGCTGAGGCTGCGCTCTGGTTTGCCCGGCAAGGTCAGCGAAAGGCTCTGATCGGCGCGGATATTGACTTGTAGCGCTTCGGCCGGCGGTGTTGCGGCCTTGCCGACCGAAGGTACATCAATGCTGGCGGTGGTCATCATCGGTGCGGTCACCATGAAGATGACCAGCAGCACGAGCATGACGTCGATGTAGGGGACGACGTTGATTTCGTTTTTAAGGCGACGTGGGCGCATGTGGCCTCCGTGTTACCGCATCTGACGTTGCAGGATGTTGGAGAATTCTTCCATGAAGGATTCAAAGCGTGTGGCCAGACGGTCGATGTCGTGCGAGAAGCGGTTGTAGGCGAGCACCGCCGGAATCGCCGCAAAGAGGCCGATGGCCGTGGCCACCAGCGCTTCGGCAATGCCGGGCGCGACGGCGGAGAGCGTCGCCTGCCCGACGTTGGAAAGGCCACGGAAGGAGTGCATGATGCCCCATACCGTGCCGAACAGTCCGACGTAAGGGCTGACCGAGCCAACCGACGCGAGGAAGGCGAGGTGTGAGTCGATGCTGTCGACCTCGCGCTGGAGCGTGGCGCGCATGGCACGGCGCGAGCCGTCGATGATGTCTTTCGGATCAAGGTTTTTCTGGCTGCGCAGTTTGGTGAATTCGCGGAAGCCCGATTCGAAGATGCGCTCCATGCTACCCGTTCCGTGCCGGTTATTGACCGCGCTCTGGTACAGGCTGTTGAGGTCGCCGCCGCTCCAGAAGTCGCGTTCGAACTGCTCGGTTTGCGAGCGTGCCTGGCGTACGCTGAACCATTTGCCGAAGATGTAATACCACGACATGAAGGAGACGCCGGCGAGCAGCACCATGACGGCCTGAACGACGGCGCTGGCGTTGAGGATCAGATGCAGGATGGAGAGGTCTTGCGAGACGTTCATTGGAGAGCTTCCAGTTTGGTGCGCAATGGTTCGGGAATCGAGGTGATTTTCATCTGGGCGGCGTTGACACAAACGATCTGGATCTTGCCGCTGACCAGTTCGTCCCAGCCGCTTTCGACGGCCGGATTGACGCGTCGGATGTGCTGGCGGAAGAAAATCTGCGAGCGGGTAATTTTTTCAACTTCGAGGCTGACCGAGAGTATTTCATCGAGTCGCGCCGGCTTCAGGTACTCCAGGCTGACACTGCGCACGACAAAGGCGATACCCGGATCGCGCAGCAGGTCGGCCTGATCGTGGCCGATGTCGCGCAGCCATTCGGTACGGCAGCGTTCGAGAAACTTCAGGTAGTTGGCGTAATAGACCACGCCACCGGCGTCGGTGTCTTCGTAATAAATGCGGACAGGAATAGTGAAGGCGTTTGGTTTTTGTTCGTGCTTCATGGGCGAATTCTAACGAGACAAAACGGCATCGAGTGTAAGGGTTTGTGACGAACCAGCAACATTCATTGCGCCCGCCAGAGTTCGTTTTGCCCATTGGCGGCCGGGTTGTCAAGGCCGAGGTGACGGTATACGGCCGCCGTGGCGATTCGTCCGCGTGGCGTGCGTTGCAAGAAGCCTTGCTGGATGAGGTAGGGTTCAAGCACGTCTTCGATGGTGTCGCGCGCTTCACCGATGGCGGCGGCCAGATTGTCGACGCCGACCGGCCCGCCGCCGAACTTGTCGATTACGGCAGAGAGCAGTTTGCGGTCCATGATGTCGAGGCCGCCATGGTCGACATCGAGCATGATCAGGGCGAGGTCGGCGACATCCTGTGTGATGTGTCCAGCCGCTTTGACTTCGGCATAGTCGCGCACGCGGCGCAGCAGGCGGTTAGCGATGCGCGGCGTGCCGCGTGAGCGCTTGGCGATTTCCAGCGCCCCGCCCGGATCAGCCGGTACCTTGAGCAGTTGCGCCGAGCGCGTGACGATGTGCGTCAGTTCTTCCGGCGTGTAGAACTCAAGCCGGGCGACGATGCCAAAGCGGTCGCGCAGCGGGTTGGTCAGCATGCCGGCGCGCGTTGTTGCGCCGACCAGCGTGAACGGTGGCAGGTCGAGCTTGACCGAACGCGCGGCTGGGCCTTCGCCGATCATGATGTCGATCTGGAAGTCTTCCAGCGCGGGATAGAGAATTTCCTCCACAACCGGCGACAGGCGGTGAATTTCGTCGATGAACAGCACATCGTGCGGTTCGAGGTTGGTCAGAATGGCGGCCAGGTCGCCAGCGCGTTCAAGCACCGGGCCGGAGGTCGAGCGCAGGTTGACGCCCATTTCAGTGGCGATGATGTGCGCCAGCGTGGTCTTGCCCAGACCGGGCGGGCCGAACAGCAGCACGTGATCGAGCGTGTCCTTGCGCCGCTTGGCGGCTTCGATGAAGATCGACAGTTGCTCACGAATCTTCACCTGCCCGACATAGTCAGCCAGACGCTTGGGGCGCAGAGCGCGCTCAATGGCTTCCTCCTGAGTCGATTTGGATTCGGCAGAGATCAGGCGGTCGATGGGTTCCTCAGCACTGTCGCTGAACTTGTCTATTTCGATCATGGCTAAATTGAGGGTCCGTCGTAGTCGGGATTGTCTAGCCATTCCCGGATCAGCACCTGGCCGAGCGCAAGTAGGGTCGGTCCGAGGAAGAGGCCGATGAAGCCGAAGACCAGCACACCGCCGAAAACACCGACGACGATTAGCAGCAGCGGCAGGCTGGAGGTGCGTGAAATCAGCACGGGCTTGAGGAAATTATCGACGCTGCTGATGCCGAACATGCCCCACAGGATCATGAAAATTGCCCAGCCGGTTTGTCCGCCGTCGTAGAGCCAGGCGGCCGAGCCGAGCCAGATCAGCGTGGCACCGACTACTGGCACCATCGAGAAGAAGAAGGTGGCAACGGTAAGTATGGTGACGCCGGGAACGCCGGCAATGATGAAACCGATCATGGCGACCAGCGCCTGCGCCGCCGCCGTGCCGACGATGCCGACCATGACACCGGTGACTGTGCCTTCGGCCAGTTTGAGCATGCGTTCGCCGAGATTTCCGGCCAGCTTGCGGCTGCCTGTACGCAATGCGTTGGCGTAGGTTTCTGCGTCGCGGAACATGAAGAAGACGAAGAAGACGACCAGCACCAGTTGCAGCAAGCCTTGCCCGAACAACGTCACGGTGGCCAGCGCGAGCTGGCGCGTCGGGTCGAGGAGTTGGCGCAGCAAGGTGTTCATTTCTTCCCGGCTGGCGGCCAGTTTGTGCCAGTAGGTGTTGATGTCAGAGCCAAAGACCGGCAGGTTGGCGAGCCAGGTCGGTGGATCAGCGGGTAATCCGCCTTCCAGAATAGGCTTGAAGTGGCGGATAGCCGATTCGATGCCGTCGGCCAGCGAGCCAGAGAGCAAGGCCAGCGGAGCGACCATTACCAACAGAAGCAAGAGCGACATCAGGATCGCGGAGAGGCTGCTCCGTCCTCCGCAGAATCTCCGAAGACGGTTGCGCAGCGGCGCTGTAGTGACGCAGATCACGACGGCAAAAAGCAGGGTGCCGGTGAAGGGCATCAATACGGCGATGCAGCCGATCAGCAGAAGCGCAACAATGGCGATCTGGATGATCTGCTTCTGGGCAAAGGTGATCGGTGGGCTCATGCTTTCGAAAGTAATTTAAGCGCCTGCCGGATGCCATCCGACGTGGAAATGCCCGGCGGCAGGGGTTTCGTGGCCGCTGCCGCTTCGCGGTCATTGTAACCGAGGGCCAGCAACGCATTGAGGATGTCATGCTGGCTGTCTTCCATGGCAAATGCCGCCGTGGGCAGGGCGTCGGCCAGTTTGCCCTTGAGTTCGAGCAGCAGGCGTTCGGCGGTCTTTTTGCCGATGCCCGGAACCTTGATCAGCCGCCCGACTTCCTGGCGGGCAATGGCTTGTGCCAGATCGCTGACCGACAGTCCGGAAAGCACGGCCAGCGCCATGCGCGCGCCGATGCCGGAAATCTTGATCAGCTGGCGGAAGGCGTAACGTTCGGATTCGCTGGTGAAACCGTAAAGGTACTGGCCGTCCTCGCGCACCACGAAATGTGTGAGCAGGGTGATCTTCTCGCCGCAGGCCGGCAGGTTGTAGAAGGTGCTCATCGGCACATCGACTTCATAGCCGACGCCATGCACGTCGAGCAGGACTTGCGGCGGGTTTTTTTCCAGCAATATTCCGGTGAGACGGCCAATCATTGTTCAATCCTTCTTATCTGACTTCGGTCATTCGTCCATTGCGTACACGAAACCCCTTTGTTACCAGCGCCCCCAAACCTTGCCCGCCGTGCGCGTGGGCGATGGCGCAGGCCAAGGCGTCCGCCGCATCCGGGCTGGGGTCGCCGGGCAAGGACAGCAGGCGGCGCACCATGTGCTGTACCTGAATCTTGTCGGCATGCCCGTTGCCGACCACCGCCTGCTTGACCTGCAAGGCCGTGTATTCGGCGACCTCAACCCCGCTCGAAACCAGTGCCGTAATCGCCGCGCCACGCGCTTGTCCCAGTAGCAACGTTGATTGCGGGTTTACGTTGACGAAAACGATTTCGACAACGGCTTGATCCGGCTGATATTGCGTGACGAGTTCGCACAGGCCAGCGTGGATGGCTCCCAGGCGCGTGGGCAGCGAGGTCTTGGCGTCAGTCTTGATGCAGCCGCTGGCCAGGTAAGCCAGTTTGTTGCCGGTTTTTTCGATAACCCCGAAGCCGGTGATGCGCAGCCCAGGATCAACGCCCAGAATGCGGATCGGGGCGTTCTTTGCAGGGTTCAGTTGGTTTTCCCCGGTAGGGGTTTGCAGCGACGGCATGGTGTGGGGCTCTCGAAGGATCAGGCAGTATACCGAGTCCGACGCGTGCTGCCGGGGTACTTTGTTGTTATGAGAGATGTATTTTGGGGATAATGCTTTATCCGGTAATTCTCACGAAGCGCTTTAGCCCATGACCCGACCCCTCGTCTTGCTCTGCTCCGCTGCCCTTATGCTTGGCCTGCTCGTCTATTCCGGCCTGCATGCGTTCGACCGAGCCACCTGGGCGATGGAAGTGTTCCCGGTCATCATTGCCATGGTGGTCATGGCGGCAAGCTATCGCCAGTTTCCGCTGACGACGCTGCTCTATGTCTGTATCTTCGTGCACGCGGTGGTGCTGATCGTTGGCGGGATCTATACCTATGCCCGCGTGCCGCTCGGGTTCGAGATCGCCGATCTGCTGCATATGGAGCGCAATCCGTACGACAAGATCGGGCATTTCTTCCAGGGCTTTGTTCCGGCGCTGGTGGCGCGTGAAATCCTGATCCGGGGAGCGCATGTGAATGGCCGGCGCATGCTCGGCTTTGTGGTGGTCTGCATCGCGCTGGCGATCAGCGCGGCGTACGAACTGATCGAATGGGGCGCGGCGGAAATGCTCGGCCAAGGGGCGGATGATTTTCTCGGCACGCAAGGCTATGCCTGGGATACGCAGTCGGACATGCTGATGGCGCTGATTGGTGCCGTCTTCGCCCTGCTGTTTTTCGCTCGCCTGCACGACCAGCAGATAGCAACCGTTAGGCGATAAGGCTGAGAGGCCCGTCGATAGGCGTTCTCGGCGATGCATGCCGTGGAAGCCGCATGAATATTGGCTTGTACGGCATCGGTCCTGAAGATGACCGTCTCTATTGAGTTGCAGGCCGGTGCTTCATTCCATCCTGAATTTTGTCCGACGCGGGATCAGTACGCTACACTCTTGTTTCTTCGATTCCGAGCCTGACTGCCATGGATTTTGACGCCATTCCCCGTAATCGCCTGACTGAACTGCTGCGTCGGGCACCCAAGGCCGAGCTGCACATTCATATTGAAGGTTCGCTGGAGCCCGAGCTGATCTTCAAGCTTGCTCAGCGCAACGGCGTTGAACTGGCCTACCCGAGCGTGGACGCCTTGCGCGCGGCCTACGCCTTCACCGATCTGCAGAGTTTTCTCGATATTTACTACGCCGGTGCCAGCGTGCTGCTGCAGGAGCAGGATTTTTTCGACATGGCCTGGGCCTACTTCGAACGCGCGGCGGCCGATCACGTTGTGCACGCCGAGTTGTTCTTCGATCCGCAGACGCATACCGCGCGCGGTGTTGACATCGGTGTCGTGATTCGCGGCCTGCATCGAGCCTGCCAACGCGCGCAAAGTGAACTGGGAATCAGCGCCAGCCTGATCCCGTGTTTCCTGCGCCATCTCAGCGAGGACGACGCGCTGACCACGCTGGAGGCCGCGCTTCCGTTCCGCGAACTTTTTATCGGCGTCGGGCTCGACAGCAGTGAACGCGGTCATCCGCCGGAGAAGTTTGCCCGTGTCTTTGCCCGCGCCCGCGAGCTGGGGCTCAAGCGGGTGGCGCATGCCGGTGAAGAAGGTCCGCCGGCCTACATCGAAAGTGCGCTCGACGTGCTCAAGGTGCAGCGTATCGACCACGGCGTGCGTTGCGTCGAAAGTCCGGCGCTGGTCAAACGCCTCGCCGCCGAGCGCATGCCGCTGACCGTCTGTCCGCTGTCCAACACCAAGCTCTGCGTATTCAAGACGATGGCCGAACACAGTCTGCCGGCGCTGCTGGCGGCCGGGCTGTGCGCGACGATCAACAGCGACGACCCGGCCTATTTCGGCGGTTACCTGAACGACAACTTCATCGCCGTCTTCGACGCCTTGCCGCAACTCGGCGTGCGCGAAGCCTACCAGTTGCTGCGCAACAGCTTCGAGGCCAGCTTTGTCTCGGACGAGGCCAGGGCGCAGTGGATTGCTCAACTCGATGTGGTCTTTTCAGTAGCGGACAAAGCGTAACCCGGTAGGGTGCGCAAATTCTTTTCTTTGCGCACGTGGGCGGTTGGTGCGCAACGCTTCGCGTTTCACACCCTACAACTGAGCTTCCTTGCCCAACAGCCGATGCATGGCGACGACGTGGGCGATCTGCGTTTCCGGGATCGCCCATTCTTTGGCCAGGTCCGGCCAGGTCGAAAATGCATCCACGGTTTGATCGATGATTTCGTGTGGTCGCGGAATGTCGAAGCGCTTGCCGATCTCGATCAGGCCATCGCGGGTGAAACCGTCGGATAGCCCTCCCGCTGTCATCTGGTGGCGAAGGGTATAGCCGCTGCCCGCCGCGAAAGTCAGGTCGTACGCTGGTGCCAGCCGCCACGAGGCCTGCGCGCCGTCGAGCAGGAACGAGATGTTCTTGACGTGATCGTCCTGGTTGCGTCCGACAATGTTGAACAACATGCGTCGATAGGCCTGATCAAGCGCCGTGGCACCGAGTCTGAGTTCCATGATCAGGCGGAACCACGCTTCATAGCTGTAGGCCTGCGGTCGGTTGAAGTCGACGTGTGTCATGCCGGCCAAGCTGTGCATGTGGCGTTTTTCAACGCCGCTGCGATCAAAGCGGCGGGTCATGAAATGGAACAGTCCGCTGTCCGGCTCTTCCAGGAAGGATACGTCTTCCATGTCGATGCGCAGCTGTTTGGCCAGCAAGGCATAGGTGTATTCGATGCGGTTAAACGGCTTGGCCTGGCTATCGAGCGCGTTGGCCGAGCCGACGCCGTCGAACTTGATGATCCACGGCTCTTCGCCATCGCGGATGCGGGCGAAACCCGAGCGTACGCGCTTCTTTTCGCGATCCCACAGGATCAGCGCTTTGGCCCTGGCACCGCCGGCCGAGCCGCCGACGCGCATGATTTCGTGCACGGCCTCGCCGGGTTCGCCTTCGATCAGCTGGCGTGCCGATTCAACCAGCGACTGGATTTCCAGCGCACGTTCTTCTTCCGGCGTTTTGCGCTGTAGCGAGGGCGCGTATTCCAGTGCACCCATGGCCCGCTTGCCGATGTAGAGCAGGCGCTGGACGGGGCTCAGCGCATTGTCCGGCTCACCCTTTTCCTCGAAATACTTGCGGATCACCAGATTGCCGAAGGTGTCCGGCAGCGAATCGGCCAGCGCGCCGGGAAGTCCCTGGAAGGACTCCATGCGGCGCAGTTCGGGGAATTCGAAAACGCGTGCTTCAAGCGGCAGGAATTTCGGCGACAGGCTAGTCCCGGTCAGCAGGTAATCCTTGTCGTAGTCAAAGCCGATGCGGCCGTTGTGGTATTCGCGAACGTGGCCGACGGTGTTTCCCCAGAGACTGACACCGGCCGAGACGCGGACGTCGGAATCGCGCGGCCCTGGCTTAGCCATGGCGCACCGTGCGCGGCTGCGCGCTGGCGCGCTGGCGGCGCTGCCCGGTCGCGGAAAGTGCCGCGCCGCCGGGCAGTGTGTCGGGAATGGCTGACTCCAGCAGGCCGAGCATGTTCATCGAGCGCAGGATCTTGACCAGCGACGAGAGCCGGATATCCTCGCCGGCCTCCAGCGCAAGGAGGGTCTTCCGGTTCAGGCCGGCGTGGGCGGCGAGCTCATCAACGCTCAGGTTGCGTTCAAGGCGCCGCTGGCGGAGGCGTTGCCCGATGGTGCCGAGAACTTCGGCACCTGTCAGATGATCCGCAATAATGGACATAAAGAAGCTTTTCAAGAGATACAGCCCATTATGACGGATTTCGTTGAAAAATCAACTGAACAAGTTTTCAATAGCCATGATAACGGCCATTAAATGATTTAATGTCGATTAAAGTCCAGTTTATTGGTTTTAGTATTGATTTTCAAATCGTATTTGAAAGTGGAGGAACCGGAGGCTTGCGCCCAGGTCTATTCAGAACGGAAATGCCCAGCGCCTGGGATTGATCCATTGTTCGTCACAAAATATTTTTCAAGAGCGGGAATAAAAGTACTCATCTCCTCGTTCATGTAGGTGTAGGACCCCAAAACACCAAAGGAGACATTCATGAAAATTCAGACACTCGCTCTCGCCTTGCTCGCATCCACTAGTTTCGTGGCCTGCTCGTCCTACGGTGCCCGCCCTGCGGCGCCGGCCATGATGTCCAGCGGCATGCTCGTTGGCAGCAACGGCATGACACTTTACACCTTCGACAAAGACGTTACCGGCAGCGGCAAGAGCGTCTGCAATGACGCCTGTGCGACCAACTGGCCGCCACTCTTCGCGATGGGCGACGCCGCGCCGAGCGGCGATTACAGCATCGTCACCCGTGATGACGGCAAGAAACAATGGGCGATGAAGGGAAAACCGCTCTACTACTGGATCAAGGACCAGAAGGCCGGCGACAAGACGGGCGACGGCGTCAATAAGGTCTGGCACATCATCACGCCCTAAGCGCTCAAGTGGACAGCCGCGCGCTCCTCGTCGAGATTCCCCGCCTGCGCCGCTATGCGCGGGCGATGCTCGGCAATCGTGCGGCCGCCGATGATCTGGTGCAGGACACGCTTGAGCGCGCCTGGATCAGGCTGTCGCAGTGGCGGGTCGGCAGCGATTTGCGCGCGTGGTTGTTCAGCATCATGCACAACCTGCGGGTCGACCAGTTGCGGCGTCCGGCAGTGAATACTCAGCCAATGGATGATGAAGACCCCGGCACGCCGACGCGTGCGACACAAACCGATGCGCTGGAAGTGAGCGATATTGAATCCGCGCTGAGCCAGCTTCCTGACGAGCAACGCGAAGTCCTGTTGCTCGTTGCCCTGGAGGAAATGAGCTATGCCGAAATTGCCGAAGCGCTGGCGATCCCCGTCGGCACCGTCATGTCCCGTCTGTCGCGGGGGCGCGAACGTTTGCGCCAGATTTTGGATGGTCAGCCGCCGGCGGCTCGATTGAAGGTGGTGCGATGAGTCAACTCCCGATCAGCGAAGACGAGCTGCAAGCCTATGTTGACTCGGCTTTGCCCGAGGCGCGGCGTGGCGAAGTGGCGGATTATCTTGCCACCCACCCGGAAGAGAGTGAGCGGGTGCGTGCCTATCAGGCGCAGCAGCAGGCGCTCCGGGCCGTATTCAATTCTGTGCTCGACGAGCCGCTGCCGGAAAGGCTGCGTTCGCTGGCAACGCCCCCAGCGGCCGCCGGCGCCGCTCAAAGCAAGGGCTTCCTCTCGCGCTGGTCGCTTGAGCGTATAGCGGCGGGCGTCGTGATCGCACTGTTCAGCGGCTTGGGCGGTTGGCTCGCACATGGCCACTACGCACCGGAGCGCATGGCGCGACTGACGCCGCTGTCGCATCAGGCGGCCGTGGCGCATGCCGTATTCAGCCCCGATGTGCGTCGCCCGGTCGAAGTCAGCGCCGAACATGAAGACCAGCTCGTTGCCTGGCTGTCCAAGCGCATGGGAACGCCCGTGCGTCCGCCCAAACTCGGCGCGCTGGGTTACGAACTGATCGGCGGTCGCCTGTTGCCCGGTAACGTCGGCCCGGTGGCTCAGTTCATGTACGGCGACGCCAGCGGGCAGCGGCTGACGCTTTTTTTGTCTACCGAGAACATCGGCAATCAGGAAACCGCCTTCCGCTTTGCGCAGGAAGGCAAGGTCAACGTCTTTTACTGGATCGACGGCAAGTTTGGTTACGCGCTCTCGGCCAGTATCGACAAGGATGAACTGGCGCGTGTCGCAACCGCCGTTTATGACCAGATCGAGCGCAAGTAGTCCCTGTTCGCATGAATAACCAAAGGAGATCCGCATGAAGCCTCAACTGAAACGATCCGCGCTCGCCGTGTTTGCTTTTATGTCCGCCGGACTGGTGTCCGGGGCGCTCGCGCAACAGGATATGCCGGACAAGAAGATCGGTTTTTTCGTGACCAGTACCAGTCCTGGCAAGGGCGCAGACCTTGGCGGTCTGGCCGGTGCCGACGCGCATTGCCAGTCGCTGGCCGACGCCGTTGGCGCTGGAAAGCGAACATGGCACGCCTATCTGAGCGCCAGCGAGACGGTCGAGTCTCCGGCCATCAATGCGCGTGACCGCATTGGAAAAGGGCCCTGGTATAACGCCAAAGGTGTGCTTATTGCCAGCAACGTCGATGAGCTGCACCGCGATAACCATCTCACCAAGCAGACGGCGCTTACCGAAAAGGGCGCGGTCATCAACGGTCGCGGCGATACGCCCAACACGCACGACATGCTGACGGGCTCCGATACGCAGGGTATGGCGTTCCCCGGCAAGCTCGATACCACCTGCGGGAACTGGACTAAGAGCGGCGAGGGCTCGGCGCAGGTCGGCCACCACGATCGCACCGGGCTGGATGAAAAGCAGCCCGCCAAGTCGTGGAATCACTCGCATCCGTCACGTGGATGCAGCCCGGATGCGCTGCGCAGCTCGGGCGGGGCTGGCTTGTTCTATTGCTTCGCCGCCAAATAAGCGCGTTGCTTACCCGGCCGCCTGGCGGTGAGCTTTCGCCAGGCGGTCGTAGAGCACCACGTTGACGGTCGCGGCTAGGTTCATGCAACCAATGGTCGGGATGTACACCACATCCGTGCACCAGGCGCGAATGGCTTTATCCAGCGTTCCGTCTTCCGGCCCGAAAATGTAGAACGCGCGCTCAGGGTGCGTGTAGTCTGGCAGCGGCTTGGCGCCCTTGACCAGTTCGACGGCGACCGGCGTGCAACCGAGCGGAATCACGCTCTGCAGGTCTTCGATGCCGATCAGCGGGATCTTCTGGTGAACCTTCTTGGTGTCGGTGACGAACTCCTTGGCGCGGTCGTAGCGAACGCCGGTATAGAACACCGAGTTCACCCCGTAACAGCCGGCGGCGCGCAGTACCGAGCCGACATTCTCAGGTGTCTTGGGGTTGAATAATCCGATACAGCAGAAACCTTTGCTCATGATGTGTACGCCTTGTCGTGCCAGCCGCGATTGTACGGTGTATGGCTTTTTTGATGCCCGTTTTCGAACTCGCCTGAAATGGGCGTAAACAGGGCATTCCATCGGCCTATGCCGCGAGACCCTCATGGATATTGGCTTACACGGCATCTGTGTTGAAGGTGCCCGAATCCATTGCCGTGCAGCTCGGTCGAGTGAGGAGTGCAGCCGTGCAGCTCGGTCGAGTGAGGAGTGCAGCCGTGCAGCTCGAGCAGTGTGTTCCCTGCCGATACCGGAAGCTTCCCTATTTGCGCTACCATGACGTTCGCCCAATATCAGGAGGTTTGACCGATGACCACGCTTTTTCCCGAGCCGGAAGGCTGCACCGGCTATCCGGTATTCTGCGCGGTGTAGTTTGGCTGTGTCCTTGCTCCAGCAAACCACTGCCTCCGTGGATAGCCCGGCCTTCGACGAGTTCCTGGTTGTCTGCCTGTGCGCGGAATGGTGCGGTACCTGTCGCGATTACCAGACGGGGTTTGACGAGCTGGCGGCGCAGTTTCCCAATACCAGCTTTCATTGGCTGGATATCGAAGACCGCGCCGACGATCTGGGCGATCTGGATATCGAAAACTTCCCGACGTTGTTCATCCAGCGTGGGGAGCGGGTGCTGTTTTTCGGCACAATGCTGCCCCACCTGAGCCATCTGCGCCGGCTGATCGAAACCTTTCACGAGCAGACGCCGGAGCAGAGCCGTGACTACGTGCTATCCAGTCCGGAACGCCACCTCTGGCAGGAAAATCAGGACCTCTGCCATCTCGGGCGGGTGATGCGAAATGAATGATCGGGCAAGAATCAAGGAGATGCGCAGCAAGGTGCCGAGCAGCCTGCTGATCGGGGCGCTGTTTGTGCTGCTGTCGCTGCTGGCTTATCAGCTCTGGCTGAGCTACCGGGATCAGGTCCGAACCGCCGAAATCAGTTCGCGCAATCTGGCCTCCATCTTTGAAACACGACTGGATGCAACGCTGCGCCGTACCGAGGCCGATTTGAAGGCGCTGTCCATTGACCTTCCACAGGCGGCGCTAAGTCAGCAAACCGTCCCCTATTTCGAAAAAGCCATCAATGCTGAACTTGATCGACGCCTGTTCAATGTCGATGAAATGGCCGGTTACCGGGTGCATGACGTCAATGGCGACACGCTGTATACCTCGGACAGCGCACATACCCAGCGCGTCAACATTGCAGATCGGGCCTATTTTCAGCAGCTGCGTGACGATCCGTCGGCGGGAGTGATTTTTTCCGACGTGATTACCGGCCGCAGTACGGGCCGGCAGGTGGTGGTCATCGTCCGGGCCTTGCGTGATGACCATGGGAAGTTCATGGGCATTGTGCACGGGATGCTCGAGCTGGATTACTACAGAAAGCAATTCAAGTCGCTCGAACTCGGTCCCCGCGGCGTAGCCGCTTTGCGCCGCAGCGATACCCATGCACAGGTCGTTCGTCTGCCGGATATCCCAGGCGATACAAACAAGCCACTGGCACCGGATCACCCGGTCGTGCTGGGTCTGACCGCCGGTGCAAAGTCATTGACGTTGCACTACGCCGCGCCACCGGAAGACATACCGCGCATCATGGGTATTCAGGTGCTGCAGAATCACCCCTTCTATTTTGCCGTGGGGCTGGGGCGCGATGACGTCTTGGCCGGGTGGTACCGGCAGATGCTGGTGGTGTGCATTACGTCGCTGTTGCTTTTCTGCCTTATCGGTACATTGATTTTCCGGCTGGGACGCATGCGCGTTCGCGAAGCCGGAATACTGAATACGCTGGCGCAGAGCGAGTCGCAGTTCAGTGCGCTGGCGCAGATGGTTCCGGTGGGCATCTGCCACTTCGACATTGAAGGAAACTATACCTACGTCAATGATCGCCACATGGCGCTCACCGGGCGAAGTCGGGAAATATCCCTGAGCAGCCGCTGGACCGATTTCATTCATCCGGATGACCGCTTGAAGCTCGAAGAAGCGTGGGCGCGAACGGGTAGGCTAGGGAAGCCCTTTGTCTGCGAATATCGATTTGTGCGTCCAGACGGTCAACTGCGGCATGTGATCGGTGAGGTCAAGGCCGAGATGGATACCGCAGGTGAAGTGTTTGGCTATATTGTGGCGGAGACGGACATCTCTCAGCGCAAGCGGGCCGAGGCGGAATTGATTGTCGCCAAGCAGCAGGCGGAAAGCGCGAATATTGCCAAGACACGCTTTCTTGCGGCTGCAAGCCATGACTTGCGGCAACCGATTCAAGCAATCAACCTGTTTCGTGACGCGCTGGCCAGAACTGATCTGAGTGAAGAGCAGAAAACGATCTCCGGGTTCCTTTCCAAGTCAGTACAGGCACTGGGCGACCTGCTCTACTCGCTGCTCGATATATCAAAACTGGATGCCGGCCAGGTCCGTCCACAACTGGTTGGGGTGCCCGTTGAAGACATTTTCGAGGCCATTGATGCCCAGTTTTCAACGATCGCGCGGCAAAAGAACCTGCGCTTCAAATTGTTCTATCCGCTCAAGGAAATGCTCCTATATACCGATCCCGGGCTGCTTCTCAGCGTGTTGCGCAACCTGATCGATAACGCATTCAAATACACCGAACTTGGCGGGGTATTGGTCGGTGTTCGCAAACGCGGTGACTACGTGGTGCTCCAGGTATGGGATACCGGCGTTGGTATCGACCCGCAGCATGGGGACAAGATTTTTGAGGAGTGTTTCCAGGTCGGCAATCTGTTGCGCGACAGGACAAAAGGTCTTGGCCTTGGTCTGTCGATTGCCCGGCGCATGGCCAGGTTGCTCAAGGGCGAAGTCAGTTTCCGTTCGCGGCCCGGTTGGGGAACCGTTTTTGAGATTGTCCTGCCGCTGAGCGATGAACTCATGAGCGCTGAGCGGCGTGTACTGCAAGAGACCAAGGCGATGGTACGCTCGGAGGGTGATGATCGCGCCAGCCTGCGCGGATGGCGAGTCGTCATTGTCGAAGACGATCCGATGGTGGCAAAATCGATCGAGCTTTCTTTCCGGATGCTGGGTATTCATACCGAGATTTTCGGTAGCGGTGAGATGGCACTGGCACAACCGAAAATCCTGGGGGCTGATTTTTACATCTCCGACTTCGTTCTTCCCGGAATGACCGGTATTCAGCTACTTGAGGCCATTCAGCAGCGTTCAGCCAGTCTGATCGATGCCGTCCTGATTACCGGGGAAACGTCACCGGAGCGTGCCGAACTGACGTCTTCGTCGCGTTGGCCGGTGCTGTTCAAGCCAGCCGAGCTGTCAAAGCTGCTGACCATCATGAACGCTGCGGCGAAGGTTCGTGCGCAGGGGTAGGCGGGTGGTCGATCAACGGCGTTTCTTGCGCGCGTTTCCGTCCTTCCGAGCCTCATTTCGGCGCAGGATCATTTGTGCGGTTCGGTCGAGCCCCACCGGGTGGGCGGATTCGAGCTGACGCAAGCGTTCGGTCAACTCGTTGAAGCTTGGCGGAAAGTTTCCGTCCTTGCAGGCGAAAACAATTTTGTTGTCACCTTCCTCTGCTTCGACGACGGCCATCCTTCCGCCAAACGTGTCACCGATTCGGCCGACATAACTGCCGTAGCCGGTATCGTCGGCGCACATATTGACGACGAGAATACCACCCGCTCGCAAGGCGGCATGGCAGTCGTCATAGAAGGTGGCGCTGCACAGGCGCTCGGGTTGGCCGCCGCCATCGAAGCCGTCGACGAGCAGAACATCCAGCGATTCGCTTTCACCATGCACAAAATCCGCACCATCGGCGCACAGGATGCTGAAAAAGGCATCGTCGGGCGGTACGCCGAATTGATCGCGCAAGCCGATGACTTCCAGAGACAGTTCTATGGCGATGAATTCGCTGTTAGGCAGCTTGCGGCGACAGTATTTAGCCAGGGATCCGCCGCCAAGGCCGATCATCGCGATGCGTCGTGGCTGCGGATTGAAAAGCAGGAAACCCATCATGGTGCGTGTGTAATCCAGCACCAATCGCTCCGGATCGGCTTTCAGCATACGACTCTGAATCGTCGGAAAGTTGAAATGCAACGACAGTTCGCCATTCTCTTCGTGCAGAAGCGGGGAGTCGCTCGCGGTCGTTTGCAGGGGGCTTGTGGACATGCGAGCATTGTCGCAGAAGTCGTCCATTCACCGCGTTATACTGGCCGGCCATCAACTGCCTGCCGACGTTGTGACCATGGACCTGGCACAAAATATGAGGAACGGACTGTTTGCCCTGTGCGCGCTGGCTCTGGTCGGCCAGGTAGCGGCCGAACCGAAGCCGGGCGATTGCGTGCTCTTTCGCGAGGTCGGGGCTGGTTTGTTGCTTAAAACACCGACCTACTGGCTGAAAGGTTCAATTGCCGGGATTTCCAACGAGCTCCGCTTGGCCGGTCGCTGCCCGCAGATCGGCAAGCCGGAGTCGGCTTACTCGCGGGATGACTGGGTTCGCATCGTCGCCGCCATGCCGTGCGTCGAAAGTGACGCCGAGGTACGCGAAGTGCCCGTCGTGCGAATCAGTGTGGCGGTCGAAGAGTGGGAAACGCCTTGGTCAAACCTTCACGGAACCGCCGGCTGGCTGTTTCGCGGCCACTTTCTCGACAAGCCGCTTAAAAAAGGTGAGCTTATCGAAATGGATGCAAGCTGGCTGGAGAACTGCCCGCTCTGACTGTATTCAGTGCGTCTTCTTGTCTGGTTTCTTCGTCGGTTTCTCCGACGCCTCCTGCATCCGCGGCTGAAATTTTTGCATAAGCGCCCAAGGCCACATGGCCGACTGGAGTGTATCGGATACACTGCCCTTGGCTTCGGCTGGGTCTGGCGAAATGCTTGCCTGCTCAGGTTGGCTCTGGCTTGATTCCCGCACGGCCTTGAGCGCCGTGGTTTGTATCTCGGTGCCCTGGATGGTCATCTGCAGCATGGACAGGTTCATCTTGAGCCAGCCTTCATCCGCCTTGAGGTCGATCAGTCTCTTTTTCAGTTCGCCCACATCGAGCATCGGAGCGACCATGCCGGGGAGCGAAAGCCCATTTTCCCCACAGATTCCTGGAGATGTCCAGTGGATTGTCGGCTGGTTTATTGTTTGACATATGCTGACTTCGCTCGCGGTAACAAGTTTGCCCGGCACCTGGTTAGTGATAGAGTGATCGCCAATAATAACCCTGATTGCATCCCCTGCCATGCTCAAACTGCTTGTTGTTGAAGATCACGCCTTGGTCAGGGAGGGGCTTGTCCAGACCTTGCGCCAGCTCGAAGAGAGCGTTGAAATACTGGCAGTGGCCGATAGTGATGGAGCAAGTGCCTTGCTTGACCAGGGGCATATTTTCGACCTGATTCTGCTTGATCTGGGTTTGCCCGGGATCGATGGGTTTTCCTGTCTGAGAACGTTCCGTCATCACTATCCGTCGATACCCGTCGTCATCCTCTCCGCTTACGATGACGCGTACACGGTCAACAAAGCAATGAAATGCGGGGCGGCAAGCTTTGTCCCCAAAGCCTATTCCAGCGACCGCTTGTTGGCCGCATTGCGCGAAGTGCTGGCTGGCCGGATCTTTCCCCCAGATCTTTTGCCGGCGACCTTTGTCTCGATATCTCCGCACAACGCGAACGGAGGGGAGGCTGAGCCGTCGGATTTCGGTTTGTCAGAGCGTCAGGCTGAAGTGCTCGGCCTGATGGCTTGTGGCAAGTCCAATCGGGATATTGCCGGTTTGCTCGGCCTGTCCGAAGGGACGGTGAAGATCCACTTGACGGCAATTTTCAAGGCACTTGGTGTTTCGAGCCGAACTCAAGCGATGGTAGTTATCGCCCGCCACGGAATTCGTCTCTGATCAGAGCTGGTAACAGTACAGCCGGGTTTGCCTGGCATCGCCAATTTCGACAATATTGCTAGCTTCAACCCCCGGAACCGGAAAACTGTTGCTGATGAACAGGCTTCCCGGGCGCATTTCGCGCAGCACTTTCTCCCAAAGCCTCGGCATTGGGGCCGGGGAAAGAAAAGCGTACACCGCATCAAAGTCAGCAAGATTGACATGCCAGATGTTTCCCCAGCGCCAGCTACAGTTGTTTAGTCCGATCATTCTGAGGTAGCCGAGAAGCCAGGTCGCCGGTGCGTTTTCGATGCCAGTAAATTGTGCCGTCGGTAGCGTTATGGCCAGCGGGCGAAGTACGCTGCCGATACCTGCACCGAGGTCGACAAAGCGCATACCCGGTTGCTGCGAGGTGAGTCCGGCTAGTGCCATCACCGTATCGCGGTTGGATAGATAAAGCGGTATCTGGCCGGTAATTGCGCCGCGATAGACGAGCAGCATCAGAATGAAGGCCAGCAAAAACCAGCCGGGGTCAATCGACAGTGCGGCTATTCCCCAGGCTAGTGGGGCGAACAGCGCGTGCATGATTCGCCACCACCAGGGTTGGCGAGTGATACTGGCGATCAGTAGCGCGATGCCGCCGATGGCCAGAGCCGTACCCGGCCAGGGGAGCTCTTCCCCGCGGATGCCGAAATAGGGCCAAGCCAGCGAGAGTACGGCGACTGCCGCTGCGCACTGCAAGGTCAGTTGCCGAAGCTGTGGTCGGGTGTACAGCTTCGGATGCGATTCGGTGTCGACAATTGGTTCGGGTTCGGGTAACGGCAATGCTAAGCTCCGGAGGTGGGTTGCGGCGATTGTATCGCGCGCGAAGGCGCAACAATCCGCATCGATCTAAGAAAAACAACAGAAATAGTGCTTTTCGGCACGGTTTCTGCTATGATGCTGCCCGGTTCGAAAAAAAATTATTTGACAATCCTTCTCCGGGGCGTCAAAATTTTCGGTTCCGAGTTGGAGGGATACCCAAGCGGTCAACGGGATCAGACTGTAAATCTGACGGCTCTGCCTTCGAAGGTTCGAATCCTTCTCCCTCCACCAAGAATACCGCTGCAAGCGGCTGTGATTGAAAGTGCTGCGGGTAAATGGTTTTGCGGGTGTAGCTCAATGGTAGAGCTGAAGCCTTCCAAGCTTAAGACGAGGGTTCGATTCCCTTCACCCGCTCCACGCGGCGCAGGAACGTAGTTTAGGCGCAGTTTAGGGTTTTCAAGCAGGATGCCCATGTAGCTCAGTGGTAGAGCACTCCCTTGGTAAGGGAGAGGTCGGCAGTTCGATCCTGCCCATGGGCACCACGGTTTATGTACCGAATTTTTTAACTTCTAACGTTTTGAGGTACCGGCAATGGCTAAGGCAAAATTCGAACGTACGAAGCCGCACGTAAACGTCGGCACGATAGGTCACGTTGACCATGGCAAGACCACACTGACGGCGGCG
The DNA here is from genome assembly GCA_038316625.1 of Burkholderiales bacterium. Lineage (GTDB taxonomy): Bacteria > Pseudomonadota > Gammaproteobacteria > Burkholderiales > Rhodocyclaceae > Propionivibrio. Next base: position 22,391 of record JBBQAT010000063.1, read on the forward strand.
ATCACGACGATCCTGTCGAAGAAATTTGGTGGTGAGGCCAAGGCTTA
>JBBQAT010000064.1:0-22125 GCA_038316625.1 Burkholderiales bacterium
CCCTCTCGACGGTGTACAGGCCAAAGCGGCGCTGATTTCGCGCCAGACGCAGGGCAATCGAGCCTGGCTGGTTCTGGGTAATGACTACGGGAATGAATCCACCCTGGCCGTCCGGCGAACAGCCTGCAGCATGGCCGACAACCTCATGGCTCTTGGCGGTGCAGGTCTCAGTCGTGACCAGCTCAGTGAAAAACTCGAAGCTCTCCAGGTCAAATCGTCCCTGGATCTTGGCGGCATCTCCATCGAAGCGCCGCGCCAGAATATTGATGCGGCGCTGGACATTCTCCTCTCCGTCTGGACATCCCCCGCGCTGCCCGCCGAAGAATTCGAACGCATCAAGGCCGCTTCGATTGCCCGGCTTGAAGCCGCCCTGAAGGACCCGGTGGCCGTCGCCGCCAGCACCGCCAACCTGCGCTTCAACAATTATCCAGCGCAACACCCGTATCAACCCCGGTCGCTGGAACAACAATTGGCCGAGAGCAAGGCCGTGACCTACGCCGATACGGCGGCTTGCGTTGCCAATTTCGCCGGCATCGCCCAGATTCGCCTGGGAATGGTCGGGGCGTTTTCGCCGCAGGACGTGCAATCCGTCTGGTCGAAAATCGCCAAACTGCCAAAAGCGAAAATCCCCTACGAGCGGGTAAAGGATATTGAAGCGCCGCTCACGGTCGACACCACACCGATTAACGTGGCGATGCCGGAAAAGCCCAATGCGGTCATCGCCGGGTCGACCCAGCTGCGCATTACCGACGAGTCTTCTGATTTTCCGGCACTACGAATCGCCGTGAAGGTTCTCGGTGGCGACGCCGACAGCCGCATCTGGAAACGCCTGCGCGAACGGCAAGGCCTCGCCTACAGCGCCGGTGTAAGCCTCGCTGGAAGCCACTTCGAGCCGCGCAGCCGGATATCGATCCAGGCCAGTGCTGCCAGCGACAAGGCCGATGCCGCGCTGAACAGCCTTAAGGACGAACTGGCAAGCGCGCTGAAAGACGGCTTTTCCGAACAGGAAGTTGAACGCGCCAAGACCGCATGGATGCAAGAGCGCAAAACCTCACTCCGCGATGAAAAATCGTTCGCCGGCAACCTGGCGGAAGGGCTTTACAGTGGCCGGGATTACGCCTGGCTTGCACAGTACGATGAAAAAATCGCCCGGCTTACCGCACAAGAGGTCACCCTCGCTCTGCGCAAGTATCTGGCCGATGCACCGATTGTGTGGATGATCGGGCGCGGCAATTAATGTTGCGTTCGGCCTGTATTATGACGAGCCGGTGGTACATCAAGATACTCGCGCATGGCGTCGATAACCATCGATGGATTGCTCATGTGCGCACAATGTCCGGTGGCATCAAGGACTTTTAGCGTGCTGCCTTGTACGTTAGCGTGTACATATTCGCCGACACCCAACGGTGCCAGCGCATCTCGTTGGTGCTGAAGAATCAGGCAAGGACGCGAAACCTTCGGCAAGTCGTCCCGGTTGTCGGAGAAGAACGTGGTTTTGGCAAAAATCCGCGCTACAACAGGATCCGTGGAGCAAAAGCTGTCTGATAGCTCACCGGACAAATCACCCATACCGGCCTCACCCATGATTACCGGAGCCAGATAGTTGGCCCAACCGATGTAATTCTGATCCATCAGTGAAAGCAAATCCTCGAGATCTTTTCGCTGAAAACCGCCAAGGTAATCAGGCGGATCATTCAGAAAACAGGGCGTGACTCCAAGCAACACGAGGCGTTTGAAAAGATTCGGTCGTGCGATTGAAGCCAGCAATCCAATGCTGCAACTGACCGAGTGCCCGACAAATGTCACGTCATCACTCGCCAAGCCAAGTGCATCGCACACCTCGAGCACATCCTGCGCATATCCCTCCAAACCGGAATAGCGCTTGGCATCGAATGCGGCCAGATCGGACTTGCCACTCCCAACGTAGTCAAACAGCACCTGGCAATGCGTAGAAGCGAAAGCAGGCGTGATGCGGTTCCACATGGTCTGATTGCAACCAAAACCATGGGCGTACAACAGAACCGGACCGCTATTGCCCAACACGTGCACATTGTTTCGTTCGAGAACATTCATGGTTTTCTCCAGTAACTGGGCTCTGGCAGCGGATTCAGTCTTGTCAACATCGTTTTGGCGTGGCATTCAGGACCCTTGCGAATGCTGAAAAAAAAGAACTTGAAGCGATGGCCGGGACCTCGCTTGTTGAGGCTCAAAACACTTCAAACCATCTTGACAAACGTATCAAACTCATCAAGCGGAAGCGGGCGGCTAAACAAATACCCTTGGTAGGCATAACACCCCAGTTGACAGAGGAATTCGCGCTGCGCCTCGACTTCCACCCCTTCCGCGATGACCCCAAGCCCCATGCTCCCGCCCAAAGCTATGATCATCTTTGCAATCGCGGCATCGTTAGAATCGGTGAGTATGTCTCGTACAAATCCCTGGTCGATCTTGAGTTGTTCGAGCGGTAACCGCTTCAGGTAAGAAAGCGAAGAATAACCAGTTCCAAAGTCATCCAATGAAAAGCCCACGCCGTTCGCCTTTAGTTCCATCATCTTGGCGATGGTCCCTTCGACGTCCTTCACCAGCAGGCTCTCAGTCAGTTCAAGCTTCAGTCGCTGTGGATTAGCTCCCGTACGTTCAACGGCGGCCAGCACCAGAGCCACAAAATCACCTTGATGAAACTGACGGGCACTGACATTGACCGCTATCGTGAGGTGAGCCATTTCTGGCCGGGTTGCCCAGTTCGCCAACTGCATACACGCTGTATCAAGAACCCATTGACCCAGCGGCAGAATCAAGCCGGTTTCCTCGGCCAAGGGAATAAACTCGGCAGGCGATACCATTCCGCGCCGGGGATGTTGCCAACGTACCAGCGCTTCTGCGCCCGTCAGACGCCCCTCGCCGACCACTTGCGTCTGGTAATAGAGAACAAACTGCCCCTTCAGCAGAGCTCCGCGCAAATCGGCCTCAAGCAAAGCCCGGTTGGTAACCACGGATTGCATGTCCGGATCAAAGAAACGTAGCGTGTTGCGACCCGCCGCTTTGGCTTGGTACATGGCAAGATCGGCCCACTTCAATAGCTCATCTGTCGTGCCGTGCTGATCGGCAAAAAGGGCGACACCGATACTGGATGTGCTTTGATAGGTATCATCGTCGAGCAGATAGGGCTCATTAGTAGCAACAAGGCAGTGTTCGCCAATAGTCTGCGCCTGAGCGGCGGCTTCCTCGATGCTCTCGCTCAAGCCCTCCAGCAGTACCACAAACTCGTCGCCGCCCAGGCGAGCTACTGTGTCACCTTCGCGCGCACAGGACATCAGTCGCTGCCCGACCTGCTGCAGAAGCCTGTCGCCGATCTGGTGGCCAAGGTTGTCGTTGAGGTCCTTGAAGTTATCCAGATCGATGAACAGCAGTGCGCCATATCGTCCGCTTCGGGAACTGTTCGCCAAGGCATGCCCCAGCCGATCGAGCAGCAACCGCCTGTTGGGAAGACCCGTTAGGGGGTCATAGAAGATCAGGTGATTGATCTCCTCTTCAGCCACCTTTCTGAACGTTATATCCGTCAGGGCGGCGATGTAGTTTGCAACCGATCCAAACTCATCTTTCACGACTGAAATCGTTAGCCACTCGGGGTATATCTCGCCATTCTTTCGCCGGTTCCAGATCTCCCCCTGCCATGAACCCACGGACTCAAGACGCGCGGTCATCTCAGCATAAAAAACGCCGTCATGACGACCCGAACTGAACAGACGAGGCGTTTGACCAACAGCTTCCGTTGCGGCATACCCGGTAATTTCAGAGAACGCGGCGTTGACTCTCAGGATCACCCTCTGTGGATCGGTGATGAACATTCCTTGTTGTGACTCGAAAGCGGTGGCGGCAATCCGTAACCCCGCTTGCGCACGTTTGCGCTCTTCCAAGAGACTCGATTCGAACTGGCTACGTTCAAGTGCTACAAAAAATACCCAGTAGTAAGCGTCAGCACCTTCAAAAAACCCCTTCCGGCAGTTCAGCATCACGGGAATACGCTGGCCTTTCGAATCCGACAAATACAGGAATATTTCTTGTACGCACTCGTCTCGAAGCAGCATTGGCCATATGTGGGTGTGCAGAAAAATCTTGCCAGATGGCGGCAGCAGGTTATCCAGCAGCTGATTTGACCATTGCTTTGCCGTTATTCCCAGCAATGTTGAAAATTCCGCGTTGGACAACAACATTTGGCCTTGCTCGTCAGTGACGAGAACAGGGCACGGCAGCTGATTCAATTGGTCCAAGGAGCGCCATCCCATTTCTAATTCAGGAAGAATCAAATCAAAACACCCTTACATCTTTTCAGTGCCGTTCAGCGGCGGATGTATATAGCGCTAGACAAGTAACCGCTTCCAAGTAAATAGATTCTGCCAAAGGCTACGATTCAGCAGAGAGGCGAATTATCGAAAATGGCCTACTGCTGCCTGATGTCTTTTGCATTTTACTATCCAATTTCGTTCAACAGGGCAAATGTTGATTGCTGGGTGCAACGGAATTATGTGGGTAACCGGCATGAACTTCTGCAAAAAGTGTAAGCCATCGTTGTTTGGTGATTTTTCTCGTTCCCGTCGCAAAAGGTCGAAGGCCGGATAAGATGGTTCGACAAGATCACCGCGAACGGCGTGGGCTCAAGCGCTCGCTAGATTTGTTTGACTTAACGAAACTTGCCAGAAGCTTTGTTGACCAAGCCGATATGACCAACTGAGAACAGCGTTTGCGTTCCAATCTGCGTCATGCCCATGTTGCCGATCCAAGTGCGAGGGCGTATGAAGCGAACCGCGCTGTACAGCAGTACCAGCAGAAGCCGTGTGGTGGAAACGAACGATCCGCCAGCGCTGGATACCCGTGCCCCGACCGAGCCCGCCCCGCGCCTTTCGCGCCTTATGAACTTTGCTCGTACTTACCGCTTGCCCTTGCTGGTACTGGCCGGCGTTCTGGCGGTGTTTTCCGGTGCCTTGCTTGAACGCCAACTGACTGAGCCACCGGCTCTCGTCACGCAGCAGGACATCGACCGCGCAGTGCGTGTATCGCTGGAGAAGAAGCACCTGCCCTCGCCGTCCGCCAAGGCGTTCGAGGCGATTCGGCCGTCGGTCGTGCGCGTGATGGGTTTCGATCATCCTGACGCGACCGGAAAGCTTGAGAAGCCAACCGACGATTCCTACCCGCCGCCAAACACCTCGGAAGACGAAAAAACGTCCATCGGTACCGGCGTAGTCATTACGGAAAAGGGCGCTATTCTCACCAATCTGCATGTCGTCAGCGGTGCCAGCCGGATCAAGGTGGTATTCGACGATGGTACCGAATCAGAGGCTGGCATTTCGGGCGTCGATCCCAGTAATGACCTCGCCGTGCTGCAGGCCAAAAAACTGCCCGACGATTTGCAACCAGCGACCTTGGTTACCACCGGCGATCTCCGGCCGGGTGACGAGGTGCTGGCCGTCGGCTTCCCCTACGGTTTCGGCCCGTCCGCCTCGACCGGCGTGGTATCCGGCCTCAAGCGCGAATTCCGCTCGTCGGAAGGCAAGCGCGTGCTGAGCAATCTGATCCAGTTCGACGCCGCCGCCAACCCCGGCAATTCGGGCGGCCCGCTGGTGAACATGGAAGGTGAAGTGCTGGGCATCGTCACTGCCATCCTCAATCCCGTACAGCAGCGCTTTTTCGTCGGCCTCGCCTTCGCAGTGCCGATCGAGAACGCCGCTGCTGCGGTGGGCGTACATCCTTTCTGAAGGGGGATAAAACTATGCACACAAGTTCCACCCAATTGATAAACAAGGGAAATTGAGTCAGTTTGCCGTCCGCTTTATTCCCTCCCCTTCAAGGGGAGGGTTAGGGTGGGGATGGGGTAAGTCATTGAATTTTTTATTCATAACTTTCCCCCATCCCCCACCCAACCTCCCCCTTGAATCGGGAGGAGAGGATGACGCCAACTTTTGTGCATGAATTAACTGAAACAGGAGAGCCATGAATACCACGAACATGACCCACGCTGAAGTTGCTTCGCTGATGGAGCGCATCCTGTATGAAGTGAAAAAACTCATCGTCGGGCAGGATCACTTTCTCGAACGCGTGATGGTCGCCATTCTGGCGCAGGGCCATCTGCTGGTCGAAGGCGTTCCGGGGCTGGCCAAGACGCTGACCGTCAAGACGCTGGCTGCCACCATCACCGGCGGCTTCCGGCGCATCCAGTTCACGCCCGATCTGGTGCCAGCCGACCTGATCGGCAACCGCATCTACAACCAGAAGACCGGCGAGTTTTCCACCACGCTGGGGCCGATCTTCACGCACCTGCTGCTGGCCGATGAAATCAACCGCGCGCCGGCCAAAGTGCAGAGCGCCCTGCTCGAAGTGATGCAGGAACGGCAGGTGACCATCGCCGGCGAGACGCACGTGTTGCCGGCACCCTTCCTGGTGATGGCGACGCAGAATCCCATCGAGACCGAGGGCACCTACCCGCTGCCGGAAGCGCAGGTTGACCGCTTCATGATGAAAGTGCTGGTCAGCTACCCGACGCCGGAGGAAGAGTTCGTCATCGTCGAGCGTGTAACGGGCGAATCGCCGGTCATCAGCGCCATTGCCACTACCACGCAACTGGCCGAATTGCAGGCCATCTGTCGCAAGGGCTTTGTCGAACCGGCGCTGATGCAGTACGCAGTGCGCCTGGTGTGCGCTACGCGTGATCCGGTCAAATATGGCTTGCCGGAATTCGAACCGTGGATCACCTTTGGCGTCAGTCCGCGCGCCACCATCAACCTGGTCGAAGGCGCGCGTGCACTGGCCTTCCTGCGCGGCCGCGACTACGTGCTGCCGGAGGACATGACCGAACTGGTCCCCGACGTATTCCGTCATCGCCTGGTCCTGTCCTATCAGGCGCTGGCCGAGGGCATGACCGCCGACGCTATCGTCGCTCGCCTGATGCAGCACATTCCCGCTCCTGCCAAGGCGCTCGAAAGCAATGCCGTCACCGCCAGCTGATGCGGAGCAACTGCTCCTGCGCCTCGAATGGACCGTGATCCGGCGCCTGGACGGGCTGCTGCACGGCGATTACCGCTGCTTCTTCCGTGGCCCCGGCCTGGATCTTGCCGACCTGCGCGAGTACCAGTACAACGATGACGTGCGGCATATCGACTGGAACGTCACCGCGCGCATGCAGACGCCCTATGTGCGCGAATTCAACGAGGATCGCGACCTCACCGCCTGGTTCCTGCTCGACCTCTCGGCGTCGCTGGATTTCGGTTCCCGCATCAAGAAACAGGCGGTGTCGGCCGAGTTTGTCGGCGTGCTGGCGCGCCTGCTCACGCGGCATGGCAACCGTATCGGCGCGCTGTGTTATGGCAGCGCGGTGGATACGGTGATTCCGGCACGCAGCGGACGTCGCCATGTGCTGCACGTGCTACATACCCTGCTGGCGCGGCCGGTAACCACACCGGTGCCGACGCAACTGGCAACCCTCCTGTCGCAAGCTTCGCAGATCATGGCGCGTCGTTCATTGGTTTTCGTGGTCTCGGATTTCATCAGTACACCAGGCTGGGAACAAGCACTGGCGCGGCTCTCGCTGCGCCATGAGGTCGTCGCGGTGCGCCTCTCCGACCCGCTGGAGCAGGAGTTGCCCGATCTCGGCATGATGTTGCTGCAGGACGCCGAAAGCGGCGAACAACTGTTCGTCGATACCCACGACAAGGGTTTCCGGAAGCGTTTCGCCGAACTGGCCGCCGCGCGTGAGTTGAGCCTGCGCGAAAGTTTTGCCAACGCCGGCGTCGATGCGCTGGAACTGTCGACCGAGAGCGATCTGCTCGACGCCTTGCTGCGTTTTGCCGACCTGCGCCAGTTGCGTAGCCGCGCCGCCAGTGGAGGTGGTTTGCCGGGACACATCGAAGCCCGTGAACGCGGCGGCCGGGCAAATGCCAGCCAAAAAGTGGGGGCCCACCGATGATGACTTTTCAATGGCCGCTAATGCTGTGGCTGCTGCTGTTCGTGCCGGCTCTGGTCGGGCTTTACGTGCTGATCCTGCGGCGCAAGAAGCGTGCTGCCGTGCGCTACGCCAGTCTGGGCTTGGTGCGCGAAGCGCTGGGCCTGGGCAACCGCCTGCGTCGCCACGTTCCGCCTGTATTGTTTTTGCTGGCCCTGGCGCTGATGCTGTTCGCGTCGGCACGGCCGGTTGCCACCGTTACGCTGCCGACGCAGCAGGAAACAATCATCCTGGCCATGGACGTCTCGGGCAGCATGCGCGCCGCTGATGTACAGCCCAATCGTATCCAGGCGGCGCAGGCGGCGGCCAAGGCCTTTGTTGCCGATTTGCCGTCGCGGACCAAGGTCGGCATCGTGGCCTTCGCCGCAACAGCTTCAGTGGTACAGGCGCCGACCCTGTCGCGCGAGGATCTGGTCGCCGCCATCGACCGCTTTCAACTGCAGCGCGGCACGGCCATCGGCAGCGGCCTGATCGTCTCGCTGGCAACCTTGTTCCCGGAGGCCGGCATCGACATCAGCCAGCTCATTTATGGCCAAAGCAAGCAGGACGAGAGCCATGCGCCCATCGGACAATCAGGCAAACCGAAAGAGGAATTCAAACCGGTTCCGCCCGGATCGAACGGCTCTGCCGCCGTCATCCTGCTCACCGACGGCCAGCGCACCACCGGGCCGGATTCGCTGCAGGCCGCCAAGATGGTGGCTGATCGCGGGGTGCGCGTATTTACCGTGGGCGTCGGGACAAAGGAAGGCGAAACGATTGGTTTTGAAGGCTGGTCCATGCGCGTGCGTCTGGACGAGGAAACACTCAAACGCATCGCCGAGATGACGCTGGGTGAATATTTTTACGCAGGTACGGCGGTCGATCTCAAGAAGATCTACCAGTCACTGAATGCGCGCATCGCCTTCGAGAAAAAACAGACCGAAATCAGTGCCTTGTTTGCAGCACTGGCGGCCTTGCTTGCCACCATCGCGGCGGTGTTGTCGCTCTGGTGGAATGGGCGCCTGCTTTAATTTCGCAGTTTTATCGCTAATCAGGCCAGACGCCCCTCGCGGAAGTCGTTTAACGTCTGGTAGATTTCTTGCTCCGTGTTCATTACGAACGGGCCGTATTGCGCAATCGGCTCGTTGAGTGGCTGGCCGGCGATCAGCAATACCTTCGCCTCGCCTTTGGTTTCGAGCACGACGCCATCAGCCAGCGGGTCGTTAGCGAGAATCGCCATGCGCTGTACTGGCACCGACTCTCCGGCAATGCTGACCTCGCCACGATAGACATAGATGAACGCGTTATGCCCGGCGGGCAAGGTCTGCGCAAAGCGTGCATTAGCCGGCAGATGCAAATCCAGATAAAGCGGCGCAGTCGCATCACGCGTAACAGCACCAGCAACACCCTGGCTTTCACCGGCGATTACCGTCACCGCCACACCGCTTTCGGTCACGAAGCGCGGCAAATCAGTCGCTGTGAAATCGCGATACCAGGGCGCGCACATCTTGTCCTTGCCGGGCAGGTTCAGCCACAGCTGAAAACCTTCCATCACGCCTTCTTCCTGCTGCGGGATCTCGGAATGGATCACGCCACGACCGGCGGTCATCCATTGCACGCCGCCGTTTTCCAGCAAGCCTTCATGGCCGGCGCTGTCGCGATGGCGCATGCGGCCGGCGATCATGTAGGTCACCGTTTCAAAGCCACGGTGCGGATGATCGGGAAAGCCGGCGATATAGTCGTTCGGGTTGTCGCTACCAAAAGCGTCGAGCATCAAGAAGGGATCAAGCCGACCTTGCAATGATTGCGACAACACGCGGGTGAGCTTCACCCCCGCGCCATCGGAGGTCGCCTTGCCAATGACCAGCCGTTCCACAACGCGGGACTGGCTGACTTGATCAGTGCGGATGGCTGGATTCGTTGTCATGGAAACTCCTTTGATGAGTACAGGTTAATATCAGGCAAATGCCGCGGCAAGATCTGCTTCAGCTTCGGCAAAACCTTGTTCAGCAGCATCCGGGCCCATGTTCAGGCCTTCAGCGTAGATGAAATGCACGTCGGTCATGCCGAGGAAGCCGAGCACGGTTTTCAGGTATGGAACCTGCGAATCGGCTTCGGTTCCACGGTAACGGCCACCTCGTGCCAAGGCGACATAAACTTTCTTGCCCGTCAGCAGACCTTTGGGGCCAGTTTCGGTGTAGTGGAAGGTAACGCCGTTGCGAGCGATGGCATCGATCCAGTTCTTCAACTGCACCGGTACGCCGAAGTTGTACATCGGCACGCCGAGAACAATCGCATCGGCCGCCTGAACTTCAGCGATCAGCGCATCGTCGAGTGCGACGCGAGCCGCTTGATCCGGCGTACGCTTTTCGGCCGGCGTAAACAAGGCGCCAAGCGCTGTTTCGTCCAGAACAGGGTGCGGGTTGCTGGACAGATCACGTTGTTTAAGCGTTGCGGCCGGGCTGACCGATTGCAGGTGTGCAACAACGGAATTGGCAACACGGGTGGAATTTGCGCCTTCACTGCGGGCGCTGGCATTGATTTGCAGAATGTTCATCAGGTTCTCCTTGGGTTTAGGAACGGTACGGAACCCACTATATTGTTTCGCCAAGCTATTGATAAGCCCTTGGATCGGATATCATTGTTCCGTTTATGGAACAATACGACCCAAACGACTTGCTGATCTTCGCCCGCGTTGCCGAAGCCGGTAGCTTCAGCCGCGCCGCCGAACGGATTGGCTTGCCCAAATCGACGGTATCGCGCCGCATCGCGCTGCTTGAAGAGCGATTGGGCGAACGCCTGATGCTACGAACCACCCGCCGCCTCACGCTGACCGAGTTCGGCCATCAGTTGCTGGAACACGCACGCCAAGTTGCGGCTGAAGTGGATGCCGTCAAGGCGCTGAGCGAACATCGTCAGGCGCGCCCGAGCGGCCGGCTGCGGGTATCGATGCCGAGCGATTTTGCCACCCTGTTGCTGACCGACATGTTGGCGGCCTTTGTCGCACTGCATCCGGCGGTATCGCTGGAACTCGACCTGTCGCCGCGACGCGTGGATTTGCTCGGAGAAAATTACGATATCGCGGTGCGCATGGGCGATCTGCCTGACGACAACCTGCTCGCAGCACGGCGCATCGCCGTTTTTCCAAACGGGCTTTATGCCGCTCCGGCGTACCTGGCCGAGCATGGTGAACCGGAATCGCCGGACGATCTCGTCCAGCACGATGCCTTGCGTCTGCTCAGGATCAATGGTGAAGCAGCAAGCTGGACGCTGATTCGCGACAAACAGCGCTGGGAGGGCGTGCCACCGGGACGTGCCACCGCAAACTCTCCCGAACTGTTGATCCGCCTGGCCTGTGCCGGCGTGGGGATCGCCGCCGTTCCGGACTACTTCGCCGCACCCAGCGTGCGTCAGGGCGAACTGCGCCGCGTGCTGGCCGATTGGTGTCTGCCGTCACACACGGCGTGGGCGGTCTTTCCCGGCAGACGTCTGATGCCGGCGAAGACACGCGCCTTCATCGATATGCTGGAAATCGCGATGGCCGGGGCGCACGGGAACGATGCCCTGCCCGGTCAGCCGTGAGATGAATTGATCAGCGCCCGCGCCCGGCACAGGTCTTCCCACGCCTTGGCCTTGTCTGGCAAGGTGCGCAACAGATAGGCAGGGTGGTAAGTGACGAGTACCGGAATCGTTCGATCACCATCTCGATAGGCCAGCGTTTTCCCGCGCAGACTGGCAAGGGAGCCATCCTCACCGAGCACCGCGTGAACGGCGGCCCGTCCGAGCAGGACAATCAGTTTGGGCTGGATCAGCGCAATCTGGCGTTTGAGATACGGCGCGCAGGCGGACATTTCATCCGCCTCCGGCGTGCGATTTCCGGGTGGGCGGCATTTCACGGCATTGGTGATGTAAACATCTTCGCTTCGATTGAGGTCAATCGCCGCCAGCATCGAATCGAGCAGCTTGCCAGCCGGCCCGACAAAAGGCTCGCCCCGCGCATCTTCTTCCGAACCAGGCCCTTCGCCGATAAACAGCCAGCGAGCGTTCTCATCACCGACGCCGGGAACGACCTGTTTGCGCTCGGAGCAAAGCCCGCAGGCGCGACATTCGGTGATGCTTTGACGAAGTTGATCCCATCCGTACTCGGCGATCTGTTCCGCTCTCAAGATCACGGACGAAACCATCCGGGGCGCTTCTTTGTGCACCGCTACTGGAAGCGGCTCAGGCTCGGCCACGGCTGCGGTGGTTTTTATTGCCCCCCGAACGACCGAGGGCTGATCACGCATAACCCACTGCGGTGAAAGCCCCATTTCGTCGAGTATCTGATCGCGGGTCAAGCTCATGCCAATACCTCTGCAAGCGCGTGGGTCAGCACCAGCGCATCTTCACGGCCGTTTGCTGCCGGGTAATAACCGCGTCGCACACCAATCTGTTGAAAGCCAAAATGGCGATACATCGTCAGCGCTTTTTCGTTCGACGGACGCACTTCGAGCAGCATGCTAGTCGCGTGGCATTCCCTCGCCACGCTCATGGCGTGGCGCAGCAAGCGAGCGCCAAAGCCCAGGCGCTGGCGTTTTTCGGCCACGCTGATGGTGAGCAGATGCGCGTCATCGACCGCCAACATGAGTACAAAATAGCCAACCAGTTCGCCATCTACACGGCACACCCAGCAGCTATAGCCGCTCGCCAGCGAATCCGCAAAATTGCCACGCCCCCAGGGGAAGTCACAGACGCGGTATTCGATAGCCAGAACTTCATCGAGGTCGCTTGCACTCATCGGCAGCATCTCGACACGCGGCGCAAGGACGGCGTTCATCAGGCCTTGCCTCCCTCGGCCAGTCGCTCGGCCACGGTCTTGGCCACCTTGTTGCGTACGTAAAGCGGCACCGCATCGGCTGGGTCGATCTGCTCACCACGCTCCAGGCGCGGCGCGGCGAGACGGACAATCGCTTCCGCACTGGGCATCACTTCCGGCATCCAGGTATCGACAAACGGCGACAGCCGTTCGCGCAATGCCGGATAGGCCGCCAACCCGTTGCCGCAGGCCAGCCAGCCTGGCGAAGCCGGCATCGGCACGGCATCCGGCGGGTAAACACCAATCTCGCCCAGCAACTCGCCATGTTCAAAAATAGCGTAGTACACCTCGCCCATGCGTGCATCGAGCGCGACGATCACCCGCTCGCCACCGCTGACCAGGGCCATGGCATCAAGCGTTCCCACGCCAAGCAAAGGCAGGTCGCGGGCGACAGCCAGCCCCTGCGCCACGCCGCAGGACACACGCAAACCAGTAAATGAACCGGGACCGGCGCCGAATACAATTCCCCCCAGATCGGCAAATCCCAGCCCGACCTCGCGCAGCGTCGATTCGGCCAGCGGCAGCAGGGTTTGCGAGTTTGAAAGCCCGTCCGGGCAGTTTCGCGCAACGATCTCCCCGTTACGCCAAAGGGCGACTGAGCCGGGGTCGGTGGCGGTTTCAAGAGCAAGAATAATCATGGGGCGTATTCTACCCTCTACCCTGCACGCCTAGATATCTCAAGTCCAAGGGTGCGAAACGTGACTGGAGGAAGTGCAAAGCCAAAGCGCTGCACACCATCGGATGAATCAGGTGCGTTGATGGATCAGACCGCGTGCGCAAATGGGATTTGCACACCCTACCGTCTGGGATCAAGTGTTACCCGGAATAACCAGAATGAAAGACGTCATTCCGGCTTTGGAATCGACGGAAACGTTTCCGCCATGCGCCTCGACTATCGATTTCACGATAGCCAGCCCCAATCCAGAGTGCGCGCCTTCCCAGTGCCGTGACGGATCGGCCCGGTAGAAACGGTCGAACAGGCGCGACAGATGCGTGGCGGGAATCGTTTCTCCCGTATTGGTAACGATGATTCTTACGCGACCAGCGTCCAAAGGCTCGACAGCAATGTTGACGCAACCGCCCTCCGGCGTATGCCGAATGGCGTTGGAGAGCAAATTGCTGATGGCGCGACGGATCATCAGGGAATCGCCGATCATCTCGCCGGCTCCCGAGGTACTTAGCGAAACGCCTTTCTCATCGGCCATCGGACGGTAGAACTCGACCAGATCCTCAGCTACCCGATCCAGCGCCATTGTTTCTCGCGAGGGAACGATCTGTCCTTCGTCGGCCTTGGCGATGAACAGCATGTCGGCGATCATGCGCGACAGCCGCTCGAATTCTTCGACGTTGGAGGCCAGCACGTCGCGATAGTCATCCGATGATCGCGGCCTGGAAAGCATGACCTGCGTTTGCGTCAGCAAATTGCTGATCGGCGTGCGGAATTCGTGCGCCAGATCGGACGAGAAATCCGACAACCGGCGGAACGAATCCTCCAGTCGCGACAGCATCGCGTTAAGGGTTTCGGCCAGGTCCACCAGTTCAGCGGGCACCGAGTCAACGTCCAGCCGGGCATCAAGCTTCTTCGCCGTAATCCCCTCGGCTTTCTGCCGGATCGCCTGCAAGGGCGAAAGCCCGCGCCGTACCGCAATCCAGCCGAGGAATCCGGTCAACAACGCGGCCAGCACCACGAACGACCACAGGGTCATCCGGAACGAGCTCATGAAGTGTTCGTGATGCGAAATGTCCGTCGCGACGGCGACGATGGCCGGCGGAGCATCTTTTATTCTCGTATTCGCCAGGGCCGCAATGCCGCGAAACGGGATGTTGCTGGCCGTTTTCCAGACCATCGGACGCAAGGAATCCGCCTGCACGGGCTTGTCCAGCAACGCCTGCGGGAACTCGGCGCCGCGTGTGGCGAACAGCTTCTGTCCGTCGGGTGCAACGACGACAACCGCCAAGCCTTGATGCCCAACCAGCGAGTCATCCAGATGCTGCGGAATGGCGATCAGATCCTGATCCGAGTAAACCTTGTCCAGCGCATGCCGCGTCAGATCGAGCTTGCCGGTCAGGACCTCCATGTCCTGTTCGACAAAATGCTGTTCGACGGCACCACCGATCAGGTAACCAAGGCCTAGCAGAACAACCGTTGAAGCCAACGAGAAAAGGACAGTCAGCCTTAGCGTTATCGAGGTGCGGGCGATTTTTCCAGAACTCATTCGCACGCCGGCGCCTCCAGCACATAACCCATGCCGCGAACGGTCCGAATCAGCTTGACCTCGAAATCATCGTCAACCTTCGCCCGCAAGCGCCGCACGGCGACTTCGATCACATTGGTATCGCTGTCGAAGTTCATGTCCCAGACTTGCGAGGCGATCAGCGAACGCGGCAACACCTCGCCCTGACGCCGCAGCAGAAGCTCAAGCAGCGTGAATTCCTTGGCGGTCAAGTCGATACGCTTGCCAGCCCGCGTTACGCGATGGCGCAGAAGATCAAGCTCCAGATCGGCGACGCGCAGAAACTCGGCGTCCTTCGCCTTCCCGCCACGCCGCAGCAGTGTTCGAACACGCGCCAGCAACTCCGAAAAGGCAAACGGTTTGACCAGATAGTCATCGGCCCCCAGTTCCAGTCCCTTGACCCGGTCCTCGACCTGATCACGCGCCGTCAGAAACAGCACCGGCATCTCCTTCCCTGCCCGGCGCATGCCTTGCAACACCTGCCAGCCGTCGATTCCCGGCAGCATCACGTCGAGAATCGCCAGATCGTAGGACTCGGTCGACGCCAGATGCAAACCATCCAGGCCATTCGTCGCCAGATCAACCACGAAACCGGCCTCGACCAGACCCTGCTTCAGGTAAGTACCGGTCTTGGGTTCGTCTTCCACCACCAGGATTTTCATTTATCAGCCATATGCATTCGGAGGTTGGAAATCCCTAAATTCAGCCGAGCACCTCGACTCGTCGCAATATTCGCGCATAGTTCGAATCTAGCGCTAGATTGTTTCGACAGTGTTGGGTGCTGTGCTTGGGAATTACAAAAACCTGCTAATAGTTATACATCTGGAATCCCTCTCCTTCCGACGGAAATCGACCCTCAGCGATCAGATCCGTTGCCTTTGATACGAGGCGGCTTACTGCGCATTGCTACCGCACAGGTCTGTTAACCAAGAACAGGAAGAGTGAGGCCCCTTTATGATTTGCCGCCCAAGTGGCCTCAGGCACGGACAACGGGTATGCAGATGCGGGTTTCTGGGTTCTACAACACAAAATAAATTGCCTTGATTTCCTATCTTTCTTTAGAAGTGGAGAAACAGCAGTTTGAGGCGCGCTTCGTCGGAGCCGAAATCGATTTTCCAACGCTGCTCTAGGAACTTCATGAGTTTGAGGCTGCGGTCGCGAATTTCGGTTGGTCCCCATGTTGCGTTTCCGGCCACTTCGATCTCAGAATGGGAGCCGTCGGAGTAACCGTTTCTAGTTTTATTTCCGTCGGCGTCGAAGCGAGGCATTTTCTTGTCTGAGAAGTCGTCGTTTTGTAGGGAGGAGTTGATCGAGCGCGAGAGGATCAAGAGGTTCCCGAGTGCTGTTTCGTAATTCACCAAGCGCTCCGCGGGAATGCTGCTGAAGGCAGCTTCCCAGTCAGGCGTATGCGTCTGCGG
The DNA here is from genome assembly GCA_038316625.1 of Burkholderiales bacterium. Lineage (GTDB taxonomy): Bacteria > Pseudomonadota > Gammaproteobacteria > Burkholderiales > Rhodocyclaceae > Propionivibrio. The sequence goes on from JBBQAT010000064.1 coordinate 16,480, forward strand.
GAAGATGTGTTCGATCGAAATCATGTCCCGCTCGCTCTTCTTAAAGTCATCCCAGCTTACCTTTGCCTGCCTGGTGACGGCGAGGAGGCTGAGTTCGTATTCAAAGAGGAAGTAGCGCAGGGCCGGCCACAAGTAGTAACCGCCGCCGCCCTTCAATCGCTTCTCTGACCGCGCGAAGAAGAAACTGCTGTTGAAGAGCCCGGTCGTTTCGTCGAACGTGTAAGCCATTCGCGAATCGAGTTCTGCGACAAGTTCCGCAAGTCCTGACTCCTTTTGGTCGAATGTCCGCACCATGCGGTAAAATTCGCTGCTCCCGTAATTGGCCGTCTCCTTGTTCATCCGAAATACGACGAAGAGGAACCGTTCGATGCCTTGAAGTGCCCGGACTCGCTCCGTGCATGTCAGGTCGCGCTTGAGGATAGCCATGACCAGCGGGCGAAAGTAGGCGATGCCGACGCGATTGAGCGCCTCAACCCAGTGCTTTTCTTCGTCGCGCAGCTCCTTGGCCATTGCGGGAAAAAACGAGTTGAACCAGTGCACCGCGCAGGTCTTGAGGCTCAGGACGTAATCGCGGATTTCCGTGGGCGAAAGGTCGGCGCTTGAGACGATGACGGTCTCATTTTCAGCGGCAGTATCCTCCGCTTCCTCCTCGAATTCCACTTCGTCCCGCGACTCCTCCGGCGTCTCCAGCGCGACTTCCCGTACGACCTTCTTATGCACGCGTTGCTGCGTAAACTGCGCATCGAGCAGGAAGCGGATGTAATCCTGACCGGTCTTGCGGGAGTATTTGTAATACAGAATCCAGTGCGCCCGGAGGAAGTCATCATCATTCAGTGGTGCGCTCTTGTTCCGACCAAGTTGCTTGTAAATTTCCTTCCACGCATCGTTGATCGTCTCCCGCAGGTTCTGCCGCGAGGCGGCGTCCAGTTCCTCATCGGTGTATAGCGTCGTAAGGTAAATGAGGCGGTTCTTGAGAAGCTCTAGGTCGGAGAGCTTCTTGCCGCGGTTGTTCATGGTCTCGAAGGCCACGAACACATCGAATTCATCCTTGATGATGTATTCGTTGAAAAGGAAACGCTTGGTCAGCTTTTTGTAGATATCCTGGATACCAACAACGCCCTCGACTGAGTACAACTCGGTAAGCTGCTCGGCGAAGTAGAGCTTCGCGTTGCTCAGGTTAAGCGTGTAAAAAGTCTCCTGCACGGACGCGCCGCCGGGTTCGCCGAGGATTCTATGCCGGAGGTAGTCGTAGCTCGGATTGTCCTTGGTGTAGCCAAACTTGTAGGTGCGGAACTTGTCACCCGTTGGCTTCACCTTGAAGAGGAAACGCCGCTGCACGTCGGCCACATTCTGCGTGTCGGTGAGGTAAATCTGCTCGTCGGATTTCCCCATATTTTCCGGCAGTCTCTTCACGAAATCCACGAAAGCCTGGACGAAGATGGTGAACGTGGTGAGTCGCTGCTGACCATCCACGATATGATATACCCCGTAGGAATGGTCATCCACGAGCCAGAACTCCTTTTCGTTGTCTTCGATTTTGGCGTTGTGAATCTGCGTGAGCGTGAGCACGCCGGTGTAGTGCGAGCGACCGTCGGAAAGATTCACGAGGTCTTCCCAGAATGCTTTCAGCTGCTCCCGCTGCCATGCGTAGCCGCGCTGGTAATCCGGGATGCGGAAAATCTTCTTGTTGAATAGGCTATCGAGCGGCTTGGGTTCGTCCATGGGTTTGTCCTCAAAAAGGTCTCACATTGGCGGAAGGAGAAGAAAGATAGGAAATTCAACGACCATTCAGCGAGTATCTCCGCGCTTGCCACGCATCGTCCGCCCGGAATTTCCGCCAAAATTTCCTCTGTGCCAGTCTTTTTCCAATCCAGGCTCAGCCTGAAGGGAGAAGGTAAATGCGTTGAAAGAGTAAAAGGGTAGTGTAAGGCAACCATGATAACTCGCAAAAAAACTGAAGAAATTACTCCAACAACAGATAATCCATTGCGTCCTTGACGTTCAGCTTCTTGATGTATTTCTCCGGAACAGGCATTCCGCTGGCGACAGCCAGCCCCCCGGCAATACCCCCAACCGTATCAGAGTCCCCACTAATGCAGATCGCGTCCGCAATAGCCGCTATGTAGGTGTCGTTGTGAAGGACGGAACCCACGGCCATCGCCAGAGCCTCTTCAGCAACCCAACCCCCCAAAGCATTGTTCTTCATCGTCGTTCTGAATGTGTCAGAACTACCCATACTGAGCACCAGATCAGCGACTTGTTGGGCTCCACGGTTCAGCATGAACAGTGCTGACAATTGCAACGATTCATGGAGAGGCTTCCCCTTAAACAGGTGGTGGTACAAGCAGACCAAAAACATTGAAGATTCCGCTGCGAATGGATGCAGGTGGGTCGTTTTGGCGTCATCGTGAGCCATTTTTACCTGTTCTTCAAGAGACCACCCCGCAGCTAAACCAAGCACAGCAATGGGGGAGCAGCGCATCACCGTTCCGTTACCCTTGGAGTCGTTGGAGACTTTCTCACCCTTGGATATTGAATGACAAGACGCCAGGCAAGTACGACCCGGAGCCTCAGTGCAGTGCAGGCTTCGGAAGGAGAGAAGACCTTCCCCAAGCACAGGAGTAGCCTTGGCATATTGAGTGCTTAGCCAGCGCAGGTAGGCATTGCGATATGTTTCTTCGGTGATGCTTCGGAGCGATAACCCTTCCCGCACCAGTGACTCGTAGAGGAACAAAGTCATTTGAGTATCGTCGGAGGCCCTGAGCGTGGAGGCAGAAGCCGAGTGGTCAAACTGGAGCCTATCAACCGAACTGTAGAACTCCAGAGGATTCCCGATAGCATCTGCCACGGCAATCCCATAAATCACATCAGTCCGAATTTTGGTCATTTGATTCCTCTTGTTTTTTGCAGAAAGCGACGTACTTGGCACGAAAGACCTCATCCACAATTTCCTCGGGGGCGGTTTCACACTCGTAGAGATTTAGTAGTTCATCCTCGTCGGTAGTGGATAAGGCTGATTCGTCCAGATAGAACAAATCCGACAGATCATTTTTTGTGGTCATGGAACACTCCTAGTGGGTTATATCGTAATTGTTGGATTTGTCGCTCATGGTCGTCCCTCCCATCGTGTGATTCGTGCGCCAGCTCCGTTCAGCCGACGCGGACAAACTTCTCTGGCGACAAGCAGGTTTCCCCGTCAAAACGATAGGCCACCATCTCTCCCCCCTTGCCTGCGCTGTAGTCCACGCAAACGGACCGGGATGATTGGAGCGAGGGCACACCGGTCATCCAGTAATGGCCGAAGAACACCGGTTTGCCTTGACTGCCGATCCTGGCGTGCTCAGGAATCGGCAACTCCGGAAGTGCCGCCCGCTCTTTGTCAGACAACATCGCGGCGGCACGATAGGTCGATGCATCGTTGTCCCACCAAGACACGCGCACCCGAGTGCGCTGATGCCCGTCTTTGTCGACGAAGTGATGACCGTCGGGCAAGGGAATCTCAATACCCTTGGTCAATGCCTCGACGGCCTTGAAGATGCTGGGGGTGGCGTTGTCCTTCTCCGCTTCGTCCGCCGGTTCATCCGTGGCAGCCTGCATCAATTCCCGCGTCAGATAACAGCCTTCATGGAGTTGCGGTGCCAGCCAATTCATGAAAGGCTGATGCCAGCAGGCATGCACCACGCGCAGTTCCGCCAGATCCAGCCACAGCGGCAGAGTGAGGAACCAGTCAATGATTTCTGTGTGCAAGCTCGGCTGGTGTGCGACTTCCGCCAGGAAAGCGGCGTGCTGAGCGTGATTCTTCTCGCCCCACTTCGGGGTGTAACGAGGGCGCAGAAACTCTCCCTGCTGGTGTGGATCGGGGGTGTGCCAGGCGATGGCATTCAGTTCGTGGTTGCCCATTACCGCCTGGGCTGACCCGGCCTCCACCATCTTTCGTACGGTATTTACGGTGCGAAGCTGCGCCGGGCCGCGATCAATGAAATCCCCGACAAAAATGGCCTGCCGCTCAGCGTGCCGCCAGGTGCCATTTCTATGTTGGTAGCCGAGTGTCTCCAACAGGGCGTCCAGTTTGTCGGCCTGCCCGTGTATATCTCCGATAATGTCGTAGCTCATAGCGCCTCTTTCATGTGATCGTTTTGATTAGGTAATTGTATGTGATCAATACGATGATGTATATAGGTTTAAAGGATTATATTGTTGTATGCTGCGGTCTTCGTTAGAGAGACAGCTTATGGACAATCGATCCCTTGAATCGCTGAATCAGTCCCAGCGCGAGCGCCTGGCATTCGTTGAGTTTCGACTCTGGTTCCTCGGCGATGTAGGCAGGCCCGACCTGATGGATCGTTTCGGTATCGCCCCGGCGGTCGCCACACGGGATCTGGCCACCTACCGAAAACTGGCGCCCCGGAACATTGGGTTTGACGAGCGTCGCAAGGTTTATGTGCCGGGCGAAGATTTTGAGCCGCTGTTTGATCATCGACCGGAGCGCGTCATGTCAGCCCTTTCGCGGGGTTTTGGTGGCAGCCTGGGCGAGGCGACATCAGGCTACTTGAGTTGCGATTTCCCGCTGCGCCTGAACCAGCCACCCTTGGCCGATCTTTCGGTCATCACCCGCGCCATTCATCAGCAACGGGCTGTTCGACTCACCTATCACTCGCTCAACAAGGGTCCGTCCGAACGGGAAATCGTACCCTTCGCCCTAGTCGATAGCGGGTTGCGTTGGCACGCTCGCGTATTTGACCGGGTGTCGCAGGAGTTCCGAGATCTGGTCATCACGCGCATGGAGACGCCAGTGATGATGCCACCCGCTCCGATCCCGATCCCTGAACAGAGAGACAGTGATATTCAGTGGTCGCGTATCGTGGAATTGGAGTTGCAGCCTCATCCAGCCCAGGCACGACCGGAGATCGTGGCGAGAGATTTTGCCATGGTCGGCGGGTTCCTGAAATTGAAAGTCAGGGCGGCCATCGTTGGCTATGTGCTGCAGCAATGGAACGTGGATTGTAGTCCGGACCACAGTCTTGATCCTAAGCGATACCGCCTCTGGCTCAGTGATCCTCTGGTGCTCTATGGGGTGCAGAACGCAGTGTTAGCGCCAGGTTATCAGGCAGGCACAGCCTAAATTGTGTTGAGCGAAACTGGCGATACATCGAAGGTCGACCTTCGACGCTAAGTCCCCCAAGGTCTGTTGATTGCAATATACCTGCCGCTTGTTTGGCGTTGATCGTATGATCGGGATGGCTGACGACCTTCCGTAGGACATGCGGCAGGTTTCGAAGTAGACCAGTCCTCTGAATGTCAAAACCAGAGGCGTAGTGACGGACCACTGATGGCCGCAGACAGCCATTGTAGCCCGCCGTCGACTTGCTTGAATCGCGGCCTTTACTCTTTCGTTTTCCAACCACAGTTTGCACGGAACGGGCTATCGACACTCTTCGGAGGCCAACCATAGAGTGCACGTAGCTCTTTTTCAACCCAGATTATTCAATAGGCGAAATTTAGTGCAAAAGTCCGTTCGTGGTGAGCCTGTCGAACCATGAACAGCCCTTCGACAGGCTCTCAAGAAACAGTAATTTGTTCATTTAAATTCAGTGGGTTAGAAATGCATATTGGGAGATTGTCGGCATCATGCGGGAGCGGGAACAG
>JBBQAT010000065.1:0-21889 GCA_038316625.1 Burkholderiales bacterium
CTCTACGAATCGCGTCGTAACGAGCTGGAAACGACGACCTCGATCGCCCGGCAGCAGTTGACACAGCGCCAGCAGGAGCTGGTCGAGGTGCGTGCCAAACACGAGCAGGCCGCCAAAGCCTACGAAATTTCGGGCAGGGAACTGGCCGTTACCAAACCGCTGATCGCCTCGGGTGCTGTTTCGGAAGTCGAACTGCTACGTCTTGAGCGCGATGTCGGTCGCTTCCGTGGCGAACGCGATATGGCGGCAGCGCAGATCTCGCGCATTCAGGCGTCGATCAGCGAGGCCAATCACAAGCTGGATGAAGTCGGTCTGGCCTTCCGCAACGAAGCAGGCAAGGAGCTGGCCGATACCATGTCCAAACTCAACAGTGTGGCGGAAACCAGCGTCGGCCTGTCAGACAAGGTGACGCGTTCGGTGCTGCGCTCGCCGGTCAAGGGTACCGTCAAGCGCCTGCTGATCAATACTGTCGGCGGTGTGGTACAACCAGGCAAGGATGTCGTCGAAGTCGTTCCGCTGGAAGACAACCTGCTGCTCGAAGCACGCGTTCTGCCGCGCGACATTGCTTTCCTGAGACCGGGGCAGAAAGCCGTCGTCAAATTTACCGCCTATGATTTTTCGATCTATGGCGGCCTGGACGGCAAGCTCGAACATATCGGCGCTGATTCGGTGGTCGATGAAAAGGGCAACGCCTTCTACACCGTACGCGTCCGTACCAACCAATCGACGCTGGGTAATAACATGCCGGTCATCCCCGGCATGGTCGCCGAAGTGGACATCATCACCGGCGAAAAGAGCGTGCTCTCCTACCTGCTCAAGCCGGTCTTGCGTGCCAAGGCGCGAGCGTTCTCGGAGCGCTGATCATGCAACCGCTATTTTTGTCGCTTGATGCGCGCCAGCGGAACAACTGGCGCGAAGCGTTTCCGGATCTTGTTTGTGGGCGGCTGGATCATGTTTCGGACGGAGCAGGAACGGTTTGGGCTTTGCAGCCGGCGGGTCACGCCGCCGAGGGTGTCGTAAAACGTTTGCGCCAAAGCTTCGCCAAACGATCACTGGTTCTGCTCGCCGACGAGCCCTCGGAGGAGCAAGCCATGGCTGCATTGGCTGCTGGTGCAGCAGGGTATTGCAATGGTCATGCCGCCCCTGAAGTCCTCCAGCAAGTCGCGATGGTCGTTGAAAACGGTGGTATCTGGGTCGGGCAGGGCTTGATGCAGCGCCTGCTGGCTTCGACCGTGAGGCTGCTTCCGGCGGACAAAGAACTGGATGCCTCTTGGCGCATATCCCTTACCGCGCGCGAACAGGAGGCCGCCGTTCTTCTCGCGAAGGGTGCCAGCAACAAGGAAATCGCGCGTCAGCTGGACATCACCGAGCGTACGGTCAAGGCGCACGTCGGTGCCATGCTGGAAAAACTCGGCGCACGCGACCGCATGCAACTCTCGCTGATCATCAACGGTATCGAAAAGCCGCGCTAACCGAGAAAGCATCAACAATGGCCGCCTATCGTACTTCAGTACAGTAGGCGGCCATTGTGCATTTGGCTATTGTGGCGCAATCAATCACTCCGTATCGAGGACAAATCATGGCCACTACCGCTCCCGTCGCACGCGTCTCCGCTGTTCAAGGCAAGGCTTTCGCCAAGGGCGAAAACGGCGAAATGCGCCAATTGCACGTCGGCGACCCGATATTTCAGGGGGATGTGCTGGTAACAGCGGCCGGTGCGCATGTCGATCTGGCCACGGCCGATGGCCGTACCTTGGCCATCCAGGCCAATGAAACCGTGACGGTCGATGCCGAAGTGGCCGGCGCGTTCAAACCGGATGCGACCGACTCAGCATTGCTGGCGGCGGGGAAAGATACGAACACAATCATCCAGGCGATCAATCAGGGCGGCAGCCTGGATGCCTTGCTTGAGGAGACGGCCGCTGGAAATGCCGCTGGCGGCGCAGATGGTGGCTCCACTTTTGTGCGTCTGTTGCGGATCGCTGAAAGCGTTGATCCGTTGGGCTTTGAGTTTGATACGGCTCGGCGTGGGGTGGTAGATGAGTTGTTGAGTGGAGGTGGAAACACTCAATCGCGCGAGACGACAGGAAGCACCACCGACACCACGGCGGGCACCATCACCCTCGACGAAATCAGCGGCGACGTCATCACCGCGGTCGAACGCGGCCTGCCGCTGACCATCAGCGGCACGACGACCGGCATCGAAGACGGCCAGGTTGCCAGCGTCGTCTTCAACGGCAGGACCTACAGCGGCACCGTCAGCGGCGGCCTCTTCAGCGTCACCGTCCCGGCGGTCGATGTCGCCCTGCTCACCGACAGCACGACCTACGTCGCCACCGCCAGCGTCGCCGACCTGGCCGGCAACGCCGCCACGCCCGACACAGAAAACGTGCACACCACCGACACCACGGCGGGCATCGCCGTCGCGCCGTCCGCGATGAATGAAAACGCGGCGGGCGTCATGACCTACACGGTCAGCCTTAGCAACCCGAATACGCACGACACGGTTGTCACCTACACGCTGAGCGGTAGCGCCACCGGCGGCACTGATTACACTACAACGGCCACCGGCACGGTGACCATTCTCGCCGGCCAGACGAGCGCCACCTTCACCGTTGACCCGACGGCGGACAACGTTTTTGAAGCCAATGAGACGGTGGTCGCCACGATTACCAGCGCCGTGAGCAATGGCACCAACCTGACCGTGACGACGTCAACGGCGACCGGCACCATTACCAACGACGACCATGTGCCGACCATCAGCGCCGCTCAGTCCACCCATGTTTCTGAAGAAGGCTTGGCGAATGGAGTGAAAGACACCGTTGGCTCCGCGGCGGGCGTGGATACGACGGACGCTACCGTGACGACGGGCAACTTTGCCGTTGCCGATAGTGACGGCAATGCGCTGACGGTTACGCTCGGGGTACCGTCTGGAACGTATTCGTCGGGAGGGTCGCCGATCAGTTGGTCGGTAAGCGCAGATGGTCACACTCTGACGGGTTCGGTGATGGTCGCCGGGATACCGGCAACAGCAGTCACCGTCAGTGTCACCGATGCCGGTGCTTACACAACGACCCTGATCCGGCCCTTCGATCATGCCGGGCCGAACGCTGAAGATGCCTTGTCGTTTAACGTCGGACTTACGGTTTCGGACGGTGCCAATACCGCCACATCGAGCCTTACGGTATTCGTTGAGGATGATTCGCCGAGCGCCGGGAATACAACGCAGCGTGTCTACGTGACCGTTGATCAAATCACCGTGAATAATCTGGACGCAGGCTTTGTCAATGATACCTATCGGAACAACACCAATACCGTCTCTCACCTTGAAACTAACGATGGAGACGCCAAGGTCGACGGTCTTCGCTGGGGAGATCCTGCCGGTGGTGCTGGCAGGTCGGGGTACAACCTGGTTGATAATGTTGCTTACTCAACGGCGGGGTCCTCGATTCAAACCGGAGTCGAATTCAAGCTTGGAGACTTCACGCACCTCAACTATCCAATCTACAGCAACTCATCCACGCTGATTGGCACGGACATGTCCGTGCAAATGAACATTGTGATCAACGGGGTTTCGACGCCCGTATCGTTCAATGTTCATATGACCCACACTGAAACGCCAAATACCGCTGATCCGGTTGCCTCGAGAGATATCATCACCCTGGCGGATCAGACGGCCATCGTGACGGTCGGCGGTCAGGACTACCAGGTCAATCTGCTGGGGTTCAAAGACGGTACTGGCACGTTGGTGGATACAATTCATACTGACGAAAACACGGCCAATAATACGTTCGGGGTCTACGCGAGCATTACCACCATTGACGCCGCTTTACCGCAAATATACGGACACGTTGATATGCTGCCGGGCGCTGATGGTACGCTGTCCAATGTCGTCTGGGGCAGTGCGGCCAGTAGTTATGGCAGCTTCGTCGGCAATGCCGACGGAAGTTATACCTTCAAGATGAATCAGGCGACCAAAGATGCAATGCACGATGGCGATATTCTCAGCCCGACCTTTACCTATTCAACAACGGATCGGGATGGTGATACGTCGACGGGTAGCGTCACGCTGTCGCTGGGAGGCTATCACCACGTAGCAGGAACCGGTGCAGGTGAAACGCTTACCGGCACCACGGGTAGCGATATCTTGACTGGCTACGCTGGCAACGACACCTTGAACGGAGGCGACGGGAACGACGTGTTGATGGGCGGCGCGGGCACTGACCTCCTTAATGGCGGCGCCGGGGCCGACGTGCTTCGCTGGAGTCTGGGCGAGACCGGTACAGATACGGTGCAGAATTTTGGCACAGCGGCTGGCTCTGATATCCTTGATCTCAGAGATCTGTTGATTGGTGAACTTCATGTTGGCAGCAATGCCGGTAACCTCGCCAACTATCTACATTTCACGACGGCTGGAGGGACGACAACCCTGAGCGTCAACGCAGACGCGACGGGTGGCGTGGAGCATACCATCGTGTTCCAGGGCACTGATCTGTCTGCGGGAGGACTCACGACCGATCAACTGATCATTCAGGATCTGCTCAACAAGGGCAAGCTGATCACCGACTAGCACGAACGTACCTGGGATTTCGGCTCCCCGCAGGGTATCGCGTGGAGCCGTTTTCTATGTCGGTTCTCTTATCGCCGGCCCCGTAGCACCATCAAACCCAAGCTCTTCCAACGTTCTGAGTTCATTTTCGGTCGCTACACCTTCGGCCAGCACTTGCAAGCCAATCGTATGCGCAATCCCCGAGAGCCCTTTCAGAAACGCGGCATTGCCCGAGTTGCTGTCGATCCCACGTACGAAGCTCGAATCGACTTTCAGAAAATCCAGCCCCAGATCGTGTAACAGGCCAATCTGGCTGAACTGATGACCAAAGTGTTCAAGGCCGATTCGGCAACCAGTCAACTTTAGACCCAGGCACAGTTCCCGGAACATGGCGAGGTGCTTCAGGGCACCATTTTCTGCCACTTCCAGCCAGAGCCGTGGGGCGTTCGTACGATGTGCCGCCAGCAAAGCCAGCAGCTTTGCCCGGAAGGTGTCGTCGCCGACCGAACTGGCCGAAAGATTGATGGCCAGACCAGGGAGATCGGGCTGTGACTCGAGCTCGCGCAAACCGAGGGTAACCGCCATCAGATCAAGTTCTGGCGTCATTCTAAGCCGCTCAGCGATAGGAAGAAAATGTCCGGCAGGCAACCATTCACCCTTTTCGTCAAACATCAGGCGCAGCGGGCACTCGCGATGAGAAAGCTTTCCGGTGAACTCGACTACCGGGAAGGAAATCAGCCGTACCCACTGATTATCCAGTGCACGATGAATCATCCTTGACCATTGCTCTGCGGTACGTGGCTGGTCTTCGTCATTTTCGGCCTCGGCTTCATGCACAGCATTCATGCCCTCGGCTTCCGCACCGGCCAAGGCTCCGTCGATACGCGCAAGAAGAGCACCAAGATCCATGCCGCGACCGAATTTTCCGAATCCGATCGAGGCTGCGGCTTCATATTCAACAAATGGCGCGGCCACCTCGCTGAGCCTCGCGAGAAGGGCTTTGGCCGACGCTCGCCCATTGGCTTCACCGGACAGCATGACGGCAAAATCTGCTCCATTGAGGCGAGCAGCGATACCCTGACGGCCCAACTCGGCACACAATCCGATGACTTCGCCGGATCGCTTCAGGAATTCGTCCGTAGCCGCGCGGCCAAGGCGACGGTTGATTCCTGCCAGATCGGCCAGACGGATCAGAAGCAGCGACCCGCCGACGGCGTCCTCGGCATCCAGCGACTGGCGTAGCCGCGCCATGAAGTGATCACGGTTTGCCAGCCCGGTCAAGGAATCAAAATTGGCTTCACGGCGAACGCTTTCAAGTCGCGTGGCCTCATCCTCGAACATGGATTTCAAGCGCCCGACGGTCGCATTCATCGCGACGGCCAACTGTCTGAGTTCGGGAACCTTTGGCTCGGCAATCATCACGAACCGACGTTCGGTGATGTCCTTTGCCTGACTAATGACGGCGTTTAGCGGTGCCCTGAGACGGCGAAGAATGAGCGACCCCAGGTAGCCGCCAATCAATCCCGCAACGGTCAGCGCACCCATCATCTTGAGCACGCTGTTCCACAGTGCGCCATAGGCAAAACGGCTATGACTGATCAACGTGACCGTTCCGAACTGCTGCCAGCCGTTGCTGATTTGCGCCTGGCCGGGGTCGGCTTGAATCGGGAGGTTGCTGATAAACCAGGCCGGTGCCTCAAGCTCGCCGAGCGGTGCGCTACGTTCGACGATGACTTTCCCAAGCGGGTCAACGACGCGAATCAGTTCGTAGTGACCACTGTCGAAAAGCGCGCTGACCACCAGTTCAACAGATACCGGATCCGGGTTGGTCTGGCTGAGCGAGAGGGCGAGCGCCGACGCGTTGTCTGCATTCTTGATGGAGAGCTGCGATTGCAGATAACCGCGAGCGCTGACCATTGAGGCCAGCAGGCTGCCGCCAAGAGCGAGCAGCATGCTGATGATGATGGCAAGCCAGAGTTGGCGATACATGGACATGATCTAGTTTCCTTGTTCAAGCATTTTATTCATAGCCTTCGGCACGGATGCGCCGCCACGCATCCTCCCAGCGCGACAGGCGACCGATGCCGCCTGCCGAGGCTTTGTCCTTGCCGGAAACACCGGCGAAAATCCCTTCGCTGTTGAAGCTGAATACCGGTTGCAGATCCGTGCGCTTTGAGGCGGGACGGATGCTCATATCCAGGTTGTCCAGAATCTGCGGTTCGGCGTTTGGTGTTGCGTAATAGGCGAGCACCATATGCGCCTGCTGTATCGGCCCGTTCGGCGTGTCAAGGCGGGCCTTGACGTAGATCAGGCGTAACTTGCCGTCAGGGATGCCGGCCATGCGCAACGAAACATATTTGATGATGGCAAAGTCTTCGCAATCACCGGCACCTTGTCCGATCGTTTCCAGCGGAGTCGCCCAGTAGTCGCTTTGCTGCCAGATGCCGTTGTCGGAATCAAAAAGAATCTTCTGGTTGATGAAATCGTTGATACGTTTGAGCCTTGCTTCATCTCCGATGGCTTTTGCCAAGTTGACGGTCTGCAGCCAGTCCTTGAGCAAGACGACTCGCGCCGGGCCAAAGCGGGCAATCAGTTGCTGTTGCAGCGCGGCCGGGTCAAGCGCAGCAACAGCATACCAGGCGGCAAAAACCAGCAGCACCAGAATAAAATGACGAAATAATACCCCTGACGAAGTTTGTCTCTTGGGCGTCAATGAGTTTTCAGGGCACATCGGCAAGGGCTGGAAGGTGAATTCCCGATTGTAAACAAGTGTAATCGTCGTGAATTAGTGCGCAGAAGAATTGGCCAGCATCCGTATAATGCGACCACTTTAAGTGGCTGGACCGAGTATATTGCTCGAAGGAGGAAAGATGCAAAACTTTGCTAATGCGCGAATTGCCCTGTTGTTGGCGCTGCTGTTTTCAGCCCCGCTTGGCGCACAGACTGCGCAACAATTTACGCTCAAGGACGCCGCACAGGCCGCCGTGCTCAAGAGCCCTGAAGTCCAGGCTCGCTGGCATGCTTTCCGAGAGGCCTCTGAAGAGATTGGCGTTGCTCAAGGTGGTTTTTTGCCGAAAGTCGATTTGTCTGCCGGCGTCGGGCGTCAAAAGACCGAACAAAAGCGAGTCGGGACCGATGTTTCCTACAGCGGCAATGAATCCACGCTGAGCCTCAGACAGATGCTGTTTGACGGTTTTGCTACCTCAAATGAAGTGAAACGGCTGGGTAAGGCGAAACTGGTACGTTATTTCGAACTGCTGGACGCTTCGGAAAACACTGCTCTCGAAGCCGGTCGCGCCTATCTTGACGTGGTTCGTTACCGGTCCCAGGTCGTTCTTTCCGAAGAGAATTACATCCAGCACCAAGCGGCTTATGAGCAGCTCAGAAAACGAGCTGAATCTGGCGTTGGCAAGCGAGTCGACGTTGATCAGGCCTCGAGTCGTCTGGCATTGGCTGACGTTAACCTGACTACGGCGTATGCCAATCTGCACGACGTTACGGCGCGTTATGTTCGCATCGTGGGCGAGCAGCCGGCCAAGGAGATGCTTGCGCCCGAGCAACTGGCCAAGGCGCTTCCTGGGAATATTGACGCGGCGCTGAGCGAAGCCTTGAAGCACAATCCGGCCTTGCGCGCGACCGTCGAGAACATTGAAGCCTCGCAGTTCGACCTCGAGGCTCGCCGTTCGGCCTTCATGCCTCGCGTTGACCTGGTCGCGCGACGCGACGACTACAGCAATTATCAGGATGCTGGTTCACGCAACGACACCCGGATTGAGCTGCGCTTGAACTTTAACCTCTTCAACGGCGGCACCGATTCGGCACGTAACCGCCAGTATCGTGAACGCAAGAACATCGCGCTTGATCAGCGTGAAAAAGCTTGCCGCGACATGCGCCAGACCTTATCGATTGCCTACAACGAGACCTCGCGGCTGACTGACCAGATCTCCTATATCGGCACACAGGTCAGTCTGGTCGAAAAGACGCGTGCGGCCTACCGCGATCAGTTCAACATCGGCCAACGAACCCTGCTCGATCTTCTGAATACGCAGAACGAGTATTTTGATGCACGCCGCTCGCAGGTCAATGCGGATGCTGATTTGGCAATTGCCTATCTGCGTAGCTATGCGGGCATGGGCCATCTGCTTGAAACCCTGAACCTGAAGCGGGTCGATGCGGATAGTTCTCCGGATGAGGGTGATCTAACCCCGGTCGATCTCGCCCAGTTGTGCCCAGCGATCACGCCGCTGGAAACCACGCTGGATCGCGAAGCGCTTAAACGCAAGGTCAAGGAAATGCTCGAAAATCAGTCGAGCGGCTTTATGGGCAACCGTCCGAAACCGGTCGAGAATGTGGCCCAGCCGCCTCCTTCCGGCAGCGTGGAATCCGATATTACCGCACGGACAACGGCCTGGCGTTCCGCATGGATCGCGCGTGACATCAAGAGCTATCTTGGTTTCTATGCGGCGAGTTTCAGGCCCGAAGGCGGGCTCAGCCATGACGACTGGGCGCGCCAGCGCGAGCAGCGTATCGCCAAGGCCAACGGGGTCAGTATCGAAATCCAGGATCTGGTTGTGCGCAGCAGCAGTCCCGATATCGCAGTCACTACTTTCCGGCAGGTCTATGCAGCCGATAGCTACAGTGATACCACGGAAAAAACGCTTGAGTGGCGCAAGGAGAGCGGCCAATGGCTGATTATCCGGGAAAGCAGCCGCGCGGTCCCGACGGGACAGTAAAAAGCCTTTTCTTACAAGGCGCTATCATTTACTGCTGATAGCGCCTTGTGTCGCGAGAAACAGCACGTTCTTGATTTTTCCCTCGTAACGGCCGTGGTCGCGAGGCTTGACGGTCCTTTTTCGTGCTGAGCATTGCCGTTGCTGCTGCTAGAATCGTCGCTTTCCATGCAGACGATAAGCGGCCATGCACCCGGACTACCTCGAAAAGATTCTTACCGCGCAGGTCTACGACGTTGCTGTAGAGACGCCGCTCGATCATGCCCCCAACCTTTCGGCGCGTATCGGGAACACGATTCTGTTCAAACGCGAGGACATGCAGCCGGTGTTCTCCTTCAAGCTGCGCGGGGCGTACAACAAGATCGCCCAGCTTTCTCCTGAGCGCCTGAAACGCGGCGTTATCTGCGCCTCGGCTGGCAATCACGCGCAGGGCGTGGCCTTGTCGGCCGCCAAAGTCGGCTGTCGGGCAGTCATTGTGATGCCGACCAGCACGCCGGCAATCAAGATAGCGGCGGTGCGCAGCCGTGGCGGCGAGGTGGTGCTGGCGGGTGACTCCTACGACGATGCCTACGCGCACGCGCTGGAACTGGAAAAGGCGCAAAAACTCACCTTCGTGCATCCCTTCGACGACCCTGAAGTCATTGCCGGTCAAGGAACGATCGGCATGGAGATTCTGCGTCAGCACCCGAAACCGATCCATGCCGTGTTCTGCTGTGTCGGTGGCGGCGGATTGATTTCCGGTGTCGCGGCGTACATCAAGCGTTTGCGGCCGGAAACCAAAATAATCGGCGTCGAGGCGGTCGACGCCGATGCCATGACGCAATCGCTGCACGCCGGAAAGCGTATTCGCTTGAAACAGGTCGGCTTGTTTGCCGACGGCGCAGCCGTCAAGTACGTTGGCGAAGAAACCTTCCGCCTGTGCCAGCAGTACGTCGATGAAATGGTGCGGGTCGATACCGATGCTATCTGTGCGGCGATCAAGGACGTTTTCGAAGACACACGTGCCGTCCTCGAACCGGCCGGGGCGTTGGCCGTAGCGGGGGCCAAGGCTTACGCTGCACAGCACAAGCTCAAAGACAAGACGCTGGTAGCGATTGCCTCCGGTGCCAACATGAACTTTGACCGTTTGCGCTTTGTCGCCGAGCGTGCCGAAGTCGGTGAGCAGCGCGAAGCGATTCTGGCCGTGACCTTGCCCGAGAAACCCGGCAGCCTGAAGCAGTTCCTGTCATTGATCGGTGCCCGCAACATTACCGAGTTCAATTACCGCTTCAACTACCGGAAAGAAGCGCACGTTTTCGTTGGCGTCCAGGTCAACTCGCGTACTGAATCGCTGAAACTCGTCGAGCAACTGCGCAAACACGGTTACGCCACACTCGACCTGACCGACGATGAAATGGCCAAGCTGCACATTCGCCATCTGGTCGGTGGGCATTCGCCGCAGGTTGACCACGAGATCGTCTATCGTTTCGAGTTCCCCGAGCGTAGCGGGGCGCTAATGAACTTCCTTACCCAGATGAGCGCCGGCTGGAACATCAGCCTCTTTCACTACCGAAACCACGGTGCCGACTATGGCCGGGTGCTGGTCGGCATGCAGGTGCCACCGGCCGAGATGAAACAGTTCAAGGATTTTCTGAAAAAGCTGGGTTACGCGCACTGGAACGAAACCGACAATCCAGCCTACAAGCTTTTTCTTGCATGATCGAACAGGAGATAACATGAATATCGCCAACAATGTGACCGACCTGATTGGCAATACGCCGCTGGTTAAACTCAACCGGTTGAGCTCTGGCATCGACGGCACGGTGGCCGTCAAACTCGAATTCTTCAACCCGGCGCACAGCGTCAAGGACCGCATTGCTGCGGCGATGATTGATGCGGCTCAGGCGGCAGGGAAGATCTCTGCCGGTACGATCGTTCTGGAACCTACGTCGGGCAATACCGGCATCGGTCTGGCCATGGTCTGCGCGGCGCGCGGCATCAAATGCTGTTTCGTCATGCCGGAAACGATGAGCCGTGAGCGTCGCCTGCTGCTCAAGGCCTACGGTGCCGAACTGGTGTTGACGCCAGGGCCGGACGGTATGGCCGGCGCTATCCGTCGTGCCGAAGAAATGGCGGCAGCGGATACGCGCTATTTCATTCCGCAACAGTTCGAAAACCCGGCCAATCCGGCGATTCACCGCGCCACGACGGCCGAGGAAATCTGGCGCGATACCGATGGGCAGGTGGATATTTTCGTTTCCGGCGTCGGTACGGGTGGCACCCTCACCGGCGTCGGCGAAGTTCTTAAGGGACGCAAGCCGGGCGTACAGGTCATTGCCGTCGAGCCTGATACCTCGCCGGTTCTGTCGGGTGGGAAAAAAGGTCCGCACCCGATCCAGGGGATCGGTGCCGGCTTCGTTCCGGCAGTACTTAATATCAATGTATTTGATGAAGTGATTCGCGTTACGGCCGAGGACGCCTTCGCCGTTGCGCGCCGCATGGCGACCGAGGAAGGCTTGCTGGTTGGCATTTCATCCGGTGCGGCGGTCTGGGCGGCCTTGCAGGTTGCCAGAAGGACGGAGAACGCCGGCAAACTGACCGTAGTGATCATTCCCTCGTTTGGCGAACGCTACCTGTCGACGGCGCTTTACGCCCACCTCGACGTCTGAATAGAAGGAGTTTTGCTTCATGTACGATTTTGACAGCGTGATCGACCGCCGTAACCGCGATTCGCTCAAATGGAATAAATACGCCGGTCGTGATGTGCTGCCGCTGTGGGTGGCCGACATGGACTTCGCCGCTCCGCCGGCGGTTCTGGCCGCGCTTGAAAAGCGAATTGAAGAGGGTTGTCTCGGCTACCCGGTGCCTTGGCCAGCCCTGGTCGACACCGTGCTCGGGTACTTGCAGCGCGAATACGTCTGGCACGTCGAGCCGGAATGGCTGGTCTGGTTGCCGGGTCTGGTAACCGGTATCAATGCCGCCTGCCGGGCGGTTGAAGGCGATGTGATGACGGCGACGCCGATCTATCCTCCTTTCCTTTCCGCACCCGGATTCGCCGGCAAATCGCTGGCGGCCGTCCCGCTACAACGGACGGGCAATCGCTGGGGATGGGATTTCGCGGCCATGGAAGCGGCACTGACATCAACGACCCGCTTACTTTTGCTGTGTCATCCGCACAACCCGGTCGGGCGAGCCTGGGAGGCAAGCGAACTTGCCGAACTGGCGGTCTTCTGCCAACGCCACGACCTGACCGTTTGCTGCGACGAGATTCATTGCGGCCTGATCCTCGACGAAGATCGCTCACATACGCCCTTTGCGATGGTCGATCCGGTGCTTGCAGAGCGGTGCATCACCCTCATGGCACCGTCGAAAACCTACAATATCCCCGGTCTCGGCTGCTCGTTTGCAGTGATCTCGGACGCGGCGCTTCGGCGCCGTTTTACTGGGGTGATGCGTGGCATCGTGCCGGACGTGAATGTTCTCGGACTGACGGCCGCAGAAGC
This sequence comes from Burkholderiales bacterium, assembly GCA_038316625.1. Taxonomy (GTDB): domain Bacteria; phylum Pseudomonadota; class Gammaproteobacteria; order Burkholderiales; family Rhodocyclaceae; genus Propionivibrio. The sequence continues at coordinate 12,762 of JBBQAT010000065.1, forward strand.
GGCCTACAGTGACTGCGAAGACTGGCGCATGGCGCTGATCGCGGTCCTGCGGCGCAACCGGGACCGGGTCGAGTCGGTGGTCGCCAGCCTGCCAGGCTTGAGCATGACCCATGTCGAGGCCACGTATTTGGCCTGGATCGACGCGCGCGGGCTTGGGGTGGCCGATCCGGCCGCATTTTTTGAGGCGGCGGGCGTTGGATTATCCAGTGGGGAAGCTTTCGGCATGCCGGGCTGGGTCCGACTCAACTTTGGCTGCCCACCCGTAACGCTTGAATCTGCGCTGGGACGAATGATTGCGGCTTGTTCCACCTTGTCGTCATAAGCTATGGTGAACTCATGTTGAATACATGCCCTCTCTTTCTCGTGCGATTGCTCGAATGATGGATTCCCGACGCACTCGCTTTCGCCCCTATTTCCGGCAAGCGATCCTGCTTGCGGTCGGCTTGCTAGGCCTGCTATTTACGGCTTGGGTGACGCGCGAGATGTCGATCACTGCACAGGAGCGGCTGGAACACCGATTCCAGCTTGCAGCGCGGGAGCGCGCGGATTTGCTGGTCAGCGCTTTCCAGAAACCGCTTGGCCAACTATCGGTTTTGCAACGCCTGTTTCACAGTGTGAACGAAGTCGACTGGAAGACCTTCGAGAAATTCGTCAGGCCGATGGTCGGTGAACTTGGTGTACGGGGTGTCGGTTGGGCGCCGCTGGTTGTTGAGGCCGACCGGAAAAAAGTCGAGCAGGCCGGGCGGATGCTGTGGGGTGATGGTTTTGCCATCAAAGAAGTCGACGCCGCAGGCCATTATGTGCCAGCGCCGTTGCGTGACCGGTATTTCCCGTTGTTATACAGTCTGTCGACTGATCCTGATCTGGGCATCATGGGGGTGGACATGTATTCGCGGGGTAATCGCCGCTCCCTGCTCGATCAGGCGATCATTGAAGATGAAGCGACCGTCAGCGATCTTGGCACGCCTTCGCCGCTTCCCCACCGGGCAAGCGATAAGATCGCGATCATCGTCATGCCGGTTTACCGTGGAGCCAAGGTACAGTTGGCGCGTCCGTGGCGTCAAGCCGCGACACGGGGTGTGTTGCTCCTCGCGCTGAATGTCGGCGAACTATTTGACCTGACCAACGCGTCAGCGTCGCAGCCTGGTTTGCGCACCAGTCTTGCCGACGCGGTCGATCCATCGTTGCCGATTCATCGCTGGCGCGCGGAGGGTGGTGGCGATGCGCAAACGCGCCATGACCATCCGCTGACGTACCGACAGGAGTTTGAAGTTGGCAGCCGCAGCTGGGTGCTGCAGGTTGAAGCCGAGCCCGCCTGGCTGGACGCCAATGCCTCGAACAGCGCGGCCTATGTTCCCGTGGTCGGCCTGCTTCTGACCCTGTTGCTACTCATCTATATGCGCCGTCTCCTGGGGCGCAGCGAACTTGCGGACACGCTGGAGGTTTCTCATCACGAGGATGTGGAACAGCGGCAAGCGGCCGAAATCTGGGCCAACAAACTCTCCATGGCCGTTGAGCAGAATCCGGGAACGATTTTCATCACCGACCTCGATGGTCGTATCGAGTATGTCAACAAGATGTTCACTGAGACCACTGGCTATTCCCGTGACGAGGCGCTTGGTCAAAATGTCAGCATTCTGAACCCCGAGGGAAATGACGCCTCCTTCTATCGCGAACTTCTTGAAACGATCTCGATCGGAATGAGTTGGCGAGGCGAGTTGCAGACCCGGCGGCGTGACGGAATGCTGTTCTGGGAGCGCGCGCTGGTTGCGCCGATTCGTGACCGCTCTGGCACGATTACACATTATGTGTCGATCAAGGAGAACACCGGCGAGTTGCGCGAAGTGATGACGCGCCTCCAGGAAAGCGAAAACCGTTTTCGCGGGGCGATGTCGGTCATGCTCGAAGGCTTGGCGATTCTCTCTCCACAGGGCGTGTTTATTTACGCCAATCGCGCCGCTGAGGAGATTCTTGGTTGTGTCGAGGGCGGCTTGCAGGGGCGTTCGATCACCGACATCGGGCTGGAGCGGTTGGCCGAAGACGGTACGTCTCTTGCCCCCGAGGATTACCCGTCGGCCATTTCTCTGCGCGAGAATCGCGAAATACGCGATTTTGTCCTGGGCTATCGTTTTCCCGACCATACCGTTCGCTGGGTTACAACCAATACGTCCCCCTTGAGCATTGCTGATGAGCAGACTCCCGGCGTTGTCATCACCCTCTCGGACATTACCCAGCGACGCCGCGTCGAGGAGCAGCTGAAGCTGGCTTTCGAAGCCATTCGTTGCAGCGGTGAAGGTATTCTGGTCACCGATGTAGAACTGCGCATTCTCTCGGTGAACCCCGCTTTCGAAGCCGTGACCGGCTTTTGCGCAGAGGAAGTCATCGGAAAAAACCCGGCGGATTTTGCGTCCAATCGGCACGATGAGCACTTTTTCGCGAGCATGCTGGATCTGCTTGAAAGTACGGGCCACTGGCAGGGGAAGGTCTGGAACAAGCGCAAGAATGGCCAGGTTTATCCAGAGTGGCTCGGTGTTTCCGCTGTGCAGGAAGAGGAGGGCCGGCCGAAATACTACGTCTTCATCTTTTCGGACATGACCGAGCGCCAGGCCGCGCAGGAGCATATCGAGTTTCTGGCGCACCATGACCCGCTGACTGGATTGCCCAATCGCCTGCTGTTGCGTGACCGCGCCGAGCAGGCGCAAGCTCAGGCCGGGCGTCTGCAGAGCCGCGTGGCCCTGATGTTCCTTGATCTGGACCATTTCAAGACGATCAACGACTCGCTCGGCCATCCGGTTGGCGACGCTCTGCTCAAGGTCGTTGTCGAGCGCTTGAAGGGCTGCGTCCGCGAATCCGATACCATCAGCCGGCAGGGCGGCGACGAGTTCATCATCCTGCTTAACGACGTGCGCGATAGCGAGGCCGTATCAAGGGTGGCCGACAAGATTCAGCAGTGCATGGGCGAACACGTTTTGCTCGGCGAGCACAAGCTGATGACCTCCTTCTCGATTGGCGTCGCGCTTTTCCCTGATGACGGCCAGGACTTCGACAGTCTGCTCCAGAAAGCCGATACGGCGATGTATCACGCCAAGGAAGCCGGCCGTAACGGACATCGTTTCTTTACTGAGCAGATGAACCTGCAGGTCGTCGAGCACATGACCCTGCAAACGCAGCTGCGCAAGGCGCTGGAAAACAAGGAATTCGTGCTGCACTACCAGCCGCAGATGGATCTGCATGAAGGCAAGATCATCGGTGTCGAGGCGCTGATTCGTTGGAACAGTCCGGAAAGCGGGCTGGTTTCGCCGGCTAAATTCATTCCGGTTGCCGAGAGTTCCGGGCTGATCGTGCCGATTGGTGCGTGGGTGCTGAACGAGGCGTGCCGTCAGGCGCGGGCCTGGCAGGAAGCGGGTTTGCCGCCTTTCGTCGTGGCCGTTAATCTTTCTGCCGTGCAGTTCAAGCGCATGGATCTGGTCAATACCGTGATCAATGCGCTGGTTCTCTCCGATCTCGATTCGCAATGGCTTGAACTGGAGCTGACCGAATCGATCCTGATTCAGGATGCCGAAGCGACACTGGATCTAGTCCGGCGTTTGAAGGCGCTGGGGGTCAAGCTGTCGGTTGATGACTTCGGCACGGGTTACTCCAGCCTCGCGTACCTCAAGCGTTTCGCTGTCGACAAGCTGAAGATCGACCAGTCCTTCGTGCGCGATCTGGCGAAGGATCCGGATGATGCCGCCATCGTCCGCGCCATCATCCAAATGGCACACAGCCTGAAGCTCAAAACGATTGCCGAAGGCGTCGAAGAGGAGGAGGTCGCCAATCTGCTGCGCCTGTTCCACTGCGACGAGCTTCAGGGCTACTGGTTCGCGCGTCCGATGCCTGCCGAGCAGCTCCATGAATTCGTTCGTGCGCACATCGCGTTACACGGGGCAAGCGCTCAAGGGCAATGAATACGGCCCTCTGCGGAGTATGGGCCGTAGAAACAAGAAGGCATGCGGTTCTTGCGATGTGCAGTCCGTAGATCGTTTATTCATGCGGGTTTCAAGGCATCGGTTTGAGCTTTTTCCTCACCGATGGTGCCAGCCTACGGGCTGGCGGGTGGGGGAGCGCCCGTCGCGGCCGACTTTTCGGCTTTCTCTGTTCGCTTCGTGGCCAACTCGGCATCACGCTTTTCCCGTTGCTGCTGCTTCGCCGCCCGCTTGGCCTGTTCTTCCGCCAACTTTTGACGCCCCTCTGCGGCTTGTTTTTCCTTTTCGGCGATCTTTTTCTCGCGCTCAGCCGCTTTTGCGGCCTCATCGGCGCGATAGCTTTCAGCCTGTTCGTTTTGATCAAGCTCGTTAAGCGGGCGATCCGCTTCACGTTTGGCTTCCTTGGCCTCAACGTCGTTACGCCGTGTTTCACGCTGGAAATCACGCGCCGGGATGTCGACGTTTCGGGCGTCGATCAGCGCATCGGTGTGACGCTTGCTGGCGTCGGCCAGACAAGCATTGACCAGAAACTTCGTGTAGCAAATTGCTTTTTCATTGGCGTAGCGCTTGTCCGCCTCGTTGACCATCTGCCCTGCGCGTGCACGCTGGGCGGCCGCTTGTTCAAGGGTTTTCGGGATATCCAGGGCCAGTGTTTGCGCCCAGAGTGTCGGACTGATTAACAGCGATAGGGCTGACAAACTGCGGATCAGCAAACTGCGGATCAGCGAACTGCGGATCAGCGAACTGCGAATTGGCATCATGTGTTTCCTCCGAGGCCGTAAACTAGTCTGTTTTACGACGTGACGCCAGTGACTCCAACGCGAGATTGGAGTCGTCGTTCCCCCGTAAATTCTGCCGGTTTCGTCGCTTCATGTTGATGGCCGCTACAGCGCCAGATACAGGGCAAACGGAACGAATATGATCGATGCGATGTTCCCGCCGACGACAATCGCGGAAACCAGACCCGGTTCCTGCTGGTAGCGGTCGGCAAAGATGTAGTTCATCACCGCCGGTGGCAAGGCAGAATAGAGCAGCAAGACCCCCTGCATCGGTTCTGTCAGCGGCAGGATCTTGACCAGAGGCCAGGCGATCAGCAGGCCGGAAATCGGACAAAGCAAGGCACCGACAATGCCGATGCTCCAGCGCTCGACCCGGAAACTTGCGAAGCCGACGCCAACCATGAATAGGCCAATCGGAATCGCCGTATCTCCAAGCATCTTGGTACTGGTCGCTAGCCACGGAGGCAGAGCAAGCTCCATCAAGCTCGCCAGTACGCCAACGATCATCGCCCATAGCATGGGCCCCTTGAGAATCCCCCGCATGCTGGCCTGGGGTGAACAGATTCGGATTCCCAGCGTAAAGTGAACCAGGCTGAAGATCATGAACAAGGAGACGGCCGCCGGCAGCATCGACGGCCCGAAGGCAAACAGCGTCAGCGGCAAACCCATGTTGGCGACGTTGGTAAACATCATGGAGGGAATGAAAGCGTGGGGGTTGTAGCCAAGCACTCTTGCTACGCCCCAGGCCATCAGGCCGGATCCCAGCAGGACAATGAGGGCGCCACCAATCAGCGGCAGGTACTCAAGAATATGAAAGTCCCTGGAAGCCATGGCCGTAAAGATCAGCATGGGAAACAGCAGGTCCGTGCTCAACCGGTTGATCCAGGTCATGTCCGGTTTTCTGAACCGGCCATAGCCGTAGCCCATGGCCGAGATGATCAAAACCGGGGTGATGATACCGATGATGCGAATAACGAGTTCCATTGCGGTCCTGAAGAGGGCTGGGTCAGTGACTGTTAGGCCGGGTTACGCCGGGCAGCAAAGGAAGAGTGTAGATGAAAGCTGAGCGCTGCACTTCAGCAGAGCAAGCTTGGCTGGCCGGCCATGAGTCATGGCGCATCCATTTGCTTGCCCGGGTGCCGACTTTATTCACGCGCGGCGCGGAGCCAAAAAACTCAATCAACCATCAGGGTGGATGAAAAAACGTCTTTCGGAAGGGTCAGTTTCCATTTTTGTAGTTGTGATTTGCTGAACAGGAATACGCCCTGATTGTTGACAATGGGAATGATCTTCTGTGGGGGAACGCCCTCTACAAGGATCTTCTTCACCAGACCGGCCGCGAGAACCCCCATGTCTCGACCATAGAGGACAAGACCGCCAGCGGTTCGATGAGCCCCGACCGCAAAATCCCAGAACGCGAACGGCGGAACCGTGGAGTTTCTCGAAACCCATGAAATCAGTTCTTCGGCATCCACCGCCGTGCCCTCGGGCGTCTTGACACTTTGGTACAAGCCGATTACTGCGGCGTCGTACTGCCCTTTGGCAGACAACACCGCCTCCTTGTACTCCTTCAGCGTACCGATCATGCGGATATCAACCGTGACACCATTGATTAGCATCGTGTCCCGGCCTGAAAAGACTTCCTTCTTGATCACCTGCGCCGTGACATCATCGTCGAACAAGATAAGGATTTTCTTCGCGCTCGGAATCACCGCTTGCAGAAATGCAATTGATCGCTTCAGCAAGGGTCGTTCCAGTACTCCGGTGAAATTTTCGGCTGACAGCGGAACATAGTCACGCGGATTGTTATTGATGCCCAGATAGACAACGGGCGTACGGGTTTCCGCCAGGCGCTTTACGAGGTGAACCAGCGCCGCATCATCCCCGAGAACGACCAGATCGGGCTTTAGTTCAAGATACTTTTTCCAGGCCAGATCGGACATCTTCTGGTGCTGATCCTTGGGCAGTCGCTTGGTGTCCATCTCGAAAAATTCGAGTTTGTATCGGGGTCCCAACGTCTCCTGCAGCGCTTTTTTATAGCTGGCGTCCCAGGCATTCTCAGCATGGTAGCTTTCGACGACGAAGATCGTTTTTTGCGCAAGAGCGCTTAGCGGCAACATCAGCAGCAGCAAAAAAAACGCGGTGAATGCCTTTGTTCGTTCTCTCATTTCTTCTTCCCTGAACTGCATTGAGTGTCGCGCCCTTCCTACGTTCATGACTAGGCTCCGCTCTTGTCAAGTTCAACAACCTTGGTATGTGCGACAAAATCCAGCCAGTTCGTATTCAGTTTCGGAATGAGTCCGATGGCTCGCCCGATATTGCTGTTCAAACCGGCTTGTTCGATCTCGAAGGCCGTGGCATTGATCGCTTGAGCGCACATGTTGGCAGACGCCCCTTTGATGAAATGCGCCGCTGAGCGTACGGCCGAACCGTCACTACTGGCGATGGCGTCCTTCAGTTTTTCCAGATCGCCGGGCATATTGGCGAGGAACATCTGCAACAGGGTTTTCGCCAGTTCGGCATCGTCCATCATGTTTTTCAAAAAAGCGTCGTAGTTGAACACGACGTCCGGATCCTGACGCTCAGCCTCGACCACGGAGGGAATGACGTCCGGTCTTGCCGGGTCGGCGGTACACATCAGCCATTGATCGAGGCAGGCGGTCAGCTTGGTGATCGCAATCGGCTTGGTCAGATAGTCGTCCATCCCGGCATCCAGGCATTTCTCGCGGTCGCCGCTCAGCGTGTGCGCGGTCATGGCAATGATCGGTGTTTTTACGTCCAGTTCACGCAGGCGTCGTGTCGCGTCGTAACCATCCATTTTTGGCATCTGGCAATCCATAAGGATCAAGTCATACATTCCCTGCTCGACCATCTCGACCGCCTGCAGTCCATCGACTGCGCTGTCAACCTGCGAGTAACCAAGTTTGGCGAGAATTCCTTTCATGACCATCATGTTGACCGCGTTGTCTTCGACCACCAGCAGTCGCGTGATTCGCTTGCCCGCCTCGGCAAGCGAACGGCCGGTGATGATGGTACTTGCCTCGTCAGGCCGCCGACCCAGCACTCGCAGCAGGCATTCCATCAGGATGGAGCGCTTGACCGGCTTGTTCAGGTAGGCGGCAAATCCGGCCTGCTCAAATCGCTTGGCGTCTCCGCGGTATCCTGCCGAGATGCACATGACAAGCGCCGTCCCGGCGTTGAACGGGTTTTCGCGTACGCGGCGGCCGAAACTTTCGCCATCACTGACCGGCAGGTTCATGTCGACAAACACGCAGCGAAAAGGCACCCCGGTGTCGCGCGCCGTATCGATGCAAGCCAGCGCGCGCTCGGCATCCGGAATGCCCTCCGTATTGAAGCCCCAGACGTTGAGCAATGTCGTGATGCTCTTCAAGGTAACTTCGTTATCGTCAACAACCAGGATTCGCGTGCCCTTGAGCTCGCGCAGACTCGCCATTCCGGGCGCCTCAGGCTCGGCTCGGCCGGTTGGTTGCGGCTCCAGAACGATGTCGAAGCTGAACCTCGTTCCCTGATTTTCAATGCTCGAAACGGTGATCTCGCCGCCCATCAGTTCGACCAGCTGTTTGGTAATCGGTAATCCAAGCCCGGTCCCGCCATACTTTCGCGTCATCGAGGAGTCAGCCTGCTCGAATGGGTCAAAAATCTTGTCGAGGTTTTTGCTGGCGATGCCGATCCCGGTGTCCTGCACCTCGATGCGCAGAACAGTCTGGTCCTGCGCATCCAGACGCCGGCTGATCAGCAAGGAAATCGAGCCGGACTCGGTGAACTTGAGAGAATTGCCAATCAGATTGGTGAGAATCTGGCGAATCCGGCCCGGATCACCACGCAATAGCAGCGGTACGTCCGGGTCAAGGTGCCAAGCAAACTCCAGTCCCTTTTCGGCCGCGCGAAAACTGTTCAGTTCGGCAATATCCTCAATCAGCGCCAAAAGATTGAAATCGATGATTTCCAGTGTCAGTTTCTGCGCTTCGATCTTGGAGAAATCGAGAATGTCGTTGATGATCGACAACAGCGACTCGGAGCTGGTGCGGATGATGTTCAAGTAGCGTTTCTGCTCGCTGTCCAGCGGTGTATCGAGCAATAAGGTCGTCATACCCATGACGCCATTCATCGGCGTACGGATTTCGTGCGACATCATGGCCAGGAACGTCGCTTTTGCCTGATTGGCCGCTTCTGCTTTTTCCCGGGCGGCAATCAGGTCCTCCTCGATGCGGATGCGTCCGGTGATGTCACTGAAGCCAAAAACGCGTCCGATGATGCGCTCATCGAGGTATTGCGGTAAGGACTTGCACTCGAAGACCCGGCCATCCACCAGCTTGAACAGATCTTCACTTTCCTGCTCGTCGACGATCTCACGCAAACGACT
>JBBQAT010000066.1:0-21783 GCA_038316625.1 Burkholderiales bacterium
TCCTTCGCCATATCCGTGTCGACTCGATTCCCGAACTCAAGGCGCGCATCCTCAAAGGCATCGATGAAATGAACGCCGCCCCGGTCGTATTTCGTTGGAAAAAATTCGACTTGGACATCGTGTAATACGTAATGTTATTAACGGAACGTTCTACTAGTGTGCATTTGATCCAGCCGCTTTGCCCCCTTCCGGTATCTCTTTGCGCTCTTCAGAGCGGAATGGCTTGCCATGCGGTGGATCTTCATTTTCAATTCAAGCCAAATCGGATCGCTCCCGCCAACGTTGTAGATCTCGGACGGAATGGTGTTTTTCGGCCAGTGATTTGACGCGCGTTTCAATAACTCTACGGGTTTCGTTTTTGCGCGAGGATTTTTCTGTGGGCGGGTCGGCCAAACGTCAGTGGTTTTGTGGCAATCAAGTTTCTATGCAGAGCCAGAAATTCTAATCGCTTATAAATTCTAAAAAATATTAAACTAGAATTTTTCTTCTATAGTGATGTTCTGTTGTAGAATGCTATTAATGGGAGTGTGCGTTTCTTTTTGCATCTACCGCTATAACGACAAGTTTCCGTAGGCTTGTCCGATTTATGGCAAGTGCGTTGCTGTACATAGGCGCTAGCGCTGTTTTTTCGCACACTGACACATGGTTTTGATGATCACTTTATTGACTAGTTAAACTTCAGGAATTTCAGACCAGCCAAGTTGCAATTGGTTTCCGAACGACGCGTCTATTACTACAGTTTTTTTAACCTCCTTAGATAAGGAAAAGCAATGAAGCTCCCTAGTTTGTCATTCGGGCGAATGCAGGGTGTGGCGAAAAGTGCCACTCTCTGGCTTGCCGTTCTGTTGTTTGGTGTTGTTTCTCCTGCGTTTGCCAGTTCTGAAGCCGATCTGGTATTGCCTAATCTCAACGATGTTGCTATCGCGAGCTTTTTGGGCGGTATGTCCGGCTGGAATCTTCTGGCCTACGGCCTGATTGTCTGCGTTGCTGGCCTGGCCTTTGGCGCGGTGGTTTATGGCCAGGTCAAGTCGATGCCTGTGCACCGTTCGATGGCTGAAGTCAGCGAGATCATCTACGAAACTTGCAAGACTTACATGATTACCCAAGGCAAGTTCATTCTCTTGCTCGAAGTATTCATCGGCGCGATCATCATCGCCTACTTCGGTTGGGTGCAGCATATGGCGGCGGCTGAAGTTGCGCTGATTCTGGCCTTCTCCGTGATTGGTATTGCAGGGTCGTTCGGGGTTGCCTGGTTCGGTATTCGTATCAATACCCTGGCCAACAGCCGCACCGCCTTTGCGTCCCTCGAAGGCAAGCCGTTCCCGGTTTACTCGATTCCGATGAAATCCGGTATTTCCGTCGGCATGATGCTGATCTCGACCGAACTCCTGATCATGCTATGCATTCTGCTCTTCGTTTCTCCGCAACTGGCAGGCAAGTGCTTCATCGGTTTCGCCATTGGTGAGTCTCTGGGCGCTTCGGCTCTGCGTATTGCCGGCGGTATCTTCACCAAGATCGCCGACATCGGTTCCGATCTGATGAAGATCGTTTTCAAGGTCAAGGAAGACGACCCCCGCAATCCTGGCGTTATCGCCGACTGTACCGGCGACAATGCCGGTGACTCGGTTGGCCCGACGGCTGACGGTTTCGAAACATACGGCGTGACCGGCGTTGCGTTGATCAGCTTCATCCTGCTGGCTGTTCCGGAAGCTGCCGTGCAGGTTCAACTGCTGGTCTGGATTTTCGTCATGCGTGTCATGATGATCATCGCCTCCGGCGTTTCCTACATCGGCAACGAAATGGTCATGAAGGCCAAGTATGGTGAAGCGAAGAAATTCGACTTCGAAGCACCTTTGACTTCGCTCGTATGGGTGACCTCGATCGTTTCGTTGATCATCACCTTTATCGTCTCCAAAGCCTTGATCGGCGACATCTCCATCGGTGGCAAGGTTTACGCCGACCTGTGGTGGCAGCTTTCCTTGATCATCACATTTGGTACACTGGCCGGCGCGATCATTCCGGAAGTCGTCAAAGTGTTCACTTCGGTGAATTCGCGTCACGTTCGTGAAGTCGTCACGGCGTCGCGCGAAGGTGGTGCAAGTCTGAATATTCTGGCCGGTCTGACCGCCGGTAATTTCTCTGCGTTCTGGATGGGTCTGGTGATCGTCTGTCTGATGACCGGTGCCTATGTGGTTTCGCAGGGTGATCTGGCCTTGGTGATTAATCCTGATCCGGCCAAGGCCGGCATCATGGCTGCCGTGTTCTCGTTCGGTCTGGTCGCTTTTGGCTTCCTCGGCATGGGTCCGGTGACCATCGCGGTTGACAGCTACGGTCCGGTGACCGACAACGCGCAGTCGGTTTATGAACTGTCCACCATCGAACAGATTCCTGGCATTGAAAAAGAAGTGAAGGACTCTTTCGGCATAACCCTGAACTTTGAAAAAGCCAAGGAACTGCTCGAGGAAAATGACGGATGCGGCAACACGTTCAAGGCGACAGCCAAGCCGGTTCTGATTGGTACGGCGGTGGTCGGCGCAGCGACCATGGTGTTCTCGATCATCATGCTGCTCACCAACGGCTTGAGCGATCCGGTGAAAGTTCAGCACCTTTCGATGCTCTATCCTCCGTTCCTGCTCGGTCTGATTTCCGGTGGCGCAACGATTTTCTGGTTCTCGGGTGCTTCGATGCAAGCTGTGTCGACCGGTGCTTACCGTGCCGTCGAGTTCATCAAGAACAACATGAAGCTTGACGAAGGCTCCACGAAGGCTAACGTTGAAGACAGCAAACGGGTGGTTGCCATCTGTACGCAGTACGCACAGAAGGGTATGTTCAATATCTTCTTCGCCGTTTTCTTCGGTACGCTGGGTTGCGCGTTCATTGAGCCCTTCTTCTTCATCGGCTATCTGATCTCGCTGGCCATCGTTGGCCTCTACCAAGCGGTGTTCATGGCCAATGCTGGTGGTGCCTGGGACAATGCCAAGAAGATCGTCGAAACCGAACTGCGGGCCAAGGGAACGCCTTTGCATGAAGCTGCCGTGGTCGGGGACACCGTCGGTGATCCGTTCAAGGATACGTCTTCCGTCGCTATGAACCCGATCATCAAGTTCACCACGCTGTTCGGCTTGCTGGCGGTTGAGATGGCGGTCGGTATGGTTGCTCAAGGCCAACAAGGCCTTGCTTGGACGCTGGCGGCCGTCTTCATGGCGCTGAACTTGTTCTTCGTTTATCGCAGTTTCTACGGCATGCGTATCGAGGACTGATGAAGTTGTGGAGGCGTCAAGCGACGCCTCTTCCTAAAAAGGCCGACCTTCGCGTCGGCCTTTTTCATAGCGCGACATCCAGCCTGCCGGCATTGAGGCAATGCGGTAAAATGCTTGTTTTATCAAGCAGGGACACGCTGTGGATGTCATTACCATTGCCCTTTCCAAGGGCCGAATTTTTGAAGAAACGCTGCCTCTGCTGGCCGCTGCCGGCATCGAACCGCTGGAAAATCCGGAAACCTCACGCAAACTGATCATCCCGACCAATCGTGATGACGTGCGCGTTGTCATCGTCCGCGCGACCGACGCGCCGACCTATGTGCAATACGGTGCGGCGGATATCGGTGTCGCCGGCAAGGATGTGCTGCTGGAGCACGGTGGCGATGGCCTGTACCAGCCGCTTGACCTCAAGATCGCCAAGTGCCGGATGATGGTCGCCATTCCTGCCGGTTTTGACTACGAAAATGCCGTCCGTCAAGGGGCTCGCCTCAAGGTGGCGACCAAGTACATCAACATTGCGCGCGAACACTTCGCGGCCAAGGGCGTGCACGTCGATCTGATCAAGCTATACGGTTCAATGGAATTGGCACCGCTCGCTGGCCTGGCCGACGCCATCGTCGATCTCGTGTCAACCGGCGGGACGCTGAAGGCCAACAATCTTGTCGCCGTTGAACACATCATCGATATTTCGTCGCGCCTGATCGTCAATCAGGCCGCGCTCAAGCTTAAGCGCGAGAAGATTGTTCCGATTCTGGATGCGTTTGCGAAGGTCGTCGGATCGTGATTTCCATCAAGCGTTTCTCCAGCAGCGACGCGGATTTCAGGCAACAGCTCGATGCTTTGCTGGCGTTTGAAAGTGCGCAGGACGAGTCGGTCGATCTGGCGGTCGCTGCCATTCTGGGGGGCGTTAAAGCGCATGGCGATGCGGCGGTGGTCGAGTACACCAATCGCTTTGATCGCCTCAGTGTGCAGTCGATGGCCGAACTGGAACTTTCGCGAAACGCGTTGCAGACGGCACTGGATAGCCTTCCCACGAATCAGCGCGAAGCGCTTGAAGCTGCCGCCCGCCGCGTCAGGAGTTATCACGAGCACCAGCCTTTGCAAAGCTGGCAATATGAAGATGCCGATGGCTCATTGTTAGGGCAGAAAGTGACGCCGCTCGATCGAGTCGGGCTCTACGTACCGGGCGGCAAGGCTTCATATCCGTCGTCGGTGCTGATGAACGCGATTCCGGCCAAGGTGGCTGGCGTCAAGGAATTGATCATGGTGGTGCCGACGCCGGGCGGCGAACGCAATCCGCTGGTACTGGCAGCGGCCGCGCTGGCCGGTGTTGACCGCGTATTCTGCATTGGAGGTGCGCAGGCGGTCGGCGCGCTGGCCTACGGGACTCAAAGCGTGCCCAAGGTGGACAAGATCGTCGGGCCAGGGAATGCTTACGTTGCCGCCGCAAAGCGCCGCGTGTTTGGTGTCGTCGGTATCGACATGGTGGCGGGACCGTCGGAAATTCTCGTCATCTGCGACGGCAAGACTGATCCCGACTGGGTGGCGATGGATCTTTTCTCGCAGGCTGAACACGATGAACTAGCGCAGGCGATCCTGCTTTGCCCGGATGCCGCGTACATCGAACGCGTCGCCGCGTCGATCGAGAAACTCCTGCCGACTATGCCGCGCAAGGAAATCATTCGTACTTCACTGGAAAATCGCGGTGCCCTGATCGCCGTACGTGATCTCGACGATGCCTGCATCATCGCCAATCGTATTGCGCCGGAACATCTGGAACTATCAATGGCCGACGCCGAGAACTGGGTGGAGAAAATTCACCACGCAGGCGCGATCTTCATTGGCCCGTACACATCCGAATCGCTGGGCGATTACTGCGCCGGACCAAATCATGTGCTGCCGACGTCAGGTAGCGCACGCTTCTCGTCGCCGCTCGGGGTCTATGACTTTCAGAAACGATCCAGCCTGATCCGTGTTTCGCCGGCGGCGTCGATAACGCTTGGGCGCATTGCCTCTACGTTGGCGCAGGGTGAAGGTCTGCCGGCGCACGCCCGATCTGCCGAGTACCGCATCGAATCCGAGTCCTGACGATCCTGCAAGCAGTCCGTCAGGGCTTGGTCGCGCCAAAGATATCCTCTCGAGCTGTTTTGCTGATTGCCACGATGGCTGGATGGGTAAGCTGGCGCTCGGTCGTGATGGCGTAGAGGTGTTCGACGACAGAATCGATGCGGCCGATTTCCGTTACTTTGTATTGTTCGCAGACATGGTTGGCAATGGCGGTCGGTGCGACGAAGAACCCGGCTCCGGCTTGGCCAAACGCTTTCATCAGGGCGCTGTCGTCAAATTCTCCGACAATTATGGGCCGCAGATTATTCGCTTCGAGCCAGTGAATCAGCTTCGGTCGAATAGCCGTGTCTTCACCTGGCAGCAGGAATGGAGCATGGTCAAGAATGGCCGGGAATTGCTCCTCCCGTTCCTCAGTCAGGTGACGTGCGCCAAACACAGTCATCCCGCTTTCGCCCAGCAGGTGGCTGTAACCTCTGACGTTCAAATTGGGCGGCATCGGTCGGTCGGCGATGATCATGTCGAGTCGGTGGATGGACAACTCGGCCAGCAGCGACGCCAAGCGTCCCTCGCGGCAAATCAGTTGAACTGGTTCCCGGAGTTTTAACGCCGGTTCGACAAGACGGTAGGTCACCGATTTCGACACCGAATCAGCTATTCCAATACGGAACGGTAAGCTCTTTGCCGGTTTCTGGTTGCGCAGCACATCGAGAAGTTCATCGCCGATGGTGAAAATATCTTCGGCGTAGCTCAATATGCTGCGTCCGGCGTCGGTCAACTCCAGATTGCGTCCGGAACGGCGAAATAACTCGACCCCCAGAGTATTGGCAAATTCGCTCAACTGCCCACTGATCGACTGCGGCGTGAGATTGAGCTGGCCTGCCGCGCGTGCAATGCTCCCGGTTTTTGCAACGGTCCAGAAGTAGCGTAAATGCTTGAAGTTAAGAGCGGCCACAGTGTCCTCAGCAGTCAGTTAAAGTGCTACAAACGTGGGTTCTTGGCACTGGCTTTATACATCGTAATTTACGATTCTTTCGATCATTATATTCGACTTGTTGGATGTGTTAACGCACCCTAGCATCGCCCCAATGCTCAGCCTGGGCATGGTGCTGTAGGTTTCAACTCTTGATGGAGAAACAAATGAAAAAGCTGGTGATGGCTGGTTTCGTGGCAATTATGGCCTTGGGTTTTAGCGTGGGTGAAAGTGAAGCGGCACGCCTGGGTGGTTCGAAATCGTTTGGGATGCAGCGTCAATCTGTAGCACCTAAACCTGCCGCACCAGCTCAACAAGCGACCTCTGCCGCGCCAACGGCACCCGCCGCTGCGCCCGTTGCAGCGCCAAAGCGAAACTGGATGGGGCCGATTGCTGGGCTCGCGGCGGGTCTTGGTATTGCCGCACTGTTTTCGCACTTTGGCATGGGGGCCGGTATGGCCAACATCCTGATGATGGCCTTGCTGGCGATGGCTGCAGTATTTGTCTTCAAGTTTTTGTTCCGACGCAGTCCGTCCGTGGCGCAGCCGGCAACCTCGATGCAGTATGCAGGAGTGGGCCAATCAAGCATGGCGCAATCGCCACCATCCGCACCACAGTTCGGCTCGGCCTCGTCCGCGCTGCGCATACCCGAAAGTTTTGATACAGAAGCCTTCTTGCGTATCGCAAAGCTCAACTTCATTCGCCTGCAAGCGTCCAATGATGCCAAGAGTCTCGAAGACATTCGTGAGTTTGTCAGTCCCGAAGTGTTTGCCGAAATCAAGCTGCAAATGGATGAGCGTGGTGATGCATTTCAGCAAACGGATATCGTCACTTTGAATGCGGAACTTCTGGACGTGGTAACCGAGTCGGAGCGTCACATTGCCAGTGTGCATTTTAGCGGCATGATCCGCGAAGTTGTGCGTGCGGCGGCGACACCGTTTGATGAAATCTGGCATTTGAGCAAGCCGACTGAGGGCAGCAAAGGCTGGGTGATCTCCGGAATTCAGCAACTATAATGAATTTGAGTAAGTGTTCTTAGTCGGTTTTCAAGAGAATCATAAGGAGAGTAGTAATGAAAAGAGTCTTGCTCCCGATTGACGGCTCGGAATGTGCTCTCAAGGGCGTGGCGCTAGTTATTGCGAAGCGTTCCCTGTATTCCAATCCCGATGATCTCGACATTCACTTGGTCAATGTTCAGGCCCCTTTTTCGCGTGATGTCAGTCGTTTCGCCAGCCGCTCACAGATGGTCGACTTCCATCGCGAGGAAAGCGAAAAACTGTTGCGAGAAGCGTGCGAGCTCCTTGACGCGGCCGGAGCAAAGTACACTTGCCATCATCTGGTCGGTAAAGTTGACGAAACAATCGCCGACCTTGCCGAAGCCCTGCATTGCGACCAGATTGTCATGGGGACGCATGGTCGCGGTGCGCTCAAGGAACTCCTGGTCGGTTCGATAACGCTGAAAATTGTTCATCTCTCGAAGAATCCGGTTTTGCTGGTCAAGTAGTGGTGCTGGAAACAAACTGCTGTGGCGGAAGATAGGAGCCAAGGGGTGGCGTGGGCGACTATTTTGGGGAGGCAGATATGCAAGACAGGGAAGCTCATGCCAGGTCGGCAGAGGACTTGGTCAGCATTTTTCAGACTCACCTCGAACGCGGCTTGGCCCAGCAGGAGGCTCTGGCACGTCTGGCAAAGTATGGTGCCAATGAACTGAGTGAGCGGCCACCGCCGGGAATATTTGCTCTGCTGTGGGATCAGTTCAACAATTATCTGGTGATCATTCTGATCATCGCCGCCGCCGTTTCGCTGGCGCTCGGCGAATATGTCGATTCCGTCGCCATCATGGTTATCGTGCTACTCAACGCGGTGGTCGGCGTCATTCAGGAGTCGAAAGCAGAGCAGGCGCTTGAGGCGCTGAAAAAGATGTCGGCTCCGAATGCGCAAGTCATCCGCGATGGCTTGCAGGTGACGATTCCTGGCCGCGAGATCGTCGCTGGCGACATCGTCATGCTGGAAGCCGGGAACTATGTTCCTGCGGATCTGCGTTTGGTCGAGAGCATCAACCTCAAGGTCGAAGAGGCTTCGCTGACCGGAGAGTCGGTGCCGGTTGAGAAGAATGCAGGCGTGACGCTGGACCGGGAAATACCGCTGGGTGATCGCAAAAATACGGCCTTCATGGGTACGTTGATTACCTACGGACGGGGCAAGGGGCTGGTCACTGGAACGGGTATGAACACCCAGATCGGGTTGATTGCCGAAATGATCCAGTCGTTTGAAGCCGAAGCGACGCCGCTGCAGAAAAAACTTGAACATCTGGGCAAGGTCCTTGGAACAGCGTGTCTGGCGATCTGCGCGCTGGTATTCATTTACGGATTGTTCCGGGATACGCATCTCACAACAGCCTTCAATAGCGGTTTCATGCATTACCTTGATGCCGAGAAGAAAGACATCATCAATCTGTTCATGACGGCGGTGAGCTTGGCCATTGCAGCCGTTCCGGAAGGTCTCCCGGCGATCGTGACTATTTGTCTCGCGCTCGGGATGCAGCGGATGATCAAACACAATGCGCTGATCCGCAAACTTCCCGCCGTCGAAACGCTGGGTTGCGCGACGGTAATCTGTTCCGACAAGACGGGTACCCTGACCCAGAATGAGATGACAGTTGTTCAAGGCTGGGCTGGAAACAAGCGATTCCGCGTTGCCGGCGAAGGGTACAGCCCGATTGGTGGCTTCTTTATGGGAGGAGAGTCTTTCGATCCGCGCAACGATCCGGACGCGGCCTTCCTGCTGAATGGTGCGTTGGTTTGCAACGATGCGAAACTTGAAGAAAGCAGCGACGAGACCGGCAAGCATTCCTGGCGGATTATCGGCGATCCGACGGAGGGCGCGCTGGTCGTTGCAGCCGCGAAAAGTGGATACCGGCGTACCGAGATGGAAAAGGCGCTCCCCCGGATTCAGGAAATTCCTTTCGACTCCGACCGGAAACGGATGAGTACGATTCATCGCGTTGATACCGAGCAAGCCCAGGCCATAGTCTCCGGTCTCGGTTCGCCGCCGCTGATCGCATTCGTCAAGGGAGCCCCTGACGTCATCCTGGATCTATGTAAACAAAAGTTGGAATCCGGCCGGCTCGTCGAATTGACCGAGGAACAGCGCCATACCATCCTCGAACAGAACCACGACATGGCCAGCAAGGCCCTTCGCGTTCTCGCCGTGGCTTGTCGTCCGTTTCAACACGTCCCGGCAAGCGTAAACCCCGAAAACATCGAACAAGACCTGATTTTCGTCGGATTGCTCGGCATGATCGACCCGCCTCGCCCCGAGGTCATTGAAGCCTTGAAGGTGGCGCGTGGCGCTGGCCTAAAGAGCGTCATGGTGACCGGCGATTACAAGGATACCGCCGAAGCGATCGCCCGCGACATTGGCTTGCTGACGCCAGGGGGGCTGGTGCTGACCGGCCCGGAAATTGAAAAGCTGACGGATTCTGAACTGGCGGCCAGGACCGACAGGCTCGAAGTGTGCTGTCGGGTTTCGCCGCAACACAAAACGCGGATCGTCGAAGCGTTCAAAGCGCGCGGCCATGTCGTGGCGATGACCGGTGATGGCGTCAATGATGCTCCGGCCCTGAAACGGGCCAATATCGGCGTGGCCATGGGCATTACGGGCACGGACGTGGCCAAGCAGACGGCGGACATGGTCCTTACGGACGACAATTTCGCCAGCATCGTCGCCGCGATAGGGCAGGGGCGGGTCATTTATTCCAACATCCGCAAGTTTGTTTATTTTCTGCTCGCCTGCAATATCGGGGAAATACTTATCGTTTTTGGTGCCATGCTGCTTGGCTTGCCTATCCCGTTGCGACCGGTTCAACTGTTGTGGTTGAATCTGGTCACGGATGGTGCCCCTGCGCTTGCTCTCGGACTGGAGAGAGGCGATCCGGACATCATGAACCAGCCGCCCCGATCCCCCAAGGAGGCTGTTATCAACAAGGATATGGCGATTGGTATCGGCGTTGTTGGCGTGGTAGACGCCTTGGCCATTCTGGCTGTTTTCTATTTGGCGCTACAGCGCTATCCCGACCACGTGGAGGCGGCCCAGACCATCGCCTTTGCCGCCCTTTGCAGTTCGGAACTCCTCCGCGCATTTACCGCGCGATCAGAGCATTACAGTATTTTTACCATCGGCCTGTTCTCCAACCGCTGGATGGTGTGGGCTGTTGGCGTGTCGTTCTTCCTGGTTCTATTGGTGATCTACGTACCTTTCCTTCGGCCATTTTTTGACACGGTGCCGCTGACCGTGGGTGATTGGCTGTTCATGCTTCCGTTCTTCTTCGCTTCGCCGCTTGCCATGGAATTACTCAAGATTTACTTCCGGAATCGGATGGCAAAGGCACAAAAAGCGGTATAAGTCGCCACTCTCACGCGTCGAGATCAGAGCGTTGTTAATCCTCGGTTAATCGACTGCTGGCTACACTGGCTTTACATCCTTTAGTCGGCCTGATCGCGAGTTGGTCTTTTGCCAACCCGCAGTCAGGCTGTGTTTTACCGCGCCGTAAATTCAAATTCGACGGGGCCATGAGAAAAAATCCGAGCCAGGAAATACTAAATGGAATGATCGAGCAAGCGGGTTTTGAGAACGCTGAACAAACTAGCCCACAAGCATTAACCAAACAAGGAACGACTCATGAACAAACCTGGACTTCTCGCACAAGCCGCCAATTTCGCCCCGGGCTTCCTCGGACTGCAGCGTCGAACCTGGATTGGCGTAGGCGTTGGCCTGCTGGTCCTTATTGCTCTGCTGATCTGGGCCGTACTGGCTTTGATCGGCTGGTTGTGGGGGCAGACCCAGAGCCTGGCAGGTGCGGCCCCGGAAGCGTTACAGGGGACGGCGCGTAGCGTTCTGGAGCAAGTCAAAGGACTCGTTCCCGGTGCCCAAGGGATGCTGGATCAAGTCAAGGAGCGTGTGCCCGGCGTTCAAAGTACGCTTGACCAGATGAAGGAGAGCATCCCCGGTGCGCGAGAAAAGCTGGCCGAATGGGTGCCGGTGCTTCCGCCAGAAACGCAGCCACTGCGCGATGTGTCAGGCGAAGATTTGGGTCCCGTCGGGCGCCCTGCAGAACTCATTCGCACCCAGTGGCAACGGGCAGGCGGTCAGGTGGTGGTTGGCTACGAAGGCAAAGCGGGTTATGCGAAGGTGCTTGATCACTACGCTAAAGGATTCTCGGCCAATGGATTCAAGCAGAGCGTCGAGTTAGCCACCCAGAATGAGGAAACGCACAAGTATTCCAAAGGCTCTGAGCAATACGTCGTCAAGATCGCACAGAAGACCAAGAGTCTTGTTTCGGTCCGTATTGAGACGACGCAGCCATAGCCCGTCGTGTCCGCGATAGGGGTTGTCGTTGCAGACCGATTGATGCCTGATAGATGGGAGGCGGCGTGTTCGGTACTATCCTGATGTTCGTCGTAACGGTAATGCAGATCTATGTTTTCTGGCGCGCCTCTTCCGTGCCGCTGATCAGGCAGCATAGTTCACGAAAACGCCTCATCGGAATCGGGTTTGCTGTGTGGGCACTCTTTCTCATCGGTCGCGTAGGTGGTTCCGACGGGGCGGGAAAGCTGGCGACCGTTTTCGAGCTGTCCAGTCTGACGTGGATGGCGATGCTGTTCCTGATGGCCGTAGTGCTGCTCGCTGCGGATCTTGCGACCGGCTTTGGCCTGTTTTTTAAACGGTTTGTTTTCAGACTTCGCGGAGTGGCGCTTGGTGTAGGAATGGCTCTTTCCGTCATCGCACTTGTCCAGGGGCTACGGGCTCCTGTGGTGCAAAGCTATGCGCTTTCCATCCCCGGATTGCCCGAAAAGCTTGATGGTACGGTGGTCATTGCCTTGTCGGATCTGCATCTCGGTAGCGTGCTCGGTGAACGATGGCTTGAGGGACG
This sequence comes from Burkholderiales bacterium, assembly GCA_038316625.1. GTDB lineage: Bacteria > Pseudomonadota > Gammaproteobacteria > Burkholderiales > Rhodocyclaceae > Propionivibrio. Next base: position 12,230 of record JBBQAT010000066.1, read on the forward strand.
TATTGAACAGGTTCAGGCTGAGCAGCCCGACATCGTGGTATTGCTTGGCGATGTGTTTGAAGGGCACGGCACGCCCGGAAAAGAAGTCCTTGCCGCGCTGCACCGTTTGTCGGCCCCGCAGGGTGTCTGGGGCGTCCTTGGCAATCATGAGTCTCATACGGCAAATGCAAACAACGACGCCTTGTTCAAGGAGGCAGGTATCCGACTTCTGCACAATGCCTGGGTCGAACTTCGTCCGGGACTCGTTTTGGCCGGGGTAGACGATCTTGCAGCCAGCCGAGATACCCACCAGGCACAAAGTTTTCTTACGGCGGCACTCGCGGGAAGACCCTCCGGGGCCAGCATCCTCCTTTCACACGCGCCGGTAGCTTCGGAGCAGGCAGCGGAAAAGGGTGTCAATCTGATGCTATCCGGACATACACACGGTGGCCAACTATGGCCCTTTGACTATCTCGTCAGGCAACGATTTGCGCTCTTCGAGGGACGGTACGAGGTCGGGCCGATGGCTCTTGTCGTTTCTCGTGGAACCGGCACCTGGGGGCCGCGCATGCGCCTCTGGCGTCCCGCCGAAATCGTCCGCGTGACTTTGCACAGGAGCTAACGCCTCAACATCGGCCGCGTGCAACGCGCCAGGATTCGCACGGGCAAGAAATGGCTCCAATAAGCAAGATCACTTTTGGGTCTGCTTGTGACGTTGCGCTTAGGAGGTGAGCAAAAATAACTTGAACACGACGAACCCTGTAGGTCGGGTTAGCCCAAAGGGCGCCCCACAGGGATTCCCTTCGGTCATAACCCGACGCATCGCTGGTCAATCGTCGGGTTACGCTACGCTAACCCGACCTACACGGTTTCGATTGCACGTTCAACTTGTTTCTTGATTAGAAATGATCGTCAGCCAAAATTGCCAAAGCCGCCAAATCTGTCATTCCGGTGCAAACCGGAATCCAGAAAGCACAGTTGAGGCAGCACTGGATTCCGGCCTGCGCCGGAATGACAGTCTGGACTTTTGTGCTATCCGGTATCGCCAAGCTGACGCTCGTTTCTAATCAGGACTTGTTTTTGCTTGGTGCCTTAGCGTCCTGCCCGGTCGAGATCCTGGTCGTTCATTGATGCTGGGTCTTCAATCGGTTCGAGGTGTGTGGTGACATGTGTACGCGGCAACGCGGTGCGGATATCTGCCTCGATTCGTTCTGCCCAGTCATGGCCTTGTTTCACCGTCCAATGTCCCGGTACCAGAACGTGGAGGGTCACGAAAGCGCGACCACCGGCCTGACGGGTACGCAGAGCGTGGAAATCCAGTTCCTTTTCGCGATAGCTGGCCAGTAGTGCGTCGATTTTCTGGATGCTTTCCGTGGGGAGGGAAATGTCCATCAGACCATCGGCCGAGCGGCGCATGAGTTGATAACCGGTCCATACGATATTGGCCGCAACGAGCAAGGCGATGGCCGGATCGAGCCAGATCCAGCCGGTTAGCGCGACCAGTCCGACGCCGACGATGACTCCTGCTGAGGTCCATACGTCAGTCATCAGATGATGCGCGTCGGCTTCCAGCGTAATCGAATTGTGTTTCTTGCCGACGATCAGCAAAGTACGTGCTGTCGCAAAATTGATGATGGACGCTACTACCGAAACCAGCAAGCCGATGCCGACGGCTTCAAGGGGCTGGGGATTCATCATGCGGTTGATGGCGGTATAGCCAATACTGAGTGCTGCCAACAGGATCAGGAAACCCTCGAAGGCGCTGGAGAAGTACTCGGCTTTGCCGTGCCCGTGGGCGTGATCGTCATCGGCGGGCAGGGCGGCCAGCGTCAGCATCCATAGCGCCATCATCGCCCCGGCGAGGTTAACCAGCGATTCGATGGCGTCAGACAGCAGGCCGACCGATCCGGTCATCTTCCAGGCCACGGTTTTGAGGATGATCGTGGCTATGGCCGCCGCGATGGATAGCCAGGCATAGCGAGTCAGTGACGGGGCTAAGGTGTTTGCTGCGATCTCCATTATCTATCCCCCACGAACCATCGTCATGATTTGGTTTACATCCAGATTGCCGGCCCTCTGCTGTATTTGTGGCAGATAGCGTGACTGCATCTCTTTGGCCGGACCCAGCAGGTTCTGGAAACTGTCTTGCAGAAGCGCTGTGCTCATTTGTCGTCCTCCTGCGTAATAGCGTCGGGCAACCTGTCCCAGCGCGTACGTGGTCGCAAAAGAAAAGGCGACACTGGTGGCGGATTGTCCAAGCTGTTTTCCCAGGCTCCCCATCGCTTTACCCAGCAGCCCGCCCAGCAGCTTGCGGCCGAACTGTTCCAGATATTGTGAGGTCAGGCCCACGCCAAGCGTGGACAGTAACTCGCGGATGTGTCCCTGATCAAGTTCGTAGCCGTGTGTCTTGCCGATGCCATAGACCATCTTGATCTGCAGCGGAATGATGGCCATTGAAGCCCATGACTGAGGTAGGAGTTCGAGCGCTCCGTTGAGGATCGCGTAGTTCAGGATGCTTTTGTCCATCTCGGCGTCCGGGATGCCGGGCGTTGCAGCAACGACCGGACCAGGCACCGCCGTTACGATTGCCGGTGCCGCATCATCGGCCAGTTCGGCCATGGCTTCAGCCTGATTGTTTGTCCGATCAGTGAATTTATCATCAAGTCTTAACGCGTCGGCCAGCTCGGACAGGAATTTCCGCTCGATTTCGGTCATGCGGCCATCGGCGTCGCAAACGCAGGCTGCCATTTCGTAAGCCAGTTGCCGGTGTTCGGGTTCAATGAGAATTGCTGCCGCGTCGTTCAGGTTGACCTTCTTCAGCAGAACCTGCTGGTAAATGCGCGGCAGTTCATTTGCCCTCGTATCTCCTCCGAGCGTTTCGGCCAGTTGGCGAATCTGCTCCCGTTCCCGTTCCTCGTTGGTGCCGTCGGCAAAAGCGGCAAGGAGAGCGAGGGTCAGGATGGCTTGTTGCTGATCTGGATTCATGGTTTCTTCAATGGATTTTGTGAGCTACGGGGTGGTGCGAATCGTAACCGTTCGCCGCCGCCGCGCACTTTGTCATGACGTAGGTGAACAGAAGCTGAACGCTTCAGTATCGATTGAGGCGGGCTTGATGTCGTTCCTTTGATGGTCTGCCCGGTCGGTCGCCGGGCTGACGATACGGCACCGCTAGCGCATCTCGAACGCTTCCTGGTGGAAACGCAGATTTCCATTCCAGGTTTCCTTCAAGCCCTTCTTTAGCGCATCGGCAAGGCCGCGCGGACCGCAGAACCAGACTTCGGCTTTCTTGCGTTGATCATCCGCGAGTTTGAGCGAATCTGCCGTCAGTAGATCGCCATGTTGCGCACTGTGGATATGCAGGCAAATGCCGGGCAGCCCCGCGCACAAGATCTGCAGACGACCGACAAAGCTGTCTGTGTCGCGGTTGCGCGTGCAGTAATGCAGATCGACCTTGTTGAGTTCGGTCGGGCGCGCTTGCAACGATTCCAGCCAAGCCAGGAAGGGTGTGATGCCGATGCCGCCGGCGACCCATACCTGACGGCGGCTCCGGCTGTGGCGGTCCAACTGGAAGCGGCCGTAAGGACCTTCGATGGTCGCCGTCTGGCCGACCTTGATCTCCCGGCCGAGTTTGCGCGTGAAGTTGCCCAGCGCCTTGATGTAGAAGGTGATGGTCTTATCGCCACGGTCGGCGCTGGCGATGGTGAATGGGTGCGCGCCTTCCATGCGATCAAAGGTGATGAAGGCGAATTGTCCGGCACGATGGCTTTCCCAGTTCTTGTCAAGACGGCAGGTGATTTCGGTAATGTCGCCCTCGCTCTTGATCAACACCACGCTGGCCTCGGCCTGCCGCTTTCGCCCAATCAGCCCGGCCAGTGAAATGACGCTGGCGACCACGCCAATGGCAATGAATAGCGCCATTAGCGCGCCGATGGGTTGCGTCCAATAGTCGAGCGGTGCCAGCATGGCGGCGTGGAAGGCCAGCATCAGATAGAGCACCGGCATGACGCGGTGCAGGTGACGCCAGAGGTGGTAGGGGAAACGTCGCCACAGGGCAATGACGATCATGGCCAGCGCGATATACAGCGCGGGTTCGCCCATGTCGGCACCGAATTCGCGCAGCACCTCGAGCAGGCCGTCGAACCGGATTTTCGGCAAACGGCCCTCGACGCCAATCATCGATTTGATAAGGTCGCCCGATTGCTTGAGCAGCCAGTGGCCGGCGCCAAAGCCAACGGCCAGGATGCCGGACCACTTGTGCAATCGGTAGATGCGATCCAGGCCGCCCAGCGGCTTTTCCAGCCAGACCGGGCGGGTCGAGAGCAGCATCGAAAGTGACATGAAGGCAATCGACAACAAGCCGGTCAAATACAACCCTTCTTGGCGCGCGATCCACAGCAACGCGCTGGTCGCCGGGAAGGTCGTCGAGGCCAGGTCCAGATACCAGGCGGATGAAACAATTGCCAGAAGGCCGAAGAGGATGGTTTTCATCGTTGTTCTCTTTGCGACTTATCGTTCGTCGAAATAGCCGCGCTCTGCGCCGGTGTGGCAGGCCGCGCAGTTGGCCTTGGTGCCGACTTCCTTGCGTTTCCATTCCTTCGCCGAAAGCTCGTGGTGCTCATTGACCCACCTTGGCAATTCGGTGATGCGCTGCGGGGCGCTCTGCAGCGAAACACCACGCAACATCTTGCCGCCATAGCGTTGTCCGCCCGTGTCTGCAGCGTTCTCGGCAAGGTATCGGGTAATGCGCTCGGCAGCAGCCGGTGTGACGCTGGCGTCGGTGCCGAAATGCTTGTCGAGTTCCCCCATCATCTTTTTCCACGAGCTTGCAGGCAGCATGGACGGCGGAAAGGCAAGGTGGCAACTCCCGCATTCTTCGCGCACCACCGGGTCGGCGACCGGAGCGAAGAAATGCCCGCCACCCGCTTGCGCTCGCGTGAGAAAAATGCCCGAGAAGAGCAATGCGACAAGCGTCAGTGCGATGGGGCGGTAAGGGATGTTCATGGAGGTTTTCCTTTGTCAGTCACGGGTGGCTTGGCACGTTGAGCGTACTTTGCCGTGGAGTGGCTGAACGAAACCTGAATCGGCCATTCATCTTCCGTTCAGGTTTGCCGCAATGCGGCTGGGTTCATCATCGGGTTTGCCGATTGGCCTTGTTTCACCGTCTGCCCTGTAGGCCAATGTTTACGCTTGTCTCCGGGGTTGATGCCTGCCAGGCTAATGTTTACGCGCGTCTCGCGGCATGCACGGCGAACACGGGCTGTCGACTGAAAGCTTGAATTCTTTTGCGCTCCATAGCGTTGGGTGATCGTTTGGGCAGGAGACTACGCCAAGTCAGAATTTGGCGGCAGCTCCGAGAGGCCGACTTGAGGTATATGACGATGGTTATATTGCATTTATGCAAAATCGCTACTATGCTTGGTTCGTCTTTCGCTTAAAGAGAACTGGTGTTCGGGAAAGCCACGCCAGTTCGAATGATGGGTGGGGTCTGGTTCTTTCGAGAGCCTCCCTCCGATTCTTTTTTGGCTGAGTTGCAGAAACCAGTAGCGGCCTTCGCCGCACGGTTTGGTTCCACCCGCTTCGGGTGGAGGAATAGGAGTCTCCAATGAGAATCCGCTTGCTCGTGCTCGTGTCCATCTCCCTGCTGTGTGTTTGCGATCCGCTTTTTGCGATGGTTCAGCAAGCCAAATTTGTCTCCGGAGATCACTACTTGATTGTCGAGACGCTTGATGATGATCTGATCCACGTCGAGTTTTCTGCGGTCGGGCCCGGTCCCGATGGGGCCGAGCCGCTGCATACCTCGCCAATGATTCATAAAACGGATTATCACGGGCCGTCCTTCTATGCACGACAGGGAAATGCCATTGAAACAAGCGAGGTAAAAATCGAGGTCGATGCTCGGAATCTTTGTATTGCGCTGACCTACAAGGCTAAGCACAAGGCGCTGACGAGCATCTGCCCACAAGATCTCGGCAATGACTGGAAAGGGCTGAGTCTGGCGAAAGAGCAGATGACCAATGTTTACGGACTTGGGCAGCAGTTCAAGGTCTTGGGTTCGGCAGATGGCGATTGGTTACAGCACAAGGTGCGTGAGGAGCAGCCTGCAGGGCAGGAACAGGCGCATGGTAACGGCTTCATGCCGTTCGGGCAGGCCGGGATGGTGGGCAACGTGCAGTTCCCGGTGATGTATGCGTTGGGCGACGACGGTCTCAACTATGCACTGTTGCTGGATAACGTCTACAAGCAGCGCTGGGATTTTTCCGGTGATCCGTGGCAGGTCCGGATGTGGGGCGACCAGATCCGGTTTTACGTCATGACGGGGAAGGACCTGCCAGACCTGCGCACGGACTACATGGCGTTGGTCGGCACGCCCCCGGTCCCGCCGCGTAAGGCGTTCGGATTGTGGGTGTCCGAGTTTGGCTACAAGAACTGGGATCAGGTCAGCACGCTACGTGATGGCTTACGGAAATCGCTCTTTCCACTCGATGGCTTCGTCCTTGATTTGCAGTGGTTCGGCGGTGTAATTAACGGTAGTCCTGACAGCGCCATGGGTCGTCTGGATTGGGATCGCACCAATTTCGCCGATCCGGAAGCTCACATCAAAGCTCTGGCTCAAGACAATATTGGTCTGGTCGCCATTGAGGAATCCTACGTGAGCGAGAACACGAACACCTTTGCGCAGATGAAAGCGGCGGGAGGATTGTTCGCTTTTAGCCGGACTAACGCCGTGTGTGACCCGATAATGGCGCAGTCGCCGGTCATTCTTTCCAACTGGTTCGGCAAGGCAGCGATGATTGACTGGTCCAATCCGGATGCCGGCACCTGGGTGCATAGCAACAGGCGCCTGCCAAACCTGGCGCATATTGGAGTGACAGCGCATTGGACGGATCTGGGTGAGCCGGAAAAGTACAATGCCGACGCGTGTTATCACGGTGTTGAAGTCGCTCCTGCAGGTCCTAAAAACACCCATGGCGACATTCACAATCTGTACGCGTTCCTGTGGAACAAATCCATCTACGAAGGTTATCGGCTCAACCACAACAGCGTCGACCGCAGACCGTTCATCGTCAGTCGTTCCGGTGCTCCGGGTTCGGATCGATGGGGTGTCGCCATGTGGTCTGGCGATATCGGCTCCAATCTCGACCTGCTGGCGACGCACATGAACTCGCAGATGCACATGTCGCTCTCCGGTATCGACTATTACGGCTCCGATATTGGCGGTTTCCGCCGGGAAGGCATGCCTTACAACGGCGGTCATTCCGGAAGACTGCAATACCAGAGCGAGCTTTACACCCAGTGGTTCGCCAATGGTGCCTGGTTCGATGTGCCGGTCCGTCCTCATACCGACAATAGCTTCCAGACCACGCTGCGCTACGAAACTGCGCCCAATCTGGTCGGCGACCTGCGGGCGAATCGCGAAAACATCCGCCAGCGTTACGAGTTGATCCCTTACTACTACTCGCTTGCCTATCGCGCCTATCTGACCGGTGAACCGGTGGTGCCGCCCTTGGTTTACTACTATCAGAATGATCCAAATGTCCGACAGATCGGACACGAAAAACTGATTGGCCGGGACCTGCTGGTCGGCGTGGTGGCCAAGCACGGTGAATATGCACGGGATATCTATCTGCCCAAGGGCAAGTGGATCAACTATCACACCCGCGATTGGTTCGACAGCGCCGGTCAGTGGGTGAACAAGTTCCCGACCTATATCGACGGCACCTTCAGGCTGCCCGCCTTTGCGCGCGCAGGTGCCATTATTCCGATGATGCCGGTGGATGAGCAAACTCAGGATGCGTTTGGTCACCGACGCGGTGTTTCGGCGAACGATCTGCTGGTTCAGGTCTATGCAGATGTGGTGTCCAGCCAATTCACGCTATACGAGGATGACGGCACGACGCTTAACTTTGGGCCGGATGAACGTCCTGTCTATCAGACAAGGACGACCGCGCTGTCGCAACAACAAACAGGCAATGAGGCGATGGTGCTTATCGACAAGTCGCTGGGCAGCTACCCCGGGGCAGGCCCGCGACGCAACAACAGTGTGCGGCTGATCGTCCAGGATGCGCGTGCCGTTGGGGTGAGGCTTAACGGCTCGGCGCTGCCCCAGCGAAGCTCGGCATCCTCCTTCGCCAGCGCTGCCACAGGCTGGTTCAATGCCGGACGCAATCTGGTCCTGATCAAATCAGGCCAGCGCGGAGTGGCGACCAAAAAGATTTTCAAGGTGACACTGCAGCCCATTGTCGGAAGCGCAACCGTGAATCTGGTTTGCGATAACGGCTGGACGGCACCAGGGGAGGAGGTTTATGCCGTTGGTAATCAGGCTTTGCTTGGCAACTGGAATCAGGAAAAAGCCCTCAGGCTTCAGCCCAGCGTCTACTTTGAATACATCTACAATCCGCCACCCGGCCATAACGGCCCTGGCCCAAGCACGCCAAAATGGTCGGCCGTCGTGGCCGATTTGCCGGCGAAATCGTTGATTGAGTGGAAGTGCATCAAGCGACTGGCCTCCGGTCAGTGGCAGTGGCAAGCAGGCGAAAACAACGTTTTGGCGTTACCGGAGTCCGGTTTTTCGGGTACCAGTGTTGGAGCGTTTTAAGGCATCAAGCAAAAAAAGTTGAACGTGCAATCGAAACCACGTAGGTCGGGTTAGCGTAGCGTAACCCGACGATTGACCAGCGATGCGTCGGGTTATGACCGAAGGAAATCCCTGTGGGACGCCCTTTGGGCTAACCCGACCTACAGGGTTCGTAGTGTTCAAGTAAGAACTACCCGAGAATTCCCAGCGTGACCGCCGCCAGCACCACGTAGCGCGCCGTCTTGGCAATGGCCACGATCAGCATGAAACTCCACAGCGGTTCGCGCATTACGCCAGCGACCAGGGTGAGCGGATCGCCGATGATCGGCGTCCAGCTGAGCAGCAAGGTCCATCGGCCATAACGATGGTAGGCCCCTTGGGCGCGTTCCAGCTGGCGCTCGCTGACCGGAAACCAGGATTTGTGGCGCCAGTGTTCGATAGAGCGGCCAAGCAGCCAGTTGACCCACGAGCCCAGCACATTGCCGGCGCTTGCCACGGCCACCAGGCTCCATACCGGATGGTCGCCTAGCACCAGAAGGCCGACCAGCACGCCTTCGGATTGCAGCGGCAGGAGCGTTGCGGCACCAAAGGCGGCGAAAAAAAGGATCAGGTAGGCAGAAGAAAACACGTGGCTGAGTAGAGATTGTTCGGGCGGTTGCTTCGATCAGTTTTTCAGCTTGTACCCGGTCCTGAATATCCACGCCACAATCGCCAGAAACAGCGCGAGAAACAATGCCGTCACCCCGAGGCTGATGCCGACAGCTACGTCAGCGATGCCGTAAAAGCTCCAGCGGAAACCGCTGATGAGATAGACCACCGGATTGAACAGCGTGACCGTCTGCCAGAACGGCGGCAACATCTTGATCGAGTAGAAACTGCCGCCGAGGAAGGTTAGCGGCGTAACGATCAGCATCGGCACGAACTGCAGTTTTTCGAAGTTGTCGGCCCAGATGCCGATGATGAAACCGAGCAGGCTGAAGGTCACGGCGGTGAGGAGCAG
>JBBQAT010000067.1:0-21203 GCA_038316625.1 Burkholderiales bacterium
GGGCTATAGATGTTTTGCGCGCTGCTGTCCTCGATGCTCCACCTTTCGGGGTGAGTGTAATTCCGTAAAGTCTAGCCAATTTGGTGAAGTACCGTAGGGTTCCACGTGAAACAAAAAAGCTGCCAGCGAGCAGCTTTTTTGAATGAAATTGAAACAGTCGCGCTACTCGCTATTTCTTTCGCTTAGCCGCTGGTTTCTTCTCGGGCACGTTTTCGGCAGACGGTTCAGGCGCTTCTTTCGCCGGTTTCGGAGCCGCCTTGGGTTTGGGTTCGCGCTTTTCAAACTCAAACCCGACTTTCCCATCCGGTCCGCGCACAAGAAAGGCTGAGAACTTACGCCGGGTGCGCGCAGAAATGAAATCCTTGAGCAGATCGGTGCGACCGGTTGCAAGCAGCTTTTCCATCTGCGCTGTCTCAACTGGTTGTTGCAGGATAACCTTGCCGGAGCGGAAGTCACAGCTCTTGGCCGGCCCGACAGATTTCTCGCAGACATAGGCCATGCCGTGATCGAAGACCCCGGCTGCGCATTTCGGGCAGGGGCCTAGCGACTTCTGTTCAGAGAAATCGACTTCTTCGGCGCTGCTATCGTCGCCATTGGCTCCCTGACCGAAATCGAACTCCGGCAGGTTGTCGGCGTTGAGTTTTATGATGGCGTTGAAAGGACGCCCCATTTTATTGCGGAAGCCGGTGAGCGGGCCAATCCGCCGTTCGGTGAGCAATTCCTCGATTTCAGGTGCTTCATACTGGCGTCCGGCGACGATCTTCCACAGCGAAAATTCGCAGGCTTGGCACTGGAACTTCTTGTAGGTCTCCTTGATCAAGCCACCGCATTTTGGACAGGGCGTAGATAGTTCACCAAAATCGCCTGGAATGGTGTCGCTATCGTAGCTTTTGGCACGATCCACGATGTGTTGCGTCATCGCTGCGATTTCCTTCATGAAGGCTTCGCGGGACATTTCGCCGCGCTCCATGCGTGCGAGTTTGTATTCCCATTCGCCGGTCAACTCTGCTGCAGTCAACTCGGGGATACCGAGGCCGTTGAGAAGGGTCATCAGCGAGAAGGCCTTGGCCGTGGGTTGCAACTCGCGGCCTTCGCGATGCAAGTATTGTTCGCCGATCAGGTTTTCGATAATTTGCGCACGCGTCGCTGGCGTCCCGAGACCACGTCCAGCCATGGCGGCCTTGAGTTCTTCGTCGTCGACCGTCTTGCCAGCACCCTCCATGGCCGAGAGCAGTGTTGCTTCAGAATAGCGGGGCGGTGGACGGGTTTCGGTGGCGTTCAGGACGACTTCTTTGGCCTTCACTACTTCCTTTGGCGATACGGCCACCAGATTGCCTTCATCACCATCTTGCCCTTCGCGGCCATACACAGCCAGCCAGCCCGGATTGACCAGAACCTTGCCTTCCGTCTTGAAGGGTTCGCCTTCAACGCGTGTGATACGCGTGGTAATCATGTATTCCGCTGCCGGGTAAAAAACGGCCAGGAATCGTTTGACAACCATGTCGTAAAGCTTCTGTTCGGGCTCGGAGAGATGCTTGGGCGCCTGCAAAGTCGGGATGATCGCGAAGTGGTCTGAAATTTTGGCGTTGTTGAAGATGCGTTTGTTCGGCATGACCCAGTTGCGCGCCAAAATCTGGTGTGCAAAAGGCGAGAATCGGGCAAGCATCCCTTCGTCGTGGCCTTTGCCAACGCCTTCTCCGGTGAGCATTTTGAGTGTTTCTTTGACCGTGGAGAGATAGTCTTCAGGTAGCGCGCGAGCATCGGTACGCGGATAGGTCAGCACCTTGTGCTTCTCATACAGCGCTTGCGCCAAGCCAAGCGTAGATTTTGCCGAAAATCCGAAGCGACTATTGGCTTCTCTCTGCAGGCTGGTCAAGTCGTAGAGCAACGGAGAGAGCTGAGTCGACGGCTTGGCCTCTTCACTAACTTCACCTTGTCGGCCGGCACATTTGCTCTGCAGGGATTTGGCACGGGCTTCGTCCCACAGCCGGTCGGCGCGCTGGTGCTCGTCCTCTTCAGCTTTGCCTTTACTGAAACTTTCGTCGAACCACTTACCCTTGTATTCGCCAGCCGCGCAGGTAAAGATTCCTTCCAGCTCCCAGTAGGGGCGCGGTTTGAACTTCCGGATCTTGTCCTCGCGCTCGACCATCAACGCCAGGGTCGGCGTTTGAACGCGGCCAACGGTTGTAAGATGGAAGCCGCCAGTTTTCGAATTAAACGCGGTCATGGCCCGTGTGCCATTGATACCAACCAGCCAGTCCGATTCTGAACGACAGACCGCAGCATCAGCGAGTCCTTGCATTTCGGCACCGTCACGCAGGCGCGAGAAACCATCCTTGATGGCCTGTTGTGTCATTGACTGAAGCCAGAGTCGTTTGACCGGTTTGCCGCTCTTGGCATGTTGCGCAATGTAGTTGAAGATCAGTTCACCCTCGCGGCCCGCGTCACAGGCGTTGACTAGAGAGCTGACATCCTTGCGCTTAATCAGTCGGGTCAGTAGTTTGAGCCGCGACTCGGTTTTTTCGATAGGTCTGAGCGCGAAATGCGGTGGTATCACCGGCAGGTGAGCGAAGGACCATTTCCCACGCTTTACCTCGTATTCCTCCGGGCAGGCAAGCTCTAGCAAATGACCGACGGCAGAGGAAAGGACGCAATCATCACTTTCAAAGTAGTCGTCGTGTTTGGCAAACCCGCCGAGTGCGCGCGCGATATCGGCAGCGACGGAAGGTTTTTCGGCAATGATAAGCTTCTTGCTCATGGCGTATTGTGAGCCTGGGAGAGTGACAAGTTAATATGACTATGGTATGGTGCAAAAGGCACCACGTTGCTGGGCATAATAAAAGCAGTATGCCGCGCTTGGCAAGCAAGCATCGTTAACAGGATTTTGCATGCTTGAAAAACCGCCGGATTTAAATTGTCCGCTCGACGCGCCTGGTGGTTCAGTGCAAGCGTTCCGGTTCGGTTTCGTTAAGCAATTCTTCAGCAATCAGTGGCTCAAGACTTTGTTCACGACTCCACAGTACCATCAATACGACGATCTTGAATTTGCCCAGACGAACGGGATCATCCTGAAGAGCCATCCCGCGCTTGATGATCAATCCACGCAGAGGCGGTGTGATAACCCCAGCAGATTTGTGAAAACTAATGAAACTCTGGCATTCGACGCCCAGCTTCTGCTGTTCGCCGATCACGCAGATGCGCGGGGAGCGGGAATCACCGGCAAACTCGGCCGCCGGTAGCTCTTTGAGTCGGGCCAGCCGGTCGAGCGCAACCGAGATATGCAGTCCTTCAAATCCAACGGCGCTCAGTTTGAGTGCCAAATCGTCCGGTTTGGGGTGTGAGGAAAAGTCGTGGTAGTTCTCGACAAGGTAGGCAAGGATATCGGTCATGAAGATTCAGGTTTCGGAAAGCTGCTGGTAACGCCCGCCAGGCAAACAGGCGACGCGGCCTTCAAGTTCAAGGCGCAGCAGCATTACGGAAAGTACCTCAGCCGTCAAACGGGTTCGTTCAGCAATCTCATCCAAGCTGCTTGGGTCGAAGCCCATCGCAGAAAGTAGTTCGTCCGGGAGATTTTTTGTACCGCTCGTGCTTGGCCCGCATATCGTTGAGAGTGAACTCCAACAGAGCTCTTCGAGAACATCCTGAGCTGTTTCGACCAGTTTTGCCCCCTGCTTGATCAGTTTGTGGCAGCCACGTGATTGAGGTGAATGAATCGATCCTGGAATGGCAAATACTTCACGGCCCTGTTCGGCGGCGAGACGCGCCGTAATCAGCGAGCCGCTCTCGACAGCGGCCTCAACGACGAGCACACCGCGCGCTATACCGGAGATCAGCCGGTTTCGTCGCGGGAAATTCGAGGCGGTAACTGGTGTCCCGATTGCGAACTCGGATACGATGCAACCCTTGCCACCTATTTCCAGCGCCAGATCACGATTTCGCGCCGGGTAGATGCGATCAATTCCAGTACCAATAAACGCGATGGTATCGCCGCCTGCGGCTAACGCACCGCGATGCGCTGCCGCGTCGATGCCCAGGGCCAAGCCGCTACCGATGACCAGACCGGCCTCAGCGAAGGCCGCCGCAAAGCGTTCGGCGTTCTGAATACCTTGTGGGGTCGGATTGCGGCTGCCGACGATGGATAGCACCGGTCTGTTGAGCAAATCAAGGCGACCGCGTACATAAAGCAGTGAAGGTGGGTCTGGAATCTCCAGCAGGGCTTGCGGATACTCTGGATCGGCCAGCGTGATGATCGACTGGCCCTCCCCTTTCGACCACTCAAGCGCAGCCGAAACACGTTCTTCAGTGCCGCTATCAAGCAGCAGGTTGGTTGCTTTTTCTCCGACTACGCCACGCAGTGAACTTCGTCCGGCCGCAAAGACGCCTTCGGGGAGACCAAAGGCGGCGAGTAGTTTACGCTGCGTTTCACCGCCAATTCCGGGGATAAGCGTTAGTCGAAGCCAGCTGGACAGAGTGTCGGTATTGCCAGCGGTCATCGTTCAGGGCGTACGGACGAAGTCGTTTACTCCGACGGTTCCTTCGGACTGAACGACAAGGGCATAAGAAATCCGCTCGAAGGTACGGAAAACGAAAACTAGCCCAATGCGTTCCGAAGGAATCTGCACCTCGGTCTTGCGGTCCTCTTCATCGCGCTGGACAACGGACCGGTTGCGTTCTAGCGCAAGCACGTGCCCAATCTCGATTCCGTTCGACGATCCCTGATTCAGCGAAATGATCGAGCCGCGACCTGCAGAGCCGACGCCGCCGTAAATGGAAATGACGCGCCCATCAACCTGCACATCCGGCTTGTGCGGGACATAAGCCACAAGAGTTGGTTTGGTAGCAGGGACAAGGCGGTCACCCCGGCCAATTTCCTGTTTGGCAGTATTGATCAGGAAGGTTGCGGGTTGTCCCGGTATGGTTTGAGTCGCCGTCCCCAAGTAAAACGCTTCGTAGCCGAGAATCTGTTTAGGATCAGCGGGGTCAAGCAAGGGCCTTCCGTTACGGTAAACCTGCCATTGTGCTTTGGATGGGTCGGCGTCGTTAACGTAAGCCAGATCACCCTTACCCAGGAATACCCGGTCTTCCTGTGAGGCGACAATGCGCGCAGCGCCCTCCAGGCTATTGGCTTCGATAATGAGTGGTGCGGAAATAAACGGCTCGATGACGTTTGGCGGGATTGGCGGGATGGCCAGATCGATCTGCTCGGAATAGATTTTTGGCCTGAGTTTGCCGTCCTGAACGCGCAGCATCGGGTTGCCATTGGCGTCGCGGTCCAGAACAATTACATCCCCTGGGTAAATGCGGTGCGGATTCTTAATCTGGTCCCGATTCATGCGCCAGATTTCCGGCCAGCGCCACGGTTCCTTGAGGAACTGTGCCGAGATTCCCCAAAGAGTGTCGCCAGGCACGACGGTGTGTCGCTGCGGTGCACTGTCAGCCAACTGGATCGGCTGGCCGGCGGCAGCGCACAGCGTGGTCGCTACAACCAGAATGAGCGCGGATATAATGCGATTCATCGTGTTATCCTCATGCAAGCGGTCGGTAAGGTCTGTGATGGCGTGCAGAACATCGGGTTTCCGGGTTATCGTGAAGCCTGTTCTCAGGCATCTCTTCCCGCCGCAGGCATCACATACAATGCGCAAATATTGCGCCTTTTTTCAAGATGTTGCATTAGATTCTGCACGTAATTACTTCTACGATCAAGCTTTTTATGCCACTACTACCGATCCTCCGCTTTCCTGATCCGCGCCTGAAAAAAGTTGCCGCCCCAGTTGAAAAGATTGACGACAGCATTCGTCGTCTGGCTCGTGACATGGCCGAGACGATGTACGAAGCTCCGGGAATCGGCTTGGCCGCAACCCAGGTTGATGTGCACAAGCAGCTTATTGTGATTGATGCTTCTGAAACGCGCGATGAGTTGCTGGTTCTGATCAATCCAGAACTGGTCGAAAGCGATGGGTCGCAGGTTTGCGAGGAAGGTTGTCTTTCGGTGCCCGGCATCTACGACAAGGTCGAGCGAGCCGAACACGTTATCGTGCGCTATTTGGACCTCGACGGAAAGACGCAGATGGTGGAGGCGGACGGCTTACTTGCCGTTTGTTTGCAGCACGAAAT
The DNA here is from genome assembly GCA_038316625.1 of Burkholderiales bacterium. GTDB lineage: Bacteria > Pseudomonadota > Gammaproteobacteria > Burkholderiales > Rhodocyclaceae > Propionivibrio. The sequence goes on from JBBQAT010000067.1 coordinate 6,115, forward strand.
GGATCATTTGCGGGGACGGGTCTTTGTCGAGCATCTTTCGTTGCTCAAGCAGATGCGGATTAAAGCCAAGCTGGCCAAGCAATCGCGGATCACTGCATGAGGCTGATTTTTGCCGGAACCCCGGAGTTTTCGGCACAGGCCCTGGCGGCCATCCTGGCCGCCGGTCATCAAGTCGAATTAGTGCTTACTCAACCGGATCGTCCTTCTGGGAGGGGGATGGCCCTGCGCCATTCTCCGGTCAAGGCGCTTGCTCTGGCGTCCGGGATCGAGGTTTTCCAACCGCCGACATTACGGGATGTGGCGGTGCAGGAGCGCGTGCGCGCCGTCGCGGCTGACGCCATGGTTGTCGCCGCCTACGGTCTGATTCTTCCCCAAGTGGTGCTCGACATGCCGCGTATGGGGTGTATCAATATCCACGCATCGTTGCTGCCGCGCTGGCGCGGGGCAGCACCCATTCAGCGCGCGATTCTCGCCGGCGACGCCGAAACCGGGGTATGCATCATGCAGATGGGGGCCGGTCTTGATACGGGGCCGGTGCTGTTGTCGGGCGCCTTACCGATCAAGGACGACGATACAGCTGGTTCGCTGCATAACAATCTCGCCGATCTGGGCGCACACCTGATCGTTGAAGCGCTCGGAAAGTTGCCTCTGCCGTCTTGTCCCCAGCCGGAAGCCGGCGTCACTTACGCTGCGAAGATCGAGAAGTCCGAGGCAGCTCTGGACTGGCGGTTGCCAGCGTGCCAGCTGGTTCGGCAGGTGCGCGCCTTCAATCCGTTCCCTGGTGCTACGACCATGCTTGGTGGCGTTCCGATCAAGGTCTGGCAAGCGGAAGTGAACGCGGCCGCCGGTTCACCCGGCCAAGTGATTTCGGCCGACCGGAACGGCATCGTGGTGGCTTGTGGTGCGGGTTCTCTGTGCCTTGGTGTGCTTCAAAAGGCGGGCGGGAAACGCTTACCTGTTACCCAGTTTCTTGCCGGAAACCCCGTACGGCCAGGCGCAAGCCTTGACCTGCCCTCTTGAACTCCTGTGGTCCCTCCCCAATCTAAGTAACGTCGTCATGGAAGAGTCAGCGGCCTGCTGAACAACTCATTTCCACAGACCGACAAGGAGATCAAGTAAATGTTGGGCAACTGGTTGAAAACATCCTTACTAATGGCGGCAATCATGGCGCTGTTCGGCGTCATCGGGGCCTCTATCGGTGGTGCCACGGGCATGCTGATGGCGTTGCTGTTTGGCGGAGCGATGAATCTCTTTGCCTACTGGTTCTCGGACACCATGGTGTTGAAGATGTATAACGCGCAGGAAGTCGACGAAGCCTCGGCACCACAGTTCTACACGATGGTGCGGGAGTTGGCTCAGCGCGCCAGCCTGCCCATGCCGCGGGTCTATCTGATCGACGAAGCGCAACCCAACGCCTTCGCCACTGGCCGTAATCCAGAGCACGCCGCGGTTGCGGCGACCACGGGTATTCTTCGCATGCTTTCAGCGCGTGAGATTCGCGGGGTGATGGCACACGAATTGGCGCACGTTCGGCATCGCGACATCCTGATTTCGACGATTTCCGCGACGATGGCGGGTGCGATTTCATCGCTAGCCAACTTCGCCATGTTTTTTGGTGGGCGAGATTCGGAAGGGCGTCCCGGCAATCCGATTGCGAGTATTGCCGTCGCCCTGCTGGCGCCGCTGGCGGCGACGTTGATACAGATGGCTATTTCACGGGCGCGCGAATTTGAAGCGGATCGCGGCGGTGCCGAGATATGTGGCGACCCTGACGCACTGGCTGACGCGTTGACCAAGATCGACGCCTACGCCCGAGGGGTCATTATGCCGACCGCCGAGGCACATCCGGAAACAGCGCAGATGATGATCATGAACCCGCTCTCTGGCGGCGGCATTGCGGGTCTGTTCAGTACGCACCCCGCAACCGAGGAGCGCGTCGACCGCTTGCGTGTCCTGGCTGGGCAACGGAGCTAATTGGGCTAATTGGACGGCCTCTTTTCGCCGATCAGCCTGTTCAGGAGTTCCGCTAGTCGGTAGCCCGCTTCGGTGACGCGGCGATTGGCGATCTCGCGACTTCTCTCGTAGAAAGCCTCGCTGATGGTTGGTGTTGTGTCCCTGCTCTCTGGATAGGCACTTTCGCGGGCGATTCGCCAGCTTTCGTCAATCCACGTGTTGCTCGTGCTTGATCGGGTTGGGCGTGGATACACGGCAAGCAGTGCGCGCATGGCTGTATTGAGTCGTTCGCCGCGTAGCCCCAAGGGCCCCGGCAGATCGTCCCAGAACGCGTGCAAGGTTGATGAGGTCTTGCGCGGGTTGAAAGGATTGATGATCGTCATGCCGTTTCCGAGTTTGTCCCAATGGTCCCCGGCGTCGAGACGGATGCTGGCGTGTAGCGGCTGGTGAGCATCTCCAGCCAGGTGGATCAGCCAGGGCAACGCGTAGTAGCGTTCTGTGCCGGATGCCCCGTGGCTGCCGAGAATCTTTGCCTGTGCGACGAGTTGCTTGTCGATCTGGCCGGACACGGGGTGACTGGTCGGTGAGGCATCGAGCGGGCGATTAACGTAGTGCCAGTTACTGCGGCGCTCCATGTCGGGAAAGCCCGGAAGCGTTGGCGTCGGTTCTTCGCTGTCTGCGCTGTAGAAACGTTTGTCCTTGCGGATTTCGTCCGGCCAGGTTGACGCCTCGATGAAAATGCTCCGGTCAGGGTCTTCCTCGCCCGCTTTCCGTTGCCAGCGCTCGAAGACAGGGTGCTCGCGCAGCAGGCGCGAGGCTTCGCTACGCGCCGTATGGTCAAGATTTTCCCAGGCAATACTTGCGACCAGCCGATGGCCTGTTGAATTCCAGGCGAGCGCTTGAAATGGCAGTAAAAGGGCCAGCCCCAGAAGCAGTATTGTTTGCCAGGCAGAGAGGGGCGAACGTGATGTCGCCGAGTTGAAATGGGAATCGTTCATTCGCGCATTATGGGTGGCGCAAGCTGATTTTGTCATCATCATGCTAAACTCGATCAACAACCCTTTTCGTGAGTCGCTGCCTTGTCTTCAACACCTTCTGCCTCTTCTCGATCCCGCGTCGTCCGTGTACGCAAAGCCGCCGCTACCGGGGCCGCGCCTGCGTTGTCGCTGGCCCCCGATTCGCTTGGCTGGAGTTTGTTGCTTGCCGCGCGGGTACTGGTCGCCGTTTATGGTGGAAAGAGCCTGAGCGAAGCACTCGGCTTGCTTGCCAATGAGCCGCCTGCGACGCGCGCAGCGGCTCAGGATGTAGCTTACGGGGTCTTGCGGCGCTTTGGCTGGGGTGAGTTCATTCTCGGGCGCTTGATGGCCAAACCGCTGACACATTCGGAGACACAAGCGCTGCTGCTGGGCGCGCTGTACCGACTGGATACTCGCCCGGATTCGGTACATACGGTCGTCGATCAGGCCGTGCTTGCGGCCGGAGAGCTAGCCGGTGGTGTGTTCAAGGGTGTAGTCAACGGTGTACTGCGCAATTTTCTCCGCCAGCGCGAGTCCTTGCTTGCTGCGCTCGCCGCTGATGATGAAGCCAGTTACCAATACCCGCGCTGGTGGCTGGCGCGCTTGCGCCGAGCCTATCGGGAAAGCTGGCCGCAGATTGCCGCTATCGGTAACAGCCCGCCACCGATGACCCTGCGTGTCAATCAGCGCTATGGCTCAGTGGCTGACTATGCGGCACGGCTCGAGGCGGCTGGCCTTCAAGCGCGACCGGTCGGTACACAGGGTTTGATCCTGCTGAAGGCGGTATCGGTAGAGGTCCTGCCGGGTTTTTACGAAGGTCATGTCTCGGTGCAGGACGCAGGTGCCCAGCGAGCCGCTGAATTGTTAGCCCCGGTTCCCGGCTCGCGAGTGCTCGATGCCTGTGCAGCCCCCGGCGGAAAGACCGCGCATCTGCTGGAGTCTGCCGAGCTTGATCTGCTCGCGCTCGATATCGATGCCGGCCGCACAAAACGTATCGAGGACAATCTTCAGCGTCTTGGTTTGATCGCTACCGTCAAGGTTGCTGATTGCAACGCGGTCAAGGATTGGTGGGATGGCCGACCGTTCGATGCCATTCTGGCAGATGTGCCCTGCTCGGCTTCCGGCGTGGTACGTCGCCATCCCGACATCAAGCACTTGCGCCGCGAAAGCGATATCCGGCGTTTTGCCCACACCCAAGCCGCCATGCTTGACACCCTGTGGCCTTTGCTCAAACCCGGCGGTAAGCTGTTGTACGCCACCTGCTCGGTGTTTCAGGAGGAGAATTCAGCGCAGATTGACGCCTTCCTTGTGCGCCAGCACGGTGTCGAGCGCCTGATGGATGAGCAGCTCCTGCCCAGCGATGAAAACGACGGGTTTTATTATGCGTTGTTGCGAAAAGCTGTTTAGATCGTTTCTTTTTGGTTTCAGTCTGCTGCTTGCCGCCTTGGCGGCTCAGGCGACGGATATCAGCGTTCGTGGTCCACAGCTTGTGGTCAATGAAGATGGCTATTCCCTCGCGGCCGACTTCAATATCAATTTCAATTCACGGCTTGAAGAGGCGGTCAATAAAGGGGTTGTTCTCTACTTCGCCGTTGATTTCGAACTAACCCGCTCGCGCTGGTACTGGTTCGACGAGCAGGTCATTCGTCGCAACAAGACCTTCCAACTTTCCTATCATGCCCTGACTCGTCAGTATCGCTTATCCACAGGCGCGCTGCATCAGAGCTACAACTCCCTCGATGAAGTGCTGCGCGTCATGTCGCGCCTGCGCAACTGGCTGGTGCTCGAGAAGGGTGAGATCAAGAACGAGCAGCTTTACCATGCGGGGCTACGCATGCGGCTAGACTTGACTCAGATGCCCAAGACCTTTCAGGTCAGCGCGCTGTCGAACAAGGACTGGGATCTTTCCTCCGAATGGTTGCGCTGGACTTTTACGCCGACGGAGGTCCCACCAGCGTCGGCTGCACCACTCGCTCCGCCTTTGTTTGGTTCCCCGACGGTACTAACCCAAGGTGAGGTCAAATGAAGAACCTCATTATCGTCGCCGCCTCGTTTGGCGGCATCCTGCTCTTTCTGCTGGCCTCGGCCAGTGCCAATACGGCATTGTTTGCCAGTCATTACCCATGGTTGCTGGGGCTCAACGCGATTGTCGCCTTGTCGCTCTTCGCCCTCATCGTCTGGCAGGTACGCGACCTTTGGCGCGAGCATCGTGCCAAGGTCTTCGGGTCGCGGCTCAAGCTGCGCTTGATGCTGATGTTTGGCCTGATGGCCGTGCTGCCCGGCGTATTGATTTATGCCGTGTCGGTGCAGTTTGTCACCAAGAGCATTGAAACCTGGTTCGACGTGCGTGTTGAAAAAGCTCTGGAATCCGGCCTCAGCCTCGGGCGCCGAGCGCTCGACTCATTGCTTGACGATCTTGCCGAAAAAGGGCGTTCCATGGCCCTCGAACTGGGCGAGCAGTCCGAGTCCAAGCGCCGTCTTGTACTGAGCCGTCTGCGTGAGCAGTCCGGGGTGCAGGACGTCGCTTTGTTTACCGCCGATGGTCAGTTGCTTTCCACGGCGACCAGTGAACTGGCCGCGTTCATGCCGGTGCAGCCTTCGCAGGAACTACTGCGGCAGGCTCGGAGCGGTCGTGGTTATCGCGGAATCGAAAGCAACGGTGACAAGGAATTGATACTGCGTGTCCTGGTGCCGGTTATGTCCGTCGGCTTGGGCCGGGAAGCGCGCGTCCTGCAACTGACCCAACCGGTTCCGTCGTCTCTCGCGCTCAACGCGGATCGCGTGCAGGTGGTCTATCGCGACTATCAGGAGCTCTCGCTGGGGCGTCAAGGGCTGACGCGTATCTACGCCATGACGCTCACGCTGACCGTGCTGCTGGCACTGTTCACGGCCATCGCCATGGCGTTTGTTCTGGCTCGCCGCCTGTCTGCACCGCTATCGATTCTTGCCGAAGGAACACAGGCGGTCGCTGCGGGTGACTTTACGCCGCGGCAGGCGATTTACAGCCGGGACGAGCTCGGTGTGCTGACCCAGTCCTTCAACCAGATGACGCGCCAGCTTGCTGATGCGCAGCGTGACACGGAGCGCCATCGTGCCGAGGTGGAATCGGCGCGTGCTTACCTGGAGTCGATTCTGGCCAATCTCTCGGCCGGCGTGCTTGTTTTTGACCGCCGCTTTCTGCTGCGTACCGTCAATGAAGGCGCGAAAACCATTCTTGATGAGGAGTTTATCGATCTGCTGGCGACGCCCGTAGACGCTTGGCCGCGTGAACAAGTTTTCGGGCGGGCAATCCGCGATGCCTTTGCCGAGCACGGCAGCAAGGAATGGCAGACTCAGATTGAACTTGACCATCCCGGCGGCCTGCCGCAGATACTGCTGTTGCGCGGAACGCAACTGCCGGAAGGGACCAGTGGCGGCTATGTTGTGGTCTTCGACGACGTAACGCGCCTGATTGCGGCACAGCGCAGTGCGGCCTGGGGTGAGGTGGCGCGGCGTCTGGCGCACGAGATCAAGAATCCCCTGACGCCGATCCAGCTCTCGGCCGAACGTCTGCAATTCAAACTTGCCGACAAGCTCGATGGGGCCGACGTTGAAATGCTCAACCGTTCGACGCAGACGATCATCAACCAAGTACAGGCCATGAAGCGCATGGTCAATGAGTTTTCCGACTACGCTCGAATGCCGGCACCGGAGTTGGCGGCTCTCGATCTTAACGCCCTAATCGGTGAAGTACTTGGCCTGTACGAGACGTCGCATGCGCACATTGACCTTGAGTTGGCCCCCGAATTGCCGGCCGTCTGGGGCGATGCGACCCAGTTGCGACAGATCATCCACAATCTTCTGCGTAACGCCGAAGATGCGCAGGAAGGCGCACGCGAGCCGCAGATCGGCGTTGTCACGCGCTGCATCGACGACATGGTCGAATTGTGCGTGAGCGATCTGGGTCCGGGTTTCCCTCCCGAGATCATGGCCCGCGTTTTCGAGCCCTATGTTACGACCAAGGCGCGCGGCACCGGCCTCGGACTGGCTATCGTCAAGAAGATTGTTGATGAGCATCAGGGGCAAATCAGAATAAACAACCTGCAGCCAATTGGTGCCGAAGTGAGCATCCGGCTGCCTTTGGCGGAAGAAAAAACAGCAATTCCGAGCATCACCGCAACACTTTAAGAGAACACACTATGGCGCAAATACTGGTCGTCGACGACGAAATGGGCATCCGTGAGTTGCTTTCCGAGATTCTTGCTGACGAAGGGCATACCGTTACGCTGGCCGAAGATGCTGCCGCAGCACGCAAGAGTCGCAGCGAGAAACGGCCGGATCTGGTCCTGCTCGACATTTGGATGCCGGATACGGATGGTATTTCGCTGCTCAAGGAGTGGTCTGCGGCAGGTTTGCTGACCATGCCGGTGGTCATGATGTCCGGGCATGGAACCATTGACTCCGCTGTCGAAGCTACCCGCGTTGGTGCCATCGATTTTCTGGAAAAGCCGATTGCTCTGCAAAAGTTACTGGCGACGGTCAAGAAAGCCCTCAAGCACGACGTTTCACCGCAAAAGCCACCGCTTACACTCGATGCTTTTTCCCGTTCGCCGTTGCTCAAGGATCTTAAAAAAAGGCTCGAACAGGCCGCCGCCAAGACGTCCGTGTTGCTCCTCAAGAGTGCCTCCGGCAGCATTGCCGAGATATGCGCGCGAACCTTGCAGACGCCAAAGACGCCATGGCTCGATCTCTCCGCATCGAGCGCTCCCCTGACGCAGGAAATGCTTGAAAACGCGGCAGGCGGCATTCTGTTCGTCGCCGACTTGATGCTGCTGGGTAAGTTGCAGCAGAAGAATCTCGTGTATGCGATCGAGCGGCTTGAAAAACACAATCTCCAGTTAGTCGCGGCATCGACACGGTCGCTCACTGCGCTCGATGAGGCCGGCTGGGAAGTGGCGCTTGTGTCGCGTCTGGGCGAAGTATGGGTGACCTTGCCGCAACTCTCCAGCCACACCGACGATGTCCCGGAAATTGCCGCACTGGTACTCTCGCACCTTGTTGAGCGTGGCGAGGTTCCGCCGCGCAATTTCTCGAGCGGCGCGCTGAATGCCCTTCGTATGCATCACTGGCAGGGCGAGTGGGCCGAATTGCTGGCAACCATAAGAAATCTTGCCCTATCGGCCCTGGACGAAGAAATATCGGTCGACGATGTGGACAGCATCCTGCTGCGCGATGCAGGCGATGCGCCCAAACAGCCGCCGGCACTCCCCATGTTCAACCAGCCCCTGCGCGACGCACGTGAAGCCTTCGAGCGGCTGTATTTTGAGCATCATCTGAAATGCGAACGCGGTAATATGACACGTGTAGCGGATAAAACAGGGCTTGAGCGAACCCATCTCTATCGCAAGCTGAAGCAACTGGGTTTGAATCTCGGGCGGCGCAGTGAAGAACCGGAGTAATTCCATTACGCTTTAACGCTTTAGAAATGGAATAATCCCCGGCAACATCTGTTTCAGGGGGAGTCATGCGAATTGTCATCCTCGGTGCCGGTCAGGTCGGCACCAGTGTCGCCCAGAGCCTCGTTTCAGAAAGCAACGACATTACGGTAGTCGATAGCAACCGTGATCGGCTTGAAAATCTCCAGATTCGCCTCGATTTGCGGACGGTGGTCGGAAGCGCCATTCTGCCCTCGGTTCTCGAAGAGGCGGGACTGGCCGACGCTGATATCCTGATCGCTGTGACCCAGAGCGATCAGACCAACCTGGTTGCCTGCAAGCTGGCGCATTCGGTCTTCAACGTGCCAACACGCATTGCCCGCCTGCGTTCGCGGGAGTTTCTGGATAACCCGGCCCTGCTGGCTGACGAGAATTTTTCGGTCAGCTATGCCCTGTGTCCAGAGCAGGTGATTACGGACTATCTCGTTAAGCTGGTCGAATTTCCGGAAGCGCTGCAAGTGCTGTCCTTCGCCTGCGGCCGTGTCGCGATGGTCGCGGTCAAGGCCTACGCCGGTGGTCTGATGGTCGGCAAGCCGATTCGGGAAATGAGCGAACATTTGGGCGGTTCCGTCGAAGCGCGAATCGCGGCGATCTTTCGTCGCGACCGAGCCCTTCCACCAACGGGCGATACGGTCATCGAAGATGGCGACGAAGTCTTCGTGCTGGCGGCAGACGAGCATATCCGCCGTGTGATGGTCGAAATGCGCCGGATGACGACGCCGGTGAGTCGCGTCATCATCGCTGGTGGCGGGAATATCGGTCTGCGCGTGGCTCAACAGCTCGAAGAAAATTGTTCCGTGAAGCTAATCGAGCACGACCCGGCACGCGCGCAAATGATCGCCACCAGCCTTGGCAAGAGTCTGGTCCTGCTCGGTGATGCGACCGACGAAGACTTGCTGCAACAGGAAGCTATCGACGAAACGGACCTCTTCCTGGCGCTGACCAACGATGACGAAGACAACATCATGGCCGCCTCATTGGCCAAGAACATGGGTTGCAAGCGGGTGGTGGCGCTGATCAACCGGCGCGCTTATGCCGACCTGGTGCAAGGCGGGCCGATCGATATCGCCATTTCGCCGGCACAGGTATCCATCGGTGACCTGCTGACGCACGTGCGCCATGGCTTTGTGGTCAAGGTTCACAGTCTTCGGCGCGGGGCGGCCGAGGCGATTGAACTTGTCGTGCATGGCGATCCGAAGACATCACGGGTGGTTGGCCGCTGTGTCGGCGACCTGCCGGTGATCCCCGGTGCCACCCTGGCCGTGATCGTGCGCGATTTCGACAAGATCGAGGATATCGGCTACCAGGGCATGCTCATGCAGAAGCGCAAGGGGCATGTGGTCATTGCCCACAAGGAGGAGATCATCCAGGCCGCCGACCATGTCATAGTCTTCTGCCTGAACAAGAAAGTCGTCCAGAAGGTTGAACAGCTATTCCAGGTTGAAGTGGGCTTTCTGTGAGATACCGGCTGTTCCCTGTCTTGCACGTGATGGGGATGCTGCTCGTCTGCTTTGGCGTGACCTACCTGATGCCGATCACGGCCAGCGTCATCTACAGTGATGGCGCGCTGGATGAGTTTGTCGACGCCATGGGCGTTTGCCTCCTGGCCGGTGCGGGCCTGTGGTGGCCCACTCGCCGTTTCAAACGCGAGTTGCAACAGCGCGATGGTTTCCTGCTGGTCACGTTGGCCTGGGTGATGATGGCCGCGATTGCTACCGTGCCGTTGATGATGGCCATTCCCGGACTGTCCTTCACCGATGCCTTTTTCGAGACCATGTCGGGACTCACCACCACGGGGGCAACTGTATTGACCGGCCTCGAGTTCCTGCCGCCGTCAATCAACATCTGGCGACACGAACTGAACTGGCTGGGCGGCATGGGCATCATCGTCCTGGCGGTGGCCATTCTGCCGCTGCTCGGCGTCGGCGGCATGCAGTTGTACAAGGCAGAAACGCCGGGGCCGATGAAGGACTCCAAGCTGACGCCGCGCATCGCCAGCACGGCCAAGGCGCTGTGGGGTGTCTATTTCGCCATCACCGTGGCGTGCATTGTTTCCCTCAAGCTGGTCGGCATGAACTGGCTGGATGCCATCTGCCACGCCTTTGCCGCCTTGGGCCTTGGCGGATTCTCGACTTACGACGCCAGCGTCGGCCACTTCAACTCGCCGGCCATCGAGGCCGTGCTCATCGTCTTCATGATGCTGGCGGGAATGAACTTCGCAACGCACTTCGTTGCCCTGCGCAGCCGTTCGCTGTGGGCCTACTGGACTGACATCGAAGCCAAAGCCTTCGTCACCCTGATCGTGACCAGCACGTTGGTCTGCGCGACCTATCTGTGGGCCATGGAAACCTATGAAGAATGGCCCACCGCCCTGCGTCACGTCGCCTTCAATCTGGTGTCGATCGCCACCGATTGCGGCTTTGCCAGCCTTGATTACGACAAATGGCCGGTCTTCGTCCCGATGTGGATGCTCTTTCTGTCGTGTTTCGCGGTCAGTTCCGGCTCTACCGGTGGCGGCATAAAAATGATTCGCGCGCTGATCCTGAGCCAGCAATCGCTGCGCGAGTTGCAGAAGCTTATCCACCCGGCGGTGGTCAATCCCATTCGGGTCGGCGGCGCAGTCATTCCACCAACGATTGCCGGTGCGGTTCTCGGCTTCATCTTTCTGTATGCGCTGACTGTTGGCGAACTGACCTTTTTCCTGATGGCCAGCGGTCTCGACTTCATTTCCTCGTTCACGGCGATCATCGCCTGTATCAACAATGCCGGGCCCGGGTTGAATCTGGTCGGCCCGGCACAAAATTTTCAGGTGCTGAGTGACTTCCAGACCTGGATTTGTTCGTTGGCCATGCTAGCCGGGCGCCTTGAGATATTTACCCTCTTCGTCCTGCTGACACCCTATTTCTGGCGTCGGTAGCGCTGGTGGGGCTAACGCGGGATAATCAGCCCTCCGCTGCATGACCCTTACGGTAGAGCCAACGTGACCCGACCCAGCAACGATAATTTCTTGCGCGCCCTCCTCAAGGAGCCCACCGACCACACACCGCTATGGCTGATGCGCCAGGCGGGCCGCTATTTGCCCGAGTACTGCGAAACGCGCAAACGCGCCGGCAGTTTCCTGCAGCTCTGCAAATCGCCGGCGCTGGCTTGTGAAGTGACCCTTCAGCCACTCGCGCGCTATGACCTGGATGCCGCGATTCTCTTTTCGGACATCCTGACCGTTCCCGACGCGATGGGCCTGGGTTTGTACTTCACCGAAGGCGAGGGCCCGAAATTCGAGCGCCCGCTGCGCGAAGAGTGGGCGATTCGCGACTTGAGCGTTCCCGATCCCTACGAGCGTTTGCGCTACGTTATGGATGGCGTCGCTGAAATACGTCGTGCGCTGGGCAATTCCGTGCCGCTGATCGGTTTTTCGGGCAGTCCCTATACCTTGGCCTGCTACATGGTCGAGGGTGCCTCCAGCAGCGATTACCGACGCGTCAAGACGATGATCTACGACCGGCCGGATTTGATGCATCGCATCCTGTCAGTGACGGCCGACGCCGTGGTCGCCTACCTGAACGCGCAGATCGAATCCGGCGCGCAGGCCGTGATGATCTTCGATTCCTGGGGCGGCGGCCTTTCGGCGGCGGCGTATCAGGAGTTTTCGCTGCAGTACATGCAGCGCATCGTCGCAGGACTGATCAAGGAAAAGGACGGGGAGCGTGTCCCATCCATTGTGTTTACCAAAGGCGGTGGTCTCTGGCTGGAGTCGATTGCCGAGATCGGCTGCGACGCCGTTGGCCTCGACTGGACCATCGATATCGGCGAAGCGCGTCGGCGGGTTGGCACCAAGGTCGCCCTGCAGGGCAATCTCGATCCGAACGTGTTGTTTGCCACGCCGGACAAGATTGCCGTTGAAGCGAAAAAGGTGCTTGACAGCTATGGCCCCGGCAATACCGGCCACGTTTTCAACCTGGGCCATGGAATTTCACAATTCACGCCGCCGGAACATGTGACAGCACTGGTGGAAACGGTGCACAACTACAGCAGGATTCTGCGCACGGCTTAGAATTATTTCAACATCCATGTTGACTTATGCACAGAAATTGGCTTTCTGTAACGAAACCGTAACAACTCCTAAGAGAATCAGTGACTTATATGTAAGCTATTGATTTTTATGATTATATTTTGTGCCTTTTTTTGCGTCAAAGTAAGAGAATGCCTTGCTGGCACGGTAGTTAGGACGGCTTTTGATGTTTAACCCACAGACTTATCCACAGAAAATGTGCATAACTACGAAACTCTTGATAAGTTAATGAGTTACGTCACTTTTGAAGAATCGGCAAGAGCTTCGCTGGCTAAATCGATCTTTATCAACTTTGTATTTCGGCGTGCCCTTATGGCCGAAGAGATTGTCAGGTACGCATGCAGATAGCGCGCGTTGCACTCGACGTTCCACTGCACCGTTTTTTTGACTACCTCGTCCCGGAAGGCGAAGAAATCTCGGTGGCGGAAATCGGGCTGCGTGTCCGGGTTCCCTTTGGCCGTCAATCTAAGATCGGCATCGTCGTTGACCTGCCCGAGGCGAGCGATTTCCCCGAAGCTCAGCTAAAGACCATTGAAGCGGTGCTACGCGATCTGCCGTCCCTGCCCGCTGACTGGTTTCGCCTGAGCGAGTTTTGCGCTGCTTACTACCAGGCACCGCTCGGCGAGGTCATGTTGTCGACGCTGCCGGCCGGTCTTCGCCGTATTGATCCGCCCAAGGCGCGAGTGCCGCGGCGTAGTGCGAAACCGGGTTTGCCACAGACGCCGCCCGAACTGACCACTGAGCAGCAGGCAGCACTGGCCACCATCGCCGAAGGTGGTTCAGGCTTCAAGGCTCATCTGCTGCACGGCGTGACCGGTAGTGGCAAGACCGAGGTTTACCTGCGTTTGCTCGAGCGCACGCTGGCGGCCGGAAAGCAGGTACTGCTGCTGGTCCCCGAAATCAATCTGACTCCACAGCTTGAAGGGCGGGTAGCGGCGCGTTTTCCAGAGGCCAATCTAGTCAGCCTGCACAGCGAACTCACCGAGGCGGCGCGTACGCGCAACTGGCGGGCGGCACTCGAAGGGACGGCGCGTATCGTGCTCGGTACGCGCCTCTCGATCTTCACTCCCCTGCCCGACCTTGGCCTGATTGTGGTCGATGAAGAGCACGACGCGTCCTTCAAGCAGCAGGATGGCATGCGCTATTCGGCGCGCGATGTTGCTGTCTTCCGTGCCCGTGAGCGTGGCGTTCCCATCGTACTCGGCTCGGCCACGCCTTCGCTGGAAAGCTGGGCCAATGCCACCGACACGCGCACCCCGGCGCGATACACGCTGCTGACGTTGAAGGAGCGAGCCGTTACCAATGCCCGCCTGCCCGTCGTTCAGCGAATCGACACCCGACTGGAAAAGCTGCAGGACGGCCTTTCCGGTGTGCTGCTGCTAGCCATCGAGAAGCGCTTGGCGCGTGGCGAACAGAGCCTCGTCTTCCTGAATCGGCGCGGTTATGCACCGGTGCTCACCTGCACTGCTTGCGGCTGGATCTCGCACTGCACACGCTGCGCTGCGAACCTCGTTTTACATCTTGCCGACCAGCGTCTGCGTTGCCACCACTGTGGCTTCGAAATACGCGTCCCGAAAACCTGCCCGACCTGCGGCAACCAGGACATCCTGCCCTTCGGGCGCGGCACGCAGCGCATCGAAGAGGTGCTTGGCGAACGTTTCCCTCAGGCGCGCATCCTGCGCGTTGATCGCGATTCAGCCAAAAGCCGCAAGCAATGGGAAGTGCTGGTCGAGCAGATTCATGCCGGTGAAGCCGACATCCTTGTTGGCACGCAGATGCTGGCCAAGGGCCACGACTTCCCCAAGCTCACGCTGGTTGGTGCACTTGGTGCCGATGCTGCGCTGTTCGCTTCCGACTGGCGCGCGCCCGAGCGCTTGTTTGCGCAGTTGATGCAGGTTGCCGGCCGCGCCGGTCGTGCCGAACTGCCCGGCGAAGTACTGATCCAGACCCAGTTTCCCGATCACCCGCTTTACGCCGCGCTGGTTCGCCACGACTACCCAGCTTTTGCCAATGAACAACTAAAAGAGCGCGAGCAAGCCGGTTTCCCGCCCTACGCCTACCAGGCCATGTTGCGTGCTGAAGCGCCGCAAATAGCCGACTCGCTCGCTTATCTCACTGTTGCCCGCGCCTGGCCGCAAGCCTCCAAACATGGCGACGTGATGCTTTACGACCCGGTGCCGATGCGTTTGGCTCGTCGCGCCAACCTGGAACGCGCCCAGCTACTCGTCGAATCACCGTCTCGCCGTGCCCTGCAGGTTTTTCTCGCCGAATGGCGCGAACTGCTCGAGTCAATTAAGGCACCTTCGCGTCTGCGTTGGCATCTGGAAGTCGATCCGCTGGAGTTTTAGGCGCACCGTCTATGCCGTGTGGCTTGCTATTCCAAAGCCAGAATTCGACGTCATGGTGTTCCGATCAATGCCCGGCAAGCAAGACAAGATGTCACAGCAAGATAGTAATGTCCGGTTCGAGCAAAGTAGAACTGTCCGGTGCATCCTTAGAAGCCTAGGAGGACAGAGCGATGGATCGGATCGAAATGAGCAAGAAAGATTTGGAGCGGTGGCGCGTGATTGGCGAGAT
>JBBQAT010000068.1:0-20861 GCA_038316625.1 Burkholderiales bacterium
CGGGCTCTAGGGCACCAGTGCTCAGTCGGTCTTTGTCCGAAAGCAACACCTCAACGCTACCACAGCCCTGTTTCTTGCCAACGCCTTTCGACCTGCGGGCGAATATCCTACTCAGGACGAACGGCCTTTTTTGATCGTACCTGACGGGTGAGACGTCCGTTCGCCCTGAGCAGCCCGCAAAGCGGGCGTGTCGAAGGCTTGTGTCCATTTCAACTGAGGTTTGTAGGTTCATCCGGTTGGTCGGCATCGTCGGTCAGAAAAGCCGGCGGTCAGCAGGACGTCTTTTTGAATTCAATACGCTGATCCAGGGCGTCCGAGTCGTTGGCCTT
Source organism: Burkholderiales bacterium (assembly GCA_038316625.1). Classification (GTDB taxonomy): domain Bacteria; phylum Pseudomonadota; class Gammaproteobacteria; order Burkholderiales; family Rhodocyclaceae; genus Propionivibrio. The sequence goes on from JBBQAT010000068.1 coordinate 330, forward strand.
GCCGGTGCCGACGAGGGCGCGCTGCGACCCGTAACCTTGTGCTGTAGATCGCTTGGCCATCGCAGGATTGGCGCCGATCAGCTTCTGGCGTACGAATTCGGCACGCTGCAGCGACAGCCTCTCATCGAGTTGTTCCGAGCTACCCTTGCGGGTGTGTCCGGCGACTTCGAGGCAGGTCGCCAGGCGTTCTGCCTGCCGGCCGATCTCCGACAACCATTGGGCATAGGGAAGCCGGTCCGGCGTAAATCCGGTCGCCCCCGGCTTGAAGTTGAAGCGAATCGCCAGCCGGTCCGTGCTCAGCCCGATCCCGACCAGTTGGCCGAATGATTTCATGGCCGCCGGTTTGCGCCCCAGTTTCAGGTTGCTCAGGTAGATCCCGGCATGAACCCGCGCCTGGTTGCCGGCTGGATTCTTCAATACCGACTGGTAGAGTGCCAGCGAATCCTTGTAGTGCTTTTCCTGGTAGGCCGTGATGGCCTCGTTGATGGTCGAGGCGGCGAGCACCGTGTCGATGTAGGCCGGATTGATCGGGTCGCCTGCCTTGGTGCCCTGACACGTCTTGATGTAGCCGTCGACGGCCGTGTCTTTCGACCACACCGGCATGTCCCGGAAGAAAGGCAGGGGCGTTGGGTCAACACCTTCCGGCAGGGAGCGCGCCAATCCCTTGCTGATGATCTTCCCGGTTTTCAGGTCAGCCAGGGCAAAGCAGATCCGGTAGGCGTCCCGCTCACCATCGGCCTTGCCTTGCAGATTGATCGGCGTGAACGTGCCGACCATGATCAATGGCAACTGGGATACCGCGACGTTGCTGAATGGCTTGACATCCAGTTGCTGGAAACGGGTCTTGACCAGTTCAACCACAGTTTTTTCCATGGCGGCCGTGGCGACCGTGCGTTCCCCCGTATTGCCGTCGACCAGCGGGTCGATGATCAGGCTGAATCGCTGATCGCTGGGCAGCTTGGCATTAGAGAGAAGATCCTGGGCCGCCTTAAGTACCGCCTCGTCGTAGGGCACGGCGACAATCGGGGGCGGTGCAGGTGGTGCCGGGGGCGGCGCAGCAGCGGCCGTGACCCTTTCATCACCGCCCTTCTTCTCAACAGTGCTGGTGCAGCCGACAGCCAGCAAGCCGATAACGATGCAGATCAGGCGAAGAACTCGTCGATTGAATGGCATTTTCTTCTCCGCAACGACGTGGCTGTTTGAATGGCAAGGCAAGCTGAACCCAGCTAACGACTTGGTTTTGCGCGAAACTGGCTTTCCGGAACGCATCTGGAGCCCAAACCTTCAGTCTGCAGGTTACCGCATGACATTTCCTGGCGGCATCATTCAAATGAATGATCGGTTGGGTTTTATGATGGCGGGTGCTGTTCCGCTCATTGCGGTCATACCGAAACCCCGTTCCGTACCAGTGCGTCATTGGCGATGGCGTACGAACGAAGCCGGTGTCGCGAATAAAACTCGGTTGTTCCGGGGTAGAATCAACCATAGAGTGCGTACTCCGGGAGTCATTTTGTTTTTCAGGCAGTGAGCAAAGTGCATTGATTTAACGGGGGTTTTGCCATTCCTTCATTCTGGCGATAGAGACAGGCCAATGAATCTTCATATTCCCGACGTTTTTGCGTCCGTTGTGCACGACATCAAGAATCGGCTATTCAACATCGAGATGCGCTTGAGTGAAAGCCCGATTGATGTGGATACGCTCAGCAAAGAAGTCAACGAATCGGCGTTGCGACTCGATCAGATGCTGACAGCCTATCGGCTGTCTCGGCACGAAAAGCATGCTGGGTTGCTGACACCAACCAATGTCAATATTCGGGATCTCGTTGAAGATGCCTTGTGCCAGGCCGCCCCGTTAGACCGTCGGCTTTCCGTTGAGACCGATATATTGATCGACGAGGACTGGATCTGCTCAAGAGATCTGGTGCGCGACATGGTGGTCAATGGCCTGCAAAATGCGGCACGGTTTGCGCGGTCGCGCTTGTGTGTTTCAGCATCGGTCAGCAACGGCTGGCTGACAATCAGGATTGATGACGACGGTCGCGGATTCGTCTTTCCTGAACCGGGTAATCAGGCGTCTGTTTATGGTGTCGGCCTCTTTGTCGCTGACAAGATCATGCGCTTGCACCAAAGACACCATCATTGCGGGAAGCTGGTTCTCGGCACCAGCACGCTGGGCGGCGCGCGGTTTGAACTGGTGTTCCCGGAATGAGCTTCACCGACACTGACAACCTGTTTCCTCAGATTCCAACTCAGGAGACCAAGGGACCTCTGCTGGATCAGCGACAGGGCAACGATTATTCCAAAACGGCGTTCATGGTTGTCGACGATCAGGAAGCGGCGCGTCGCAGCCTGCGTCTGTCCATTCAGGGAATGGGAGGTTTTCTGGTCAGTTTTTGCGCATCTCATGGCGATGCGCTTCGCCGTGTCCGGGACGCAACGGCACCTCCCGAAATCATTTTGTGTGACTACGATCTTGGCCCCGGGCGCGACGGCCAACAGTTGCTTGAAGAGTTGCGGCGAAAAAAGATGATCCCGCAAAGCACGATTTTCATCATGGTCACCGCAGAGCGCTACTACGAGAAAGTGGTGTCCGTCGTTGAACTGGCGCCGGATGACTATCTTCTGAAGCCGTTCACGCCTAACCAGCTTCACCTCCGCGTTGACCGTCTGGTGACCAAGAAACAGTTCTTCGGGCGATTTTTCAGTCTGCAAGATGCTGAAGACTACGACGCAGCGATAGCCGAGCTCGATAGGCTACGAAGTCAGAAGGATTCAACGCTCTACAAGTTTGATATTCTGCGGAAGAAATCGGAAACTCTGTTGCTGGCCAAGCGTTTTGTTGAGGCGATCAGTATTTACAGTGAGATCATTGCCATCAATCCGTTTTTATGGGCAAAAGCCGGGTTGGCCAAAGCCTACTTTGAACAGGGCGAGATGACGTCTGCTCGTAATCTTATCGATGAAGTCGTTGACGGTGCGCCCAAGTACTTCTCCGCCTTCGACCTCAAGGCAACAATTTGCACTCACATGGGCGATCATGTTGAGGCGCAGAAAGTTCTTGAATACGTCAGCCTTCAGAACGTTCGCAACTTTGCCCGAAAGATGTCGCTCGCAGAGTCAGCCTCCTATACGGGCGATTACGAAACTGCAAAAAAGACCATCGCGGATATTGTGGCCAACAATGCCGACGCCACCCTGTCCGATAGGTTGCAACTGGCGCGAATCGCCGTTGTTTCCGGAGATCGGGATCTCTCCGGGAGTCTGCTCGATAGCATCGCTGGCGAGGCGCGGAAGTCAATGTCAGAGGACGAAGCAATCTCCTTCGCTTCCACTTCCGCCATGTTGGGAAACGACAGGGAATTCGCGCGAATGCGCCGTACCATTCTTGCCAGGGCGGGCATGCCGGCTTCTCTTGGTCTCGAAATCGTTAATGCAGCATTGATCCGTCAGGATCTGGAACTGGCGCTCATCGTAGCCAAGCGCCTCATGTCAAACGACAGCACGAAGAAGGCGTTCCGCGCATTGCACGACATTTTCATAAAGTTTGGTCATGGTGCGGAGTTCAAGCGCGTTCAGAACGAGTCAGCCAGGGCGCTAATCCAGTCACGAATGAAGAACAAAGGCTTGTGACTGAAGTGCGTTGGTGGGGCCTTGGGAACACGCGATATTGAAGCAGTATCTTTATAGTGTTTTTTGACGACCCGGTTTTTCGGGATAGAAACTCTATTCGCCAGAATCAGTGGGTGTCGCGAATCATGAATGCGTCGTTGATAAGGTGGTAATGCTCATTGATCAGCGGATTGTTGGTGTGCCGGTTGCGCATGCTTGCTCTTCGTTCGTGCCAGCCGGATTCCTGCCTGTGCGGTGAATGCTTGTTAGCGAATACGTAACCCATCAACTGTGAAGCCGGGGGAAAGCGTGATTGATGAACCTGACGAACTTGATCGCCTCGCTGGCCAGCTCTTTCAAGGGGTCATCGCCCCCGAGATGCTGCCGGACGTGATTGTCTCGCTGGCGGCATGGTTGCAGCCTTCAATGGGTGCTACCGCTGATCAACTGCCCTATTGCCCATTGAACAAAGGGGGGGCGTCGGAAAGTGCACCGTGCCGGCGGATGCGCCTCGGGCATGGCGTGGCGGATGACGAGGCGAAGCAGTGCGCCGTGTGCGCGATGCTCGATGACAACAAGCCCGATTGGCAACGAGTCATCGACTTATTCATGCATTGCCGGGCGTTGCGCGAATTTGCCGATCACGCGGCCAGCTGGGCACATACCAGCCATGTTGCCGCCATCATCCTGACCCAGAGCGGTCGGGTGCTTGACTGCGATTATCGTGGCGAATCGTTTCTCAAGGCGGGGCATGTCCTGCGCTTGACCGGTGGGCAACTGTGCTGCGTCGAGCCTGGCTTTCAGCCGAATTTCAATCTGGCGCTCAAGGAAACGGCGGGTTCGGGCCGAACGACCAACATTCTCCTGCATGCGCCGGAACAGTCAGACAAACGCTTCAGCCTGACGCTGACGAAGATGCAGCATCGACCGTCGGCGGCAATCAGTGGCGGACCGGCGAGCGTGCCGGACATCCTGTGCCTGGTGGCTCCGCTCGACGGGCGACGGATCGCGACAGCGCGTCAGCTGATGGATTTTTTTGGTCTGTCCGGTGCCGAAGCGCGATTGGCGCGCGCCATTTGTCATGGCGACTCAGTCGAGGAATATGCGCGCGATCAGGGCTTGCGGTTGCCAACGGTACGTACCCAGCTCAGTTCGATCTTCAACAAGACCGGCACCCAGCGGCAGGCCGCGCTGGTCAGGCTTATTGCCGGTATTCCGGTGGTACGCGATTCAGCCGAATTGTCCCCGTCTGTGGAATATATCAAGAAGGCCGATATCTAAAACGGGATTGCGCCAACTGAGCGAGGCGCGATTTTCTGGACGGGAACGTTGATGATCTTTTCAACTTGTCAGGCGAGTCCACGAATCGTATTCCACGTCGTTTTTCGACGGAAGAATTCATACCGCGATCACGATCTAACTTAATCGTTAGGTGGCTTATTCATAGTGCGTCCACATACGCAGAACGCGAACCGTTCTCTCTTCGGTAAAGACCTCGTACACGATACGGTGCTGAATATTGATGCGGCGAGAGTATGCCCCGGCAAGATCACCGACTAATTTTTCAAAGGGAGGTGGATTTTGAAATGGGTCATTAGCGAGAACCGCAAGGAGCTCGTGCGCCTTTGGTTTAAGGCCGCTTACAGCAATTTTTTTTGCATCCTTAATCGCTTGCTTGGCAAAGACAACTTCCCAACTCACCAATTAAGCTCCTTTGCGCTTTTTGTGAGAGGTTCGGCCATGCCGGCTTTGATAGATTCACGCAGGCCCGGTATGGTCAAGAGGTATAAGGTTTCTTGAATTGCGCTCCAATCTTCAGCAGAAAGAAGCACGGCATTGCTGCGCTTCCCAGAAATGATGATTGGCTCGTGGGACTCTACGGTTTGATCAATGAGACGGTACAGATTTGCGCGGGCTTCGCTTGCGGTAAGGGTGTTCATTTCGTACTCCTTTGAAGAGACTCAAATGGTACGCTATTGCGTACGCCAGTCAAGTGGCTATGCGAACACAACAGCGCCGGATTTTCGAGCTTCGGGTTTGACGAACAAGTCGTGCAAAACGTAGATCGGTGCGGCTATGACTGAACAGAAGGCTGGGTAGAGTTGGCAAAAACCGAGTATTTCGCCAATTTCACTTTCGGCAACCAGAATCACTGATTCGGACCTTTCAAATCGTGTTTGTATGAATGCTGTGGCTGATTGAAGGTCAGCAGGTTGCCCGTAGAACTGGCGATAGGAGTCGAACAGGGCGGTAATGGTTGCGATGTCTTTTTGCTCAGCGAGTCTGGTAGAAATTCTGTTCATTGTGGTGATAAAGATGAGGGTTAACGAAATTGGTCGTTGGGTTGATAAGGACGAGGGTTTCACAACGTCATTTTGATGCACAAACCTGGAAGTGACAACGGAGAACAAAGCTGACACGGAGAACAAAGCTCACACGAAATTTCAGTTGACCGCCGCTATTCAGCGCGGTGAAAATCGTAAAGGCTCCCGTTGGATTTCCTATCCTTGAAATCCAATCGGCACATGAAATATTTGTATCCTTCGGCCCTCCATTCCCGTCTAAGAAAATGAAGGCGCTTTTCAGCGTCTTTCTTCGACAAATGTGAAATGGAGAACATGATGAAAGAGCTAACCCGTAAAGAACACGAACTGGTCGCCCTTGGTGCAGCCGTTGCCAGCAATTGCATTCCCTGTATTGAGTACCACATTCCGGAAGCCCGAAAAGCCGGATTGACGGAGACGCAGATCCTTGAAGCCGTAGAATTAGCCGACAAAATCAAACAGGTTCCCGCACGCAAGGTGCTCGACGCTGCCGAGAGCCTGCTGAATTCGGCGCAACAGACGTGCCCCGATCCGGGTTGCGGATGTGCGGCTACTCCTGCGATAGAAAACAACGGTTGTTGCGCCTGATTTTGACGCAGACACCGGCGCACGTGCAATTTGCACTGCGCCGGTATTGCTGCTTGGAGAAACCTCCCCAAGAATGCTACGTATGGATACGCCTCAACCACTTGAACCTATCACGTCTCTGATTGCGGAGCTTTCTCCCGCCTTGTTGCGCTACCTGCGACGTTACGTCGGTAATCCGGGATTGGCCGAAGATTTGTTGCAGGAGACTTTGATCCGTATGGAAAAAGGTCTGGACAAGTTCGAGCACCGTTCCAGCCCCAAGACTTGGGCGTTTACTATTGCTTCGCGAGTAGCTACGGATCATTTCCGCAGCCCGGAAAACAGTCTGGACATTGTTGATGTTGATGAAGCTGCCGAGTTGCCGGATACTGATCTGCACATCGATGAACGTCTGGTGATTGCTGAGATGAGCCATTGCGTACGGGAAGTGATCGACAGTTTGCCTGCCGACTACCGTATCGCTCTGGTACTGCACGATCTGGAGGGGATGAGCGCCGAGCAGGTTGCTACCGTTTACACTTGTACTTTGGCCTCAGCCAAAATTCGCATCTATCGCGCCCGTGAACGCTTGAGGAAAAAGCTGGAGCACAAATGTGATTTCCAGCACGATGACGATGGAGTGTTTCGCTGTGATCGCAAGGCTTGATATTGGGGTAGTGACAGCGAAGCTGCAAAAACCGACATTTGGCCTTGCTCAGGTTGGTACCGCCTCCATCCTCGCCAGCTAAATCGAGATACATAACCGCATAGAGTTGAGACAACGATGATCTCAATGAGGAGCATCCAAGCAGAATTCCATGGAAGATAACGCCAGGCAACTTTGAGAAGCAGCGGAAGGAACATCGCCCTTGCTAGTTTTTCTTTCATTCGTAGATTCTCGCTGACGGGTGGGCTAACGTGAAGCTAACCGGCGCTGCGCGGCTTTATCGCGCAGCGTCCAGAGAGCGAAGCGAACGGGGTTGAGCGCAAGGTTATGCATAATGGATCGCCGGGAACAAAACGTCCAGCAACTCTGTGGCAGAAAGCGGCCCCTGGAATTGCCTGACTGGAACCTCGCGGTAATTCGTGCGCACCTTGCGCTCACCAGCCGCATTGCGACGGCCCGGTGCCTTTGGTTGGCGCATAGCCTCGATGTTTGACATGGGCTCATTTGGCGCTCCGCCGAAGAACCTGAACTTCGTTAGGCGTAAATCGGCGAGTGTGTGAGACATGAGAACGACGCACGAGCCGGGCAAATTTGAAAACGACAAACGAACCGAGCAATGCGGCGGAATCTTGTCTTCGTGCGCCTGCTTCAATTGAACATAACGTATCTGCGTTCCCAGACCAAGCACGATGTCAAAGCCTGAGTCGTCAACCTCGGAGTAAAAACCTGCAATGCGGCAAATGGGTCTCGCTTCCAAACCAGCGATGAGAGATCGGCTACAAGGGCGTGGCATAGGACGTTCTCGATGTAGCTCGAACGCTCGGCTAATGCCTTGATTCTGTGGTCGCGGTCAGCAGGAGTCATGATGCATAACGAAGATCCGTTTCACTCATTACAGCATTCGTACCGAACAGGCATACACGGACTGGATTAAAAGACTTATCCGGCATTTTGACAGGCGGCATCCACGGGATATGGGTGCCGAAGAGGTCCGGACGTTTTTGTCTCACTTGGCGGTTGTCGGTCAGGTGTCGGCGTCAACGCAGAACGAGGCCAAGAGCGCGCTGCTTTTTCTTTACAGGGAAGTCCTTGGCGTCGAATTGCCGTGGCTGGATAAAATCGAGGCCGCCAGGGCACCCAAACGGCTACCGGTTGTCTTGACCCATGGCGAGGTTGCGGCGGTACTGTCTTGACTGGAAGGTACTTCCTGCTTGATTGCCCGGCTGCTTTATGGCACCGGGTTGCGGATCATGAAAGCACTGCGTCTGCGCGTCAAAGATATCGATTTTGTGCGTAGAGAACTTCTGATGCGGGACGGTAAAGGTGCGAAAGATCGCGTGACCATGCTGGCAGCGAGCCTTGTTCCGACGCTGAGTGAACCTCTGGATTGGGTGCGCAAGTTACATCGTCAGGATCTGGCGGCCGGCCACGGTGAGGTATATTTGCCCTACGCGCTGGATCGGCTGGTTCCGGCGTAAGTCGGGCGGCCGGTCATTGAATTCTGGAGTTCCGTTGTTCTGGGTAAAGCCTTTTTGGAGTGTCTAAGGGGACTTAACGGAAAGTGCCGGTGACAGAGCATCGCTGCCGCTCGATGCGCGCCATGAAACGTCGACGATACGATCAGGATTTCGTGTCGCGACGGACGTAGAACGCTCCCAGTGCCGCTGTCGCGAGTGCCTGCAGGGGCGCGAGAAAGTAGCGCGAGTTCTCCAGGTCGGTCTGGAAACTGACTCCGGTCAAAGGGGAGGCGAGCAGAGTTACCACCATCAGACTGAGGTAAGTACAGGATAGCCAGAAAGCGAGCTTGAAGACGAAGAAATCGGCGTACTCGGTGCCGGATTTTCCGGTACGTAAATCGGCAATCAGTACGCCGACGATCAGCGACAGGTTCGGCATCACCCCCGGTGCGAACCAGGCTTCCCAAAGCGTTCGGACGGATGACTGGTCGCCGAACAGGGTCAGTATCAGGAGCAGCGAGGCGACGGCACCTGCCCCGAAGAACCAGACCTGGGCAAGGCGTCGTTTAGCGGTGGGTAGTGGCAGCGCCATGTTTATTCTCCCAATGCGCGCAGGATGCCGCTTGCCCGCAAGTGCACAGTTCCGTCGTGCGGTGACGGCTTGCGCAACTGGGCGTCAGCACCATGGGTATGGATTTCAAACTCGTAGACCAGCGCAGTGCACACCATATCCTTGCCGTAGGGCTGCGTAGCCACGTCGTTGGGCAGCGTGTTGGCGCCCTTGTCGATCCATTTAATCGCTTGATCCACCGGTACTTTCTTGCCGCTCGCCGTGAACGGTTCCGAACTGAAGACGAAGACGATGACGCGGAAAAATCCGGCGTCCATTTGCAGCAGCGCTCGCACGTAGGCGTCGATACTGAAGGATTTGACCGACACCGGATCGACCTTGACGTTCCAGCGCTGGCTGGCGGACGGGGTGGCATCGGGGTTGATGCGTTCGATTTGTGTGACTAGCGTGAAGCCGCCCGGTACCGCGAAATAGCCGAGCTCGGCGTAGCCATTGCTGGCCAGTGCGGTCTCCATTCGCGTTGCCACCGAGCCAAAGCTTGGAGTCGCCGCATTGCCGACCAACAAGCCGGGCGGAATGCGCAGTCGGGCCGAAGGGTCAGGAGGCGGGAACGGAAATTCGGGGAGCTTGAACGAAAAAGCCATCCCTGGCTGAGCGCTGGTGTCGCCTGGGCCGGCAGGTGTTTCCACCTTTACGCTATCACCTGTTACACCGCCTCGGGCGTGGGTTCTGGGGTCGCCGCTTGGCGTCACGGGAACTCTCTTGGCTGCCGGGGCGGGCGGAGGAGGAAGGGGCTCCACCGTTGGCGGCTTCGCCCGCTTCATGTGCGTATTCGGCATTTCGTCGATGCCTGCTCGCGATGCAGGCGAACATGGCGGATCGATTGCAGCGATGCGTCCGCCAAGAATCTCGACCTGAGCGTCGCTGAAGCGGCTGCCATCCCCGTAACCGATGGTACTTCCGATGACGCGGCAGGCACTGGCTTGCCAGGGCAGGGCGGGGTTGGCAGGGCCGGCCCTGTACTGTCCATGGATACGGTAGCACCGGCGTTCTGGGCCATGCGGTGCCTGCCAGGAGCCGTTTCCGAGCGTCCATTCGCTGCCGGCGCCACGACCAAAAAAGTTGTTGAAGCCGATGAGACGCTGGCCATTATTGTCGGAAACGATGATGGCGTTCTCGGACCTGGCCTGGAAACTGACGCGCAGCGACATTGCCTTGTCCGGTTCGCTGCAAACGGTAACGTCAGCGTTGGCGAGGGTTGCAAATCCGGCCAGAACGACGCTGCTGAGTCCGACACGAATCCAGCGCGGTTTTCGATGCCTGGCGGTGATGCCAGCTTGCGGAGCTTCCTGCATTTTACGTTCTCATATTCCGGTTAGGCTGGCCGCCGATGGGCTAGCCGTTCAAGGTGTTACAACGTCTTCAGGTATTCCAGCAGCGCGTCCTTTTCAGGTGCCGACAAGCCGGTTCCAAACTCATGGCCCTGGTTGCTGCCGCCCTTGCTGTTGGTGTCCAGCCGGGTGCCGACGCGCTGGGCTTCCGGAGTATCGGTAATGAACCCGACTTTAGCTTGATCAAAAAGGTCGTAGCCGCGCCAGAAGACCTTGGGGCGTTCGGCCGCCGGTTCAAGCAGGTCGCGCAGGGTCGGCACCGAGCCGTTGTGCAGGTAGGGGGCCTTGAGCCAGACGCCGTCGAGGAAAGCTGCGACATAGCCTTTCAAGTCTTCCTCCACCAGCCCTTTGCGTTCCAGTCCCATGTCCTTGACCACCTGATTTGCCTTGATAGCGGCGCTCTTGTTCCAGGAATCGAGACGGCCTCGATCAGTGCCGACTTCGTGCAGTGGCAATGGCGTGCCGGTTTTCTCGCTGGCGTGGCAGGAGGCGCAGTTGGCGTCGAACACCGGTTTGCCGGCAGCGACCTTGGCCTCGTCGATGGGGAAGGGGTATTTCGGCGCAGGGAGTTCGGAGAGGTAGTCTTTCAGCCACTTTACCTGGCCGAGGAAATCTGCCTTGTCGTGCGGAGCGGCACCGAGCAGGCCGAGCGCCGAGTCCATGATTACCGAGTAGGGATCGTGGCTGTCGCCGGCGTAATTCATGCGATGACCTTTCTCCCAGACGTATTTCTTCAGGTTCCACACCGAGGGCATGTCAGTCGGGCCGAAGGTGTCGTCCATCGGCGATTTGATCATGAAGTATTTGGTCAGATTCATCGCGTCGTCGCGGCCGCGGCCCCAGTCAGGGAAGTCCTTGCGGTAGATCCAGGCGAACTGGGCTTCGCGCTCCAGCAGGCGCTTCTTGGTGATGGGAATGATCAGGAAACGGTAGAGCAGCGAGTCGATAAGGTCGAGGTCGGTGACGCGATTGATTTCGGCCATCAAAATATCCGGGGTGAAACGCGGGTCCTTGGCGCAGTCGATGAGGTAGCGGAAGAAGCCCTCAACGTTGGCCGTATGGGCCGATCCACCGACGACGAAGACTGGATTGGAGTCGATTTTCTCCCGGTAAGTGGTGGTGTGGCAGACGGCGCAGTTGTTGGCCACGCGGTCGAAACCGATCCTCTTCTTGGTGAAACCGGCGGGCAGTTCCTGACCCATCTCCCAGGGAACGCCGAGGGCGGCATAACCGCCGGGTATGACCAGCCCGTCCTGCGTCAGCTTTTCCGGGAAGATGCGCGGCAGAACGTAGAAAATCCAGTAGGGGATTCCAGCGTCGTGCTCGGCACCGATCGAGCCGTACTTGAAACGCATTTCCGGCGTGGCGGTAACCCAGTCCGGCTGCGGGTGTTCGCGGAAACCCCGGTCGTAGCCGATCCAGGCGCCAGCAGCGAGCAGGATGAGCACGAACACGCCAATGACCTTGATCCAGGTCTTGCAGGAGCCGGTGGTACGCATGATGTCACCCCTTTTCAGAATGTCTTGAGGAACTCGACCAGCGCCGTCTTCTCGGCGTCGGAGAGTTCGGTGCCGTAGGCTTTACCTTCGTGGCCGGCGTTGCCGTTACCGGGTTGTGCGGTATCGAGGTGGAAGAATTTCTTGCCGTTGGCTTCCGGGACGTCCGAGACGAAGCCGACCCTGACCGGGTCGAAGACATCGTTGCCACGGTAAAACGCTTTCGGCCGGCTTGACGCAGGCTCTAGCAGGTCGCGCAGACTGGGCACCGCTCCGTTGTGCAGGTAGGGCGCGCGCAGCCAGAGGCCGTCGAGTGGCATGTTGGCGTAGCCGTGGGTCTTGGTGAAATGAGTAAAGCGCCACGGGTAGCCGGCGTAAAGCGTGGCTTGGTTCACGGCCAGCGTGTAGGTGTAGGAATCGAGGCGGCGGCGGTCGGTGCCGATCTTTTCCAGTGGTTCTACCTGGCCGACGTATTCGCCGGTGAAATCGCTGCCTGAAGCTCCGTGGCAGGCGGCACAGTATTCCTGATAGATCGGTGCACCCGTGGCCGCGAGTTGTTCGTCGATCGGGAAAAAGTCCTTGAAAGGTGGCGGCGTGGCCTCCAGCAGCCAGTCCTCGACGCGTTTGATGCGCGCCAGATCGATGGTCGGCGGCGTCGTGCCGGTGCCGAAGGCCGCGCTCTTGTTGCGTTCCTCAACCGTCGTGTTGTTGCCGTCCCAGTGCAGTTGCATCTCCTTCGGTTGCTTGCGCTGGCGTTGTTGCCAGATCGACGGGAAGTCGGCGGGAGCGTCGAGTTCCGTCGGGTCGAGGTGCGCCATCGGGAAGTTGAAGATGACCTTGGCCGAATTGAAGGTATCGACCCGACCCGGTCCCCAGTCGCGCTGCTTGAACACCCAGTCGAAGCGCCCGGCTAGCGCTAGCACGCGGTCACGCATGATGGCGATGGCCACCGGATAGACCAGATAGCGGTCGAGCAGGTCAAGATCGCCGCCCTGGCGTTGAATTTCAGGAACGATGTATTCCTTCGAGAATTTCGGATCAGCGGCGCAGCGGAAGAAAAATTCCTCGAAACCCTTCATGTTGAAAGTGGCGGCGGGCATGCCGAGCACAAGCGTCGGCGGCTGGTCGGCGGCGGTGCGCACGGTGCTGATGTGGCACGCGGCACAATTGACGAAAACTCGGTCGATGCCCTGGAAGCGGCGTTTCGAGGTGCCCACCGGAACGTCACGCTCGCTGCCGTCGGGGTTCTTCTCGTAGACCATGCCCAGCGACTGGTAGCCCTTTCCCGGCAGGTACTGCGGGCAGATTTCGGGCAGCGCCCGCCAGATCCAGTAGGGGAAGCCCATTTCGTGCTCGCCCCCGGTCGAGCCGTACTTGAAGTGCTCGGTCGGGTTGTCGTAATCCACCGGTACGTCTCCGCCGAAGCGATTGAGCAGCCACAAGGCAATGAGCGCCGGAATGCCGATGGTGATGATGAAGAGGATCAGGAAGCGTCGCTTCCAGGGGCTTGCCGCTTGTTTGAGATCATCAGTCATGGTGCTTCCCTTCGTGGTGGGTGCATCACGGAGTCCTTCGTCGGCAGACAGGGGCGCAGCGTCTCGTAACCACCTGCCAGCAGCTGGCTCAGATTTGGGGGCTGTCCGGTTTCGGCCTTCAGCCAGTCGCCGACCTGGGCGAGCAGCGCGGCGCGTGTGGGGCTGGCGCGCCAGCCGGCGCTATTGGTGGCGAAGGCCGGTAGCAGGCTTTCCGGCGGCATCGGGGTCTTGTCCCGTTGCTCGGGCGTCAGGTCAGCCATGGCCAGTCGCACGTAGAGACGCGGTGCACATTGGCGCAACTGGGCGGCGACCTGTGTGCTGCTACCAGAAAGGAAATTGGGCGGGAAGGTTTCGGCGCTCTGATGACAAGCGGCACAGTAGGGGTAAAAGCCTTGCACAGCAGTTTCCATCGGCATTGTTGACGCGCTGCCCGGACTGATGGCGGGGACTTCGAGGTGTGGCGGCGGGAGCTTGTCTGTGGCTTGGCAGCAGGAGGCGATGTTGCGTGCGCCCAATCGGGAAAGTAACGCCGCGAATAGCTGTTCGCGCGGGAACGGGCGGGGGTCGAAAAGTGTCGCGCTTTCTAGATCTTCAGCCATATCAATGATGGCTTTTTCAACGCTGGAAAACTCCTGGCGAAAATCAACGGCCACGCTCCCATCGACTGGGTCATTCTCTGAAAGCTGAAAGGCGATGCGGGTCAGCGGATTTCCGTCTGAGCCACGGGGTCGAGTGGCGGGAACAAGGGCGAAACGCTCACCAAAAGCGGGTGGAGAGGTACTCAGTGCAATCGAGTTCAGTGTGTTACCGCCCGGCAAGGTCAGGCGGTCCAGTTGGCCGCTCAAAGCCTTGCCGCGTCTCATCGCCAGCGTGGCGGAGAGTTGCGGACCGGTATCGCTGGCCACGGGCTGGCAACGTACCGACCAGCGGGACGCACGGGTTTCGACGTGGCAGGGTGCCTGATGCCGGATGGTCTGTGCGGGTTGGGCAGTAAGCGCGGTTTCAAGCCGTTGACGGTCGCTGGTGGCGACAAATTCGGCCAGCCCGCCGACCAGCTGATCCATTGCGTCGGCAGCATCGGGTCGCCAGATTGCCTGAGGCTGACGTGGCGCTAAAGGTTCGAAGCGGGCCTGAACGTGGGAGTAGGCCGTCTGCCGTGCCGCTTCATCGGGCCAGGTGGTGACGCCTTGCAGGGGGTTCCGGTTGGGGATATCGGCCGGGACGGTGGCGAGTCCGCCAGGCCAGCGTCGCGCGGCGTCGGTCGGCACGGTCACTGTGACCGATCCCTTGCGGCCATCGGCCAGAACATGGCGCAACGCGGCGGCGAACAGGCCGGCGCGGCAGCGGCGGGCAGTAAGATTGGCTTCGCCGCACGCTTCTTGCCACAAGCGCTGGGTCAGGGCAAAGCCGTTGGCGCGCTTGATGGCAATGTCGATGGCGTAGGGGACGTCGACGCCTCGTTCGGGCGGGATGCCGTGGAACTGTTTGCCGCTGGCAGCAAGCTGCGCGGCGACCTGCGGGTTGGCGTTGGTTTCGTCCCACAGGGCGCGCGAGAAAATCGGCGCGCCATTCTGGTGGCAGGCGTAGCAGAGCGTGCGGTTGGCGTAGACGACCTGCGGTTTGCCGCCGGCACGATAGTCCTTGACCAGCTGGAATTCGAAACGGCCGGCGGCTTCGTTGTAGCTGATCACTTCCAGCACCGCCGATTTCTCCTGGTAGCCGATGTACAGTCGATCCTTCAGGAAGGGCGCGGATGGCGAAGCAGGTGGAGAATCGACGGCCACCACCACGCGCGGGAAGGCGAAGTAATCGGGCGCGGCGGCGGTGCGTTGCAGCGAACGCCCGAGAGGGATCAGAACGCGCTTGGCCGGTGGCAGCGAGCTTGCCGGATCGCCGCTGACTTGGGAGTCGATCCGGGCGAGCAGGGCTTCGAAGGGGAAGGGCAGATCGTAGTCGACCTGGCCCTTGTGCGAGGAAGCAAACAGCCGGTCGAACTGCGAGCGCCCGGCGGGTGGCAGGTTCTCGCCGGGAACTGCCGGGTCGATTACCCAGGTGGCTTCAGGCTTTCCGGCAGCCATGGCCGTTGCACCACCGAAAGCCAGTAAGCAGAGTCCTGTGCAAAGAACCAGGGGCAGCATCATGGCGAATCCTCATGGCATCCACACCACTCAGGGCTTGGCGGCGACGGCAACGGTGGTCCGTGCCTGTGTACCTGGCCAGCAGTCTTCCTGAACCTTGCCGGTCTTCACGAAATCGTCCCGCGCCTTGTCGTCGGTGGCCTTGTCGTAGAGCGTGAAGTTGAGGGCGAAACCACGGTCCAGGTAGGCGCGACCGAGATAGAGGCCGGGGCGGATCATGCGGATTTCGTCGCGTACCTTGAGGCCACGGCGACCGGCGAGAAAGTCGGGACTTTCCTGGTAACCGGCGATTTCATCGGTAAAGAAATAATCGATGATGATCGACTCGCGGCGGGCGTCGAGCAGGCTTTGTCCGCAGTACAGCTTGGCCGGGAAGAGCAACCAGGTTTCCTTGCCGCCGTAGCTCATCTTTTTCGGCTCACCCTCGACCAGACCGGTTTTCTTCAGCAGCGTGAGGTCGTCGATGCGGTTGCGCAGTACCCGTTCATCGCGGAAAAACACCTTGCCGCGCCACAGTGCTTCGCCGATATCCTCAATGACCAGACCTTTGAGATGCAGCGCCGTCCCGGTAAACCCACCGACGATTTCGGACAGCCGGAACTTGCCGCTGCTGCCCTTGGGTAGCAGGATACGGCCGTCGAAGGCACCATCGGGAATCGGGCCGGCAACAAGGCGGGCGTAGAGCTGGTCGAGTTGCTCCTGTTCCAGCGTGGCCAGGTAGTCGGGCGTGATCTTCGCCAGTTCGGTCGGGGCGATGGGGTATTTATAGTCGACCTGAGCGAGATCCAGCTTCGACTGGTAGGCCTTGTCGTACGGGGCGAAAGTGATCGTCGGCGGTTCAATCTTGCTGCAGTTGGCCAGCGCGATGGCCGCCAGAGCGATCAAACCGCTGCGCATGGAGAAGGTGGTTGGCAGTCTCATGGGTGATCTCCCGGTGTTTAGGGCAAGAGCAAAATCTTTACCACCAAGGCACAAAGGACACCAAGTTGCACCAAGTTATCTTCAATTTCTTCTTGGTGTAACTTGGTGATCTTGGTGACTTGGTGACTTGGTGGTTGGCATTTGAATTCAAAGTGTCGCCAGGAAGGCGGTGAGCGCCTTCTTGTCGGCTTCGGAAAGGTCTTCGCCGAAGCGGTGGCCCTCGTTTTCGATCTCCTGCGTGCAAGTCTCGTAGTTGGCGCTAAGGAAATCACGCTTCTCGCGCAGGATCTCGACGAAGCGGCCCGGGCTCTTGAGCACGTCGTCGGCGATGGCCTGCAGGGTCGGCACCAGTTCCTTCTTGCCGGCCGCTTCAAGCCGAGCCGGGTCGCGCTTGGCGAGGAAGAGGTCAGCCACCAACTGCTTGTGCTGCAAGCCGTTGATGAAGCCGGCGCTGCTGCCCGCCGGGATCTTGACCTGACCGAAGCCGAGCAGCGGCTTTTCGCTCTTTCCGTCGAGCGGCCGGATGCCGACGTCAACAAGCAGGTCGGCGTTGGTCAGCGTGCGCTTGCTGCCCCGTTCCTTTGGATGCAGCAGGTCGGCCATCGAGCGCTTGTAGAGATCGAAGCGGCCTTCGACGGTTGGGTCGTAGCGCAGGCAATCCGGTTGTTCGGCGAGCAGCTTGCCGTCCGCATCGACGTAGCGGGTGCGGTGGAAATCGTTGCCCTTGTTAGCCGGCTTGCCGCAGATTTCCGGGCCGATGGCGTTGTTGTGCATGAAGGGCGCGGTGGCCCAGACGTTGACCAGCGAGATGTTGCGCAGGTAACCGCGACCGCCATCCTTGAGTTCGTTGCGCTCTGGGATGTCGGCCACCAGCGGCTGCTTGCGCAGGGTGTCGGACGCGTATTCCATGTACAAGTTACCGGCGCGGTGGTTGGAATGCAGGGAGCGGCAGCGGAAGGTGCCGACCTCGGTGACCGGCGTTGGCTGGTCGTTGCCGAGGAAGTCGGCGCGTACCTTGCGTGGGTGAGCATCGTTGGTGGCGGCGAAATCGCGGGTCTTGAAGGAGCCACCCTCGCTTTCAGGAATGCTCGAATGGCAGCGCGCGCAGTTTTCGGCAAAGACCGTCTGACCACGGTTTACCGCGCCTTTGCCGAATTCCTTCTCCAGGTCGGCCACCAGGTCGGCAGCGGCATAGACGACGGCCGGGTTGCTGGCCTTCAATGCGTTGGCACGGGCGGCGTAGAGATCGGTCTGGTCGGACTCGGCGGAGGCAAAGAAGTCGAGCATGTTCTGCAATCGGTCTTCCACTGCCCTGAAGTTCGGGCAATCACGCCGACACTGGCCGATGTTGAACGGCGTTTGCCCGAAACCGCGTTGCTCCGGGTCGACCTGACGCATGTCGGTGAAGTGATTGACCCAGCACTGTTCGGAACACGAACCGATGTTGAAATAGACGCGCTGGATTGCTTCCAGGGCACCGATGGAGTCCTCGCCGCCCTTGAGAATGTGGTGCACTCCGGGCAGTACGACTTTCTGACCACCCAGGTTAACCGGCGTCGTATCGTCCTCGCGCGTGCTCTTGAGCCAGCATTTTCCCTCGCGACCCGGCTCGCACCAGCATTTGTCTTCGTCCTTCTCCGTGCCGCAGGTGGCGGCCTTGCGCCACTTGGTGACCGTCTCGCCCTTGAATACCGGGCGCTGGGCGACGTTGACCAGGGCATTGATGGTGCCCGGGTTGTTGATCTGGTCATGCGAAATGGCCGAGGTGTCAGTTACTCCCGGCCGGGCGTGGGCGAACATCTGGTATTCCAGACTGTTCATCGACATGCCTGAAACCAGCAACTCGGACATGCGGGTGTATTGATTGCCGACCAGTCCCTTGATGTTTTCCCACTTTGGATGGGCCGGGTCGGCGGGCGGATTGAGCGGGTCAAAAGCGATGTGGCAGGAACCGCATGCCGTGCCGATGAGGAAGGGTGGCTCGACCGAAGCGTCGGCCAGCTTGCTCACGCGTTGGTCGGATTCGATGCCGGTGGTGGTGGCCTTGGCGGCGTCAAAGCCGGACCAGGTGGTGAGGTCGCCGTTCAGCAGTTTCCACTTGGCGACGTCGAAGCGCGGGTTGGGGAATTTGCGCAGGCCAAGCGCACCGGTTGAAGTGCCGAACTTGAGATCACAGGCCGAGTGGCGTTGGTCCTTCTTGCCGCCCAGCGTATGCGGATCGTCGGCGTCGAGCGCCGCGTCCTTGAGACCGCAGGCCGGGTCGACGTAGCCGGGCTTGCCGACGTACTTAAGCAGCACGTCATCGCCGGGACACCAGTCGAGGCCGTAGGTTTCCTCGGCCGATTTGGCCGGGCAGTCAGGGTCGCCGGGCTTGCAGCAGGCCGGGTCGTTGATGATGCCCCAGGCCCAGAAACGGTCGTCGCGCTGGTCGGCGCGCAGCACGCGGAACCAGTCGACGAGCACGCCAATGCGCTGCTGGAAGGTGTAGGAGTGGAAACGCTCGTTACCAGCAGTGGCCTTGAACCAGATCAGCCGCCCGACGCATTCGGACTCGCTCAATCCTTCGCGGGCGCAGACTTCGAAATAGGGCGCATCCTGATCGACAGCGGAGGCTTCCGGAATCGGTTTTGCAGGAGGTGCCGCAGCAACCGGAGCATTCTGGGCGAAAGCATCGTTAATGCTCGGGGACTGATTCTGCACAATCCCGATGCCAGCGGCAAGGGTGACGATTGCCGCGATTGCGGCCAGCAGAGTACGTTTCATACGTGTTCTCCTGATCCAGCGTCTACAGATTTCGAATCACTGAGACAATGGAATACAGGCTATCGCGTGACATATATTTGACGCATCATTCAAATGAATGATGCGTCAAGGCAACCGGGTTCGCTCCGAGGCGTTGCGATGCGCCCGGTTGAACAGCTTTGAGCAGTCCGGCGATAAAACGATTCGACCATTCTCCTGCGTGCCCCCCTGGACGCTTACGCGGGTAAAATCCGGGCCTCAATGACTGCGCTGGATTATGGGAAAAATTTTACTGGCACCGATGGAAGGCCTCGCCGATTGCGTGCTGCGCGATGTGCTGACGCGGGTTGGCGGCTACGATGGTGCGGTCACCGAATTCGTTCGTGTGTCAGGCTCGCTCCTGCCGCAGCGAACCTTCAGGCGCATCTGTCCCGAACTGGACAACGCCAGCCGTACTTTGGCCGGGACGCCCGTCGTGGTGCAGCTGCTGGGGAGCGACCCCGCGTGCATGGCTGAGAATGCGGCGCAGCTGGCAACGCTTTCTCCGGCCGGGATCGACCTCAACTTCGGTTGCCCCGCGCCAAAGGTCAATCGTCACGGCGGCGGCGCGATGTTGCTGGATGACCCCGAGCAACTTGGACTGATTGCGTTGGCGGTTAGGCAGGCAGTGCCAGTGACTATTCCCGTTTCAGCCAAGATGCGGCTCGGCGTTTGTGATACCGCCAAGGCGCTCGACTGCGCGCGTTCGCTGGAGGCGGGCGGCATATCGTCCCTGGTGGTGCATGCGCGGACCAAGGATGAGGGGTATCGACCTCCCGCGCATTGGGAGTGGGTGGCACGTATCCGCGAAGCCGTGCGTGTGCCGGTCATCGCCAATGGCGAGGTGTGGACGCCCGAAGATTATGCCCGTTGCCGGGAGGTGACCGGGTGCGATGATGTGATGATCGGGCGCGGTGCGGTGACCGATCCTTTTCTTGCCCGACACATCAAAGCCGTTCGCCCTGAGTAGGATATTCGCCCGCAGGTCGAAAGGCGTTGGCAAGAAACAGGGCTGTGGTAGCGTTGAGGTGTTGCTTTCGGACAAAGACCGACTGAGCACTGGTGCCCTAGAGCC
>JBBQAT010000069.1:0-20794 GCA_038316625.1 Burkholderiales bacterium
TTTCCATCATTGGACTTTCTTGCATGCTTGAAGTCTCCAGTCTTGAATGTGTGCGCGGCGAGCGAACACTTTTCGCCGGCGTCGGATTCCGGCTGGACGGTGGCGAATTGCTCTCCCTTCAAGGCAAAAACGGTTCCGGAAAAACCAGTCTGCTGCGCATTCTCTGCGGGCTTTCGCATCCGGCGGCGGGTGAAATCCGCTGGCGTGGCGAACTGGTTAGCAAACTCGGCGAAGACTATCGCCGTGAGTTGTGCTACCTCGGTCACCACAATGCCATCAAGGAAGAGCTGACGCCGCTGGAAAACCTCTTGGCTTCGGCCAGGTTGGCGGACGAGATCCTTGACGAAGGTACGGCGCTTGATGCCCTGGAACTGGTTGGCCTCGCCGGGCGCGAGGATCTGGCTTGCCGTTATCTGTCGCAGGGGCAGAAGCGACGCGTCGCGTTAGCGCGGCTGGTCAACGAGCGGCGAGCCCTGTGGATTCTTGACGAGCCTTATGTGGCACTGGACGCGGCGGCGATTGATCTGGTGGCCGGGTTGATCGGAGCGCATCTGCAGCGTGGGGGGCTGGCGGTACTGACGACGCACCAGGCCGTTACGGTCAAGGCCGGTGCGGTACGTGAGCTGGTTCTCGTGCCGCCCCCTGGATTCGGGCTGGGTTGATTCCATGCTGAAACTTGTTCTCGCCATCATCCACCGAGATCTCCGACTGGCCATGCGTCGCCGTGCCGATATCGTTTCGGCGCTGTTTTTTTTCATCATCGTGGTCAGCCTGTTTCCGCTCGGTGTCGGGCCGGAACCGGATCTGTTGCGCAAACTTGCGCCGGGCGTATTGTGGGTCGCGGCGCTGTTGGCGACCATGTTGTCTCTGCCGCGCCTTTTTGCCGATGATCATCGCGATGGCACGCTCGAACAGCTGGCATTGGCACCACAACCGTTGGGATTGATCGTTCTTGGCAAGGTTCTCGCGCATTGGCTGGTTTCGGGACTGCCGCTGGCGCTGCTGGCACCGGTGCTGGGCCTACAGTTCGACCTTGCCAGCGACGCGCTTTGGGTGCTGACGCTCTCTCTGCTTATTGGTACCCCGGCACTATCCGGCATCGGAGCCATCGGTGCGGCCCTTACCCTGGGTGTGCGTGGTGGCGGTGTGCTGCTGTCGCTGCTGGTCCTTCCACTGTATATTCCAGTGCTAATATTCGGCGCAGGCGCGGTCGATGCGACCGTTACCGGACTCGGGGCGCAAGCCCATCTGTCGCTGCTTGGCGCATTGACGCTGGGCGGCGTGTTTTTTGCGCCGTGGGCGACTGCGGCGGCTTTACGGATTGCCCTGGAATGAGCGATAAGCAGATCAACTGGTACAAGTATGCAAGCCCGCAGGCCTTCTATCCGCTCGCAGGAAAGATGATTCCGTGGTTCTGGACGCTGGCCGCCATTTTCGGCATTGCCGGGCTTTACGTCGGATTTCTGGTCGCGCCGACCGACGCGCAGCAGGGCGAGGGTTATCGCATCATTTTCCTGCACGTCCCGGCGTCATGGATGTCGATGTTCATCTACCTGGTGATGGCCTTTTGGGCCGGGTTGGGGTTAGCCTTCAATTTCCGTCTTTCTGGCATGATGGCCACCGCGTTGGCACCGACGGGTGCGCTTTTCGCCTTCCTGTCGTTGTGGACGGGAGCGCTTTGGGGCAAGCCGATGTGGGGCGCCTGGTGGGTGTGGGATGCACGCCTGACCTCGGAACTGATCTTGCTCTTTCTCTATGTTGGCTTTATCGCCTTGCAGTCGGCCATCGACGATCCGCGCCGTGCGGATAAGGCCGGGGCCATTCTGGCGCTGGTTGGCGTGATCAATGTCCCGATCATTTATTTTTCGGTGAAGTGGTGGAATACCCTGCATCAAGGCTCGTCGGTCAGCCTCACCAAATCACCTTCGATGGCGATGACCATGCTCTGGGGTATGCTGCTTTGTGCGCTGGCCTGCTGGATGTACGCCATCGCCGTTGCGCTGATGCGCGTGCGGATGATCATGCTGGAGCGCGAACGGCACACCGAATGGGTTCGTGAAGAGTTGGCAAGCAAGGAGTAGGTCATGTACTGGAACAGCTTTTCCGATTTTCTGGCGATGGGCAATCACGGCGTCTACGTCTGGGGCTCAGTGGGGGTTATGGCGATCCTGATGGTGCTGGAACCGTTTCTGTTGATCCATGGTCAGAAGAAGCTGGTTACGCGCCTCAAGCGCCAGTTCCGTGCCGAGAAGTCAGATAGAAACACCGACCGCATAGCGATATCCCAAGGGTAAGCATTGAAAACACGTCACAAGCGAATCGCACTGATCGTCGGCGGCCTGGTCGTTCTCGGCCTGGTCGCCACACTGGTCCTCAACGCCTTCCAAAGCAATCTGGTTTTCTTCTTCTCGCCTACACAAGTCGCCGCCGGCGAAGCACCCAAAGGCAAATCCTTTCGCATTGGCGGGCTGGTCAAGGAAGGTTCGATCAAGCGCGAAGCCGATGGCGTCACCCTGCGTTTTATCATGACCGATACCGAGAAGGACATGATCGTCGCCTACAAGGGCATCTTGCCCGACTTGTTCAAGGAGGGCAAAGGTGCTGTCGCCCAAGGCAAGCTTGGCGAAGACGGCGTTTTTGCGGCCAGTGAAGTGCTCGCCAAGCACGACGAAAACTACATGCCGCCGGAAGCCACCAAAGCCGTCGGCGACGCGCATGCGCGCGCGGCAGCCAACAAGGCGGCCATGGAATCCGCCTCCAAAACTATCCAGCAGTAGATCTACGGACAACGCCCATGATCCCGGAAATCGGTCATTTCGCTCTTATCGTCGCGCTGTGCGTGGCGCTCGTGCAGGGTATCCTGCCGCTGATCGGTGCCCAGCAGCGGCGTGCCAAATGGATTGCCGTGGGGCGCCCGGCGGCCGTGGCGCAGGCGGTGCTGCTGGCGGTCGCTTTTGGCTGTCTGACCACGGCCTTCGTGCAGAACGATTTTTCGGTGCTCTACGTCGCGCAGCATTCGAACAGCCTGCTGCCCCTGCCCTATCGAGTTGCCGCCGTCTGGGGTGGACATGAAGGGTCGCTGCTGCTTTGGCTCCTGATGCTGGTGATGTGGACGCTGGCCGTTGCGCTTTTCTCGAAGCAACTGCCGGATGCCATGGTCGCCCGCGTGCTCGCCGTGCTGGGTCTGGTCGCCGCCGGTTTTCTGCTGTTTATTCTGGTCACATCCAACCCGTTCGAGCGCCTGCTGCCGAGTGCCGAGGAAGGACGCGACCTCAATCCGCTGTTGCAAGATCCCGGTTTGATCATCCATCCGCCGATGCTGTACATGGGTTACGTGGGCTTCTCGGTGGCTTACGCCTTCGCCGTGACGGCGCTGATTTCCGGCCAGCTTGACGCCGCTTGGGCGCGCTGGTCGCGGCCATGGACCACGGCGGCCTGGATCTTCCTGACAATTGGCATCGCCCTAGGCTCCTGGTGGGCCTACTACGAACTCGGCTGGGGCGGCTGGTGGTTCTGGGACCCGGTGGAAAACGCCTCGTTCATGCCGTGGCTGGTCGGGACCGCGCTCGTGCACTCGCTGGCGGTGACCGAAAAACGCGGCAGTTTCAAAAACTGGACCGTATTGCTGGCGATCTCCGCGTTTTCGCTGTCGCTGCTCGGCACCTTCCTGGTGCGCTCCGGCGTGCTGACTTCGGTGCATGCCTTTGCCACCGATCCGCGACGTGGCATCTTCATTCTGGCCTTCCTTGTCGCTGTAATCGGCAGTTCGCTCGCCCTGTTTGCCTGGCGTGCCCCCAAGGTCGGTCTGGGCGGACGCTTCGGCCTCGTCTCGCGCGAATCATTCTTGCTCACCAATAACGTGCTGCTGATCGTGGCCTGCTCATCGGTGCTACTCGGCACGCTCTATCCGCTGCTGATTGACGCTCTCGGCGCCGGCAAGTTGTCGGTCGGCCCGCCTTACTTTGATTCCGTCTTTGCGCCACTGATGATCCCGGCCCTCTTCCTGATGGGCGTTGCGCCTTTTGCGCGCTGGAAGCAGGCCAGTTTCAGCGAATTGGCGCGGACGCTACGCTGGGCCTTTCTGGCAGCGGCCGTGGTCGGAGTCGTCACACCTTTCCTGCTAGGGCAATGGAAGCCTTTGGTGGCCTTGAGCTTATTGCTTGCGGCGTGGATCGTCCTCTCCAGCCTGCTGAATATCGCTGACCGCGTGCAATCGACCCGTGCCGGCCAACCCTTCCTCAGCGCCGCTTTCAAGCAGCCGCGCAGTTTCTTCGGAATGCATCTGGCGCATATCGGCATTGCCGTTTTTGTTACCGGCGTGACCATGGTCAACGGCTACCAGGCTGAAAAAGACGTGAAGATGGAAATCGGCGACACCGTCTCGGTCGGCGGCTATACCTTCAAATTCAATGGCGTCCGACAGGAAAAGGGGCCGAACTACGCGGCGCTGGTGGGTGATATTGATCTTCTGAAGGGCGATAGCCCGATCCGTAAAATGAACCCGGAGAAACGCAGTTACGCGTCCTCCTCAATGCCGATGACCGAAGCGGCCATCGATACCGGCTTCACCCGCGACGTTTACGTTTCGCTCGGCGAGCCCATAGACAAGGCCCGGCCGGATGCCGCCTGGGCCGTGCGCGTCTATTACAAACCCTTCGTTGACTGGATCTGGGGCGGTTGTCTGCTGATGGCGCTGGGGGGCTTTTTAGCGATGACCGACCGCCGCTATCGCATCAAGTCGCGAGCCGCTTCAAGCGTCGACGCGGCGCTTGCTCAGAAAGCCTGAGGACTCTTCATGAACCGATTTCTCTGGCCGTTGATTGGCTTTGTGGTCCTCGTTATCCTGCTTGCTGTCGGGCTCAATCTCAATCCGCGCGATGTGCCTTCGCCCCTGGTTGGCAAGCCGGCGCCAATATTCTCGTTGTCCAGGGTTGATGCGCCCGAACAGAATTTTTCGCCGAAAGACATGCTGGGCAAGGTGTGGTTGCTCAACGTGTGGTCGACCTGGTGCGTCTCTTGCCGGCAGGAGCACCCGGTCCTGGTCGAAATGGCGAAGAGCAAGACGGTGACTTTGGTCGGCCTCAACTACAAGGAAGTGCGCGGTGATGGCGAACTGGATGCGGACAAGATCGCGCCGGATGCCGAATTGAAGTTGGCCCTGCAGCGCTCCAATGCCTGGTTAAACAAGCACGGCAATCCCTACAATCTTTCGGTGCTTGACCTCGATGGACGTGTCGGTATCGACTACGGAGTTTATGGCGTACCGGAAACCTACATCATCGACAAGGCTGGACTCATCCGCATGAAGCAGACCGGTCCGATCACCCCCGACATTTTCACCGGCAAGATTCTGCCGCTGGTGGCGGAGTTGTCGAAATGAGAATCTGGATAGGCATCCTGCTGCTGGCCTTTGCCTCGCTCTCCTTGCACGCCAAGGAGGCCGCGCCGCTGGCTCAGGACGAAGCCGTCGAGAAGCGCCTGGTCGCGATTTCGTCCGAATTACGTTGTCTCGTTTGCCAGAACGAATCTCTCTCCGGCTCGCATGCCGAACTGGCAAACGACCTGCGCCGAGAGATTCGTACCTTGATCAAGGATGGCAAGAGCGATAGCGAGATCATGGATTTCATGGTCAACCGCTTTGGCGACTTCGTGCGCTACCGACCACCGCTCAAGGGAACGACGCTACTGCTATGGTTTGGGCCGGCACTGTTTCTGGTCGGGGGGCTCGCCGGGCTTGTTCTTTACCTGCGTCGTCGCAACAGGGCCATCAAGGACGCTCCGCTCAGCGCAAAAGAACAACGTCAGGCTGATAGCCTGCTAAACGCCAAAGAAACCCGATAATAATGACTCCCATGACCGGATTTATACTCGTCGCAGCGCTGCTCGTCATCGTCATTCTCGCCATTTTGCTGCCGCCGCTATTGCGCGCTCCCAAGGCTTCGAATGACGTTGATCGCCGTGAAGCCAATCTGGGAATATTTCGTGACCAGTTGAATGAACTTGAACGTGACCGCAGGGAAGGCTCACTTGCCGAAACTGATTTCGAGCAGGCCAAAAGTGAATTGCAGCGTCGCCTTCTGGAAGAGGTTCAGTCCGAGAATTCTATTCCCGGGGTCATCGGAGGGCGAAAAACGGCGCTCGCGTTGCTCATTGCGATTCCGCTCATGGCCGTCGCCGGCTATGCCTTGCTTGGCAATCCGCAGGCACTCGACCCGATGCAAACACAGGCACGCATGAGCCCGCAGGACCTCGAAGGAATGCTGGGTAAACTGGTCGAAAAGCTCAAGAAGAATCCGGACGACACCAAGGGCTGGGTCATGCTCGCCCGCTCCTACAAAGCGCTCGGGCGCTATGTCGAGTCTGCCGAAGCCTACAGCCACGGCGGAGCTTTGCTCGATGCGGAGCCTTCGTTGTTGTCTGACTACGCTGAAGTGCTTGGCCAGCTAAACGGTGGTCGGTTCGATGGCAAGCCAGGGGAATTGATTGCCCGGGCGCTCAAGATTGATCCCAACGAACCGCAAGCCCTTTTCCTGGCGGGAGCCGCCGCGACGGATCGCAATGATTTTGCCGGCGTTGCCGATTACTGGGGGCGGCTCCTGTTGCAACTCGAGCCCGAATCGGAAGAAGCCAAATCGATGGGGGCGGCGGTGAACAAGGCGCGCGAAATCGTTGCCCAGGGGAGCGCCAAGCCTGGTACGCCCATCAGTAAGGCCGCTACGGCGACCGAGGGCACTGTCAAACCTGAAGCCATCAGTGGCGAAGTAACGATAAGCGGCAAGATTGCCTCCCAGGCCAAGCCCGATGAGATGCTCTTCATCTTCGCTCGTGCGGATGAAGGACCGCGCATGCCGCTGGCCGTGGTGCGTGCTCAGGTGGCCGAACTTCCGCTGAGCTTCAAGTTTGATGATTCAATGGCCTTGCCCGGGGGAAAGAAGATTTCCGATCACGCGACGGTCACCATTGAAGCGCGAGTCGCCAAGGCCGGAAAGGCGCAAACCTCAAGTGGCGACCTCTTTGGCAGCAGCGGGGGGGTCAAGCCGGGTAGCACGAACGTCAAAGTGGTGATTGACCAGGTTCAGCCCTGACCGGATACCGATTCGCGCTCCGTCCGATTCCCACTGGGCCGTCATCGGCTTGTCACAGCCGTCACGTATCGTGATTCCGTCGCTGGAACGCTGCCCCAAAATATGTACGTTAGCCAAGCGGTTTCCCTTGTTCTGTCCGTTGACAAAACAGCGGAACGTCCATAATGTTCGTATTCGAGCATTTGTTTATTTACGAAATAATACCGATTGCTTCAAGCGCTTTTTTGGGGCTTATGATAGGCAGCGTGCAGGGAAGGCATTACACTGATTCATCATGAAAATAGAACCCTTCTTCATGAGTCTGGTTGGTTGATTCCAATGTTTGTCCAGCAAACGTTTTGACTAAAATCATTATTGGAGGTCACATGAAACTGAAATATACCGCTGCCGCCCTTGTGGCGTTGTTCTCACTGTCTGCCCAGGCACAAACCGAGGTCCAGTGGTGGCACTCGATGACCTCCGTAAATGGGGAGTGGGTCAACGATCTGGCGAAGGATTTCAACGCCAGCCAGAGCAAATACAAGATCGTTCCGACGTTCAAGGGAACCTACGATGAGTCGATGACCGCAGCAGTTGCTGCCTACCGCTCGGGCAACGCTCCGCACATTCTGCAGGTTTTTGAAGTAGGCACAGCAACCATGATGGCCAGCAAGAGCGCCATCGTTCCGGTAGGCCAGCTGATGAAGGATGCAGGTCAGAAATTTGATCCCGCTTCCTATATTCCTGCCGTAGCGGGCTATTACACGTCAGATAAAGGCCAGATGCTGAGTTTCCCGTTCAACAGTTCCACCACTGTCTTTTACTACAACAAGGACGCCTTCAAAGCCGCCGGTTTGAATCCTGATGTTGCGCCAGCGACCTGGATTGAAGTGGCGCAGGCCGCCGCCAAGCTCAAGGCCAGTGGCCATACCTGTCCGCTGACCATCGCTTGGCAGAGTTGGACCCAGCTTGAAAGCTTCTCCTCTTGGCACAATGTCGAATTTGCATCCAAGAACAATGGCTTCGCCGGCCTGGATGCGCGCATGAAGGTGAATTCGCCGCTGCACGTTCGCCATATCGAAAACCTTTCGAATATGGCCAAACAAGGGCTGTTTGTCTATAAAGGTCGCATGAGCACACCCGAGCCTTCGTTTATTTCTGGCGAATGCGCGATGATCACTACGTCATCAGGTTTCTATGGCAACGCCAAGAAGAATGCGAAGTTCGCCTTTGGTTTGTCGCCACTGCCCTACTATCCCGATGTGCCCGGTGCCCCTCAGAATACCGTGATCGGTGGCGCCAGCCTGTGGGTCATGTCCGGCAAGAAAGCGGAAGAATACAAGGGCGTAGCCGAGTTCTTCACGTACATCTCGAAGCCCGAAGTGCAGTCCGCCAGCCACAAGCGGACGGGTTATCTTCCGGTCACGCTGGAGTCTTTCGCGCTGACCGAGAAATCTGGTTTTTACAAGGAAAATCCGGGAACGGACGTAGCGCCCAACCAGATGATCCGCAAGACGACCGACAAGTCGCGCGGCATCCGACTGGGCAATTATGTTCAGATCCGCACGATCGAGGACGAAGAGCTTGAGCAGATCTGGGCCGGCAAGAAGACGGCGCAGGAAGGGCTGGATTCGATCGTGAAGCGTGGCAACGAGATGCTTGAGCGCTTTGAAAAAGCCAACAAGAAGAGCTAAGGGCAGGTAAATCCGGTGGAAAAACGCGTCGTTTTCAAATCACGCTGGCTGCCCTGGGTGCTGATAGCACCCCAGGTTTTCGTCATCACCGCGTTTTTCTTCTGGCCAGCCGCTCAGGCTCTGCTGCAATCGGTTCAACAGTCCGATGCCTTCGGCACGTCGGTCGAATGGGTCGGACTCGAGAACTTCATCAATCTCTGGAATGATGAAACCTACCTCGCATCGTTCTACACCACGGCGATATTCTCTTTATCAGTTGCCATCGTCGGAATCAGCCTTTCCTTGCTGATGGCTGTGTTTGTGGACCGTGTCGTCAAAGGCGCGCTGATCTACAAAACGCTGCTGATCTGGCCCTACGCGGTAGCCCCGGCAGTGGCCGGCGTCCTGTGGCTATTCATGTTTGCCCCGAGCGTGGGTGTCGTGTCGTATGCACTACGCGCCATGGGCGTTGAATGGAACCATCTGCTGAACAGCACCCATGCCATGACGCTGGTCGTGATGGCGGCAGTCTGGAAGCAGATTTCCTACAATTTCCTGTTTTTTCTGGCGGGCCTGCAAAGCATACCGAAATCGCTGATCGAGGCGGCGGCGATTGACGGTGCCCGCCCGTGGCGGCGCTTCTGGACCATCGTTTTCCCGCTGCTTTCGCCGACGACCTTCTTCCTCTTGGTTATCAACGTCGTTTACGCCTTCTTCGACACCTTTGCGATCATCGATTCCGCGACGCAGGGTGGGCCGGGCAAGGATACCGCCATCCTCGTTTACAAGGTTTATTACGACGGTTTCAAGGCCATGGATCTTGGTGGCTCAGCGGCCCAGTCGGTGGTGCTGATGGTGATCGTCGTTGCGCTGACCGTGGTGCAATTCAAGTTCGTCGAAAAGAAAGTGAATTACTGACATGGCTCACTTAGTACGCGAGGGCGACCATGGTTGAACGCCGCCCCATTCTGACCGTGTTTACGCACATCGTCCTGATTCTTGGCGTTCTGGTCATCGCTTTCCCGCTGTACCTGACGTTTGTCGCTTCAACGCACACGACGCAGGAAATCATGCAGGCGCCGATGCCGCTACTTCCGGGATCACATTTCCTCCAGAACTACACGGATGCCTGGAATGGCACCGGGGCCGGGGCCGGTTCCAAGGCACCGGTGGCGCGCATGATGATGGTCAGCCTGATTTCCGCGCTGATCATCTCATTGGGAAAAATCTCAATCTCATTGTTATCTGCCTTTGCCATTGTGTATTTCCGTTTCCCCTATCGGAATTTCGTTTTCTGGTCCATTTTCGTCACCCTCATGCTCCCCGTTGAAGTGCGCATCGGGCCAACTTACAAGGTAGTGGCCGACTTCGGCATGCTCGACAGTTACGCCGGCCTGACCATCCCGCTGATCGCCTCGGCGACGGCAACCTTCCTGTTCCGGCAGTTCTTCCTGACGGTACCGGAGGAACTGGTTGAGGCGGCGCGCATGGACGGTGCCGGTCCGATCCGGTTTTTCAAGGACATCCTGCTGCCGCTATCGATGACCTCGATTGCCGCGCTATTCGTGATCCAGTTCATCTATGGCTGGAACCAGTATCTCTGGCCCTTGCTGGTAACCACCAACGAAAACATGTACCCGGTGGTCATCGGCATCAAACGCATGATTTCCGGTGGCGACTCCGAAATGCAATGGAACGTCGTCATGGCTACCGCGATGCTGGCCATGATTCCGCCGGCTCTGGTCGTCATCCTGATGCAAAAATGGTTTGTCAAAGGTTTGGTGGATACCGAAAAATAATGGCCTCAATTACTCTTAAAAACGTTTTTAAAAGCTACGGCATCGGCAAGACGGCCAACAAGGTTATCCATGGCGTCAATGCCGAAATTGGCGATGGCGAATTCGTCGTCATCGTTGGTCCGTCCGGATGCGGAAAATCAACCTTGCTGCGCATGGTCGCCGGGCTGGAAGAAATTACCAGCGGTGAAATATCGATCAACAATCGCGTGGTTAACGACCTGGAACCCTCCGAGCGCGACATTGCCATGGTCTTCCAGAACTACGCCCTGTACCCGCACATGAGCGTGTTCGAGAACATGGCGTACGGACTGAAGATCGCCCAGGTGCCGCTCGACGAAATCAAATCGCGCGTGGACAAGGCGGCTAAAATCCTCGAACTGGGGCCGTATCTGCTGCGCAAGCCACGTGAGTTGTCCGGCGGGCAGCGCCAGCGTGTGGCCATGGGCCGCGCTATCGTCCGTCAGCCGCAGGTCTTCCTGTTCGACGAACCCTTAAGCAATCTGGACGCAAAACTGCGCGCCCACACCCGGCTGGAAATCCAGAAACTGCACCGCGAGCTCGGAATCACCTCGCTGTTCGTGACGCACGATCAGGTCGAGGCGATGACGCTGGCGCAACGCATGATCGTCATGAATGGCGGCGTGATGGAGCAATTCGGCACGCCCGAAGAGGTCTATACGCTTCCAGCAACGACCTTCGTCGCCACCTTCATCGGCTCGCCGCCGATGAACCTGCTGAAAAACGCACCTGGTGGCAAGCCCGGCACCATCGTTGGCATTCGCCCGGAACACCTCGATATCGCCAGTGACGGCTGGGCGTTGACGGTCGACGCCGTGGAAATGCTCGGTGCCGAGCGTCTGGTTTACGGTCGCTGGTCACATGGTGCTGGTGACGAACTGGTCACCATCCGCACCGATGAGGGGCAGTCGGTACCAGCGTTGGGTAGCCAGATTCACGTCAAGCCGCGTAGCGACCGCCTGCACGCGTTTGACGCCAACACCGGCAAGCGCCTATGACTTTCTCGTGGTTATGCGAAAAGTTGTCGTAAAGCCCTGAACAGTCGTAGAATGGCGACCTCTGCGGGCGTCGTATAATGGTAATACCCAAGCTTCCCAAGCTTGTGCCGTGGGTTCGATTCCCATCGCCCGCTCCAGAACTGCTTCCATAGTTGTCAGATTGAGACTGGCGCCATGTTTTTGTAGTTGCTGCAACGAAATCGTTGTTCCAAGCAGGATCAAAAAAAGCCCGCCGCTGTTTGGCGGGCTTTCCCTTTCTTGACTGGAGCTGGGCCGATGTTGGACGAAGCCGCTACGGGGAGGATTGGCAAATCGCAGCCACACATAAAATGACCGTTGTCAAACTGAAACAGCGTGCGACGCGTCTTGCTCGCCGGTCAGAGCAGATCGCTTTCGGGAGTGAAAGAAACGGCCGTTGTTTCGAAATTACCCACAATTTTTTGCCAGTCGTTACCGTGGTGAGTACCGAGATATTCGAAGAAGGATGAGTCTGGGTCGTTAAGCAGGACGGCGAAAGCGTAGCCATCAACGTTGTCTTGAAGCTTTATCATTGCATCGTATTTGGTTCCAGTGGCCAGGACATCGTGGACGACAACGGGCGCTGGATCGAAGAGTACGCTCGGCAGCTCCATTCGGAGATTGATGCCGAAGTCGGATTGAATGCTCGCCTTGGCGGCCGCGAAGCTTCGATAACCCGCGAAATGCCCGTGCGGCCGAACTTCGAGATGCTCGTGAACCGGCGGCATTCTTTCTTGTTCAGCGGCCATTTTGAATTCCGCTTCGACTTCCTTTCGGTCGAAACCCCTTGAACAGATTCGAACAATGAGCGCCTCCGATATACCGCTGAACCCTTCCGCTTGGAAGTGCCGAACAATTTGCTCGGCAATACCGTCAGCCGGAAGTGCAGATGTGTTTTTCATGGGGACCATCACCTGAAAAAATGCGTAGTTTACACAATGCGGGACAAAACCGATGCACGTCCTGTCAAGTAGACCATGTCCATAGGTCAAAACCCGTATCATTCAGCCCCGTCCATCGACTCTTGTTGTTCAAAGTGATTAACGCAAGCCAGCAAATCGCGACCTATTTGGCCAACCCTTTCGCACTGCTCGCATTGTTTGCGATTGCGTCCGTTTTGATGATCTGGCGGCTGCATGCAATGGAGCATAAGGGTTTTGAAGGAACCGTGCTCGGGACCCTGATCATGCCCTATTGTTCGGGGATCGCCAATCTGGTTTTTGCCTTTCTGATGACCCAGTCCGGAGGAAATGGGCGGTTGGTCATCGAGAACTGCCTCGTCAACAACGCGACCAATCTGACGCTGATTCTTGGACTCTCGGGGGTTTTCTGTTCGTCGGCCATTTTTCCCAAAAACGTTTCCGTTCGGAATGGGAGCAAAGGGAAAAAGCATGCCGATTTCTACCGACTGTACCGGCTTGACCTGCTGTTTACCCTGGTTGCCCTGTTCATGTTTACGGGCATCTTGTGGGCATTGGCCAAGGATCGCGTCATCGATTTTTATGATGGGCTGGTTCTGGTCGGATTGTTTCTGTTCTGGCAGGCATTGCATGTGTTTGAAATACTCAAAAACAACATCAAGAACGACCGATCGTTTCATTGGACGATCGTTATCGACTTGCTACTGATTGCCGCCAGCGCTTATGGAATCTATCTGAGCATCGATCATCTCGTAAGCTGGGTTTCGGCCGGGGGTAGCCAGTATGTCAGCGTTGCGAATCTGGGCTGGCTGAGCGGTGCCCTGATGGTCTTGCCCAACGCGATTCTCGCTCTGTACTACGCGCGTGCTGGGAGGCAGGACATCGTTGTCAGTTCGCAAATTGGCGACAGCCATATTTGTATTCCGATGTGCATCGGGCTGTTCGCCCTATTTGAGAAGATTGACGTCCCCGATTTCTTTCAGACCGGCGTCTATGTCATTCTTGGCGCCGGCGCCGTCCATTTTCTGTCGATCATCCTGTTGGGGCGCCTGCCGCGCTTTCTGGGCTTTGGATTGATCGGCGGCTATGCTTATTTCCTGTACGCCGGTATGTTTCCTTAGGGCAAGTAGACAAATAGCATGTCGTGGAACCCACAAAATGCTTGCATTGAAACACGGTTGCTTGGGGTGTGGTCCAACATTGCCGGTGCGTTTTTCAACCTACTCCCGGTAGCACACCGAGCTTCGGCTCAGGCCAATTTTGCCAATGAGTGGCGGTTCGTAGAGCACCAATTCATACGCCTTTCAGTGCATCCTGAAAGGCCTGGCAGGCAGTCATATTGAAACGCGTGGATGAAAAAACTCCGTCATTCCAGGCTTTCGCCGGAATGACGTTTGCTATACGTTGGTTTCTCTGTGACTGACTACTAGACTGGCACATTCATCCCGACTTTCAGGCGGTTCAGCACGACCGAGGTTTGATAGGGAATGTGTTCCGCGCCGGTGAAGAAAAGCCGCTGCGTGAGTGCTTCATATTCCTCCATCGACGCCACGGAAATCACCAGAAGATAGTCGGCCTCGCCGGTGATGAAATAGCACTGCTGGACGGCCGCTTCAGCCTCAACGCGATGGCGGAACTCGGTCTCCAGGTGCGAACGCTCGGTCCGCAGGTGTACTTCGGTCAGGATGGTTAGCGAGCGGCCAACCAGCGATGGTTCTAGCAGAGCGACATTGGCACGGATTACACCCGTTTCCTGCAACCGACGAATGCGTCGCTGGACGGCCGGCGTCGATAGGCCGATCGCTTCGCCGATCACGCGCTGCGGCGTGGTGTTGTCCTTCTGCAGGATGTTCAGTATCGCGAGGTCAAAACGGTCGAGGTCGGCAGGCATGGGGAAAGCATTCGAGAAAAAGTTGCAAAACTGCGGTCAAATTCGAGCAATTCAGTCGGCTTGCTCGAAATATATTATCACCATGAATTCTCCCCTCTTGAATCGATTCCTCCCGATGCTCGCGGTTCTGGGCGCAATCATCGCGCTTGGCGTCGGAAGCTCCGCGGCGAAACAGTTATTCCCGATCATTGGAGCGCAGGGAACGACGGCACTCAGGGTGGTGCTTTCGGCCATGGTGCTGGTGCTGTTGTGGCGACCGTGGCGCTGGCCTCTGACCCGCGCCGACGCCGCCGCAGTGGTGCCTTATGGCCTCGCTCTCGGCGGCATGAACCTGCTGTTCTATTTGTCAATCCGAACCATTCCCCTGGGGCTGGCGACGGCCATCGAGTTTCTGGGCCCCATGGCCGTTGCGGTGTTTACCTCGCGCCGCCCG
Source organism: Burkholderiales bacterium (assembly GCA_038316625.1). Lineage (GTDB taxonomy): Bacteria > Pseudomonadota > Gammaproteobacteria > Burkholderiales > Rhodocyclaceae > Propionivibrio. The sequence goes on from JBBQAT010000069.1 coordinate 14,815, forward strand.
GTGGATTTTCTCTGGGTGGCTGTCGCGGCGGTGGGGCTCGGCCTGCTGTTACCGTTCGGGCACGACGTTCGCAGCCTCGATCCCGTTGGCGTCCTTTACGCTCTTGGTGCAGCTACCTGCTGGGGCCTCTACATTGTTTTCGGGAAGCGGACCGGGCATCTTCACGCGGGGCATTCGGTCACCCTTGGTCTCGTTGTTGCCGCGATTCTTGTGCTGCCATTCGGGATTGCGCACGCGGGCGCAGCCTTGCTCGACCCGAAGATCCTTCTGTTCGGCCTTGGGGTGGCGGTGATTTCGAGCGCTATTCCAGTAAGCCTGGAGATGCTTGCCCTCAAGCGACTATCGCACCTGACCTACAGCATCATGGTCAGCATGGAGCCTGCGGTACTCGCGCTCATTGCACTGCCGATGCTGGATGAGCACCTGAGCATCATTCAGTGGTTTGCCATCGCCTGCACGATGCTCGCGTCCATCGGCAGCACACTCACAGCGCAGCGGGCTATGACCGAAATCCACGCTTGAAAGTGATGCAAGGTCGAGCGGCCATTGATGAATTCTTCGGGGCACAGAGCGCAAAGACGGCAATCAGGCCGTTGTCATTCATTCCACGGTGGCACAGGTCGCCAGAGTACCGCTTATTGATGTGCTTTCCATCCATTTGAGGACGGTTTGGTAAAGCGTTTCTGGATCGACCGGCTTGCCAAGGTGATCGTTCATACCGGCATCCAGGCAACGCGCCCGATCTGCGTCGAAGGCGTTGGCGGTAACGGCCACAATTGGCATCTGGTTCAGCGCAGGCTTGGCTCGGATCGCTCGCGTTGCTTCAAGCCCATTCATTACCGGCATCTGCATGTCCATGAGGATCAGTGCGTAATCATTCAGCCTCGATTTTTCGACCGCTTCCGCACCATTCTCCGCTATATCGACTTTGAGCCGCACGCTCTCAAGCAAATACCGAAGTACCTCCTGAGCGACCGGATCATCTTCGGCGACAAGAATGGCAGAGCCGGCGTAGATTGTTCTGAGCAAGTCTTCGGCACTGACGTTCGGGTGCCCTTGTGCCTTGGAACTGCGGTGCTCCGGTGTACGGAATCGTGCGGTGAACCAGAACGTACTTCCGCTTCCCGCTTTGCTTTCCACCCCGATTGTTCCTCCCATAAGCACAGCCAGTCGCTTGCAGATGGAAAGTCCCAGCCCGGTACCGCCGAATTTTCGCGTCATCGACCCATCGGCCTGCTCAAATGGCCTGAATAGTCGCCGTTGATCGTCAGTGGATATTCCGATTCCATTGTCGCTGACTTCAAAACGCAGCAGAACATCGGTTGGTGTTTGTTCGGCAAGCGCGATGCGCGTGGTCACCGTGCCGTGCGACGAGAACTTGATGGCGTTCCCGGTCAGATTCAGCAGAATCTGTCCAAGCCGAAGCGGGTCGCCCTGGAGTGCGAGATCGGCGATTGGGGCAGAGAACTCGGTTTTCAGAATCAGCCCCTTTTCGGCGGCCTTCAGGCTGACGAGGCTATCGGTGCTTTCCAATACGCTTTTCAACCGGAAGTCGACCTCCTCGAGCGTTAGCCGCTCTGCCTCAATTCGGGAAATGTCCAGAATGTCGTTGATGATGGAAAGCAGATGCGACGATGCGTTCTGGATTTTGTCCAAAAGCGCGATCTGTTCCGGGTCGCCGCTACGGCGCAGAAGTACGGCGGTCAGACCCATGATTGCGTTCATTGGCGTACGCAAACCGTGGCTCATGTTGGCAAGGAACGTAGACTTTGCCCGGTTGGCTGTTTCGGCGGCTTCCTTCGCAATCGAGAGTGCCGTTGTGCGCTCTGTCACCAGCTCCTCCAGGCGATGCCGATGCGCTTCAAGCTCAACGTCAACTCGCTTGCGCTCCGTGATGTCGCGTGAAAAACCGACAATTCCAGTGATCTCATTGTTGTCATCCATGACGGGCGCCTTGTAGGTCTCAAACCACGTGAGCCCCTCCTCGGATCGAGTAGCCACTTCCACATGGGTTTGTTTGCGCGAGGCCATTACTGCACAATCATCGGCATGAAAAACCGTTGCCTGGTCGCCAGGCAGGAGATCAAAAACGCTTTTTCCAACCAGCTCATCAGCGTTGCTTGCACCAACAGTACGGGCAAGACCCTGGTTGGCCGAAAGAATCCGCCCATCCGTGTCCTTTAGCCAGACCTCAAAGGGAAAGTTGTCGAGCAGGGCGCGTTGATATCGATCTCGCAACAACAGCCGTGTTTCCGTCGCGGCGAGCGCTTCCAGCGGCATGCGACGCAATGGTTTCCAGATCAGCCACGCCGCGCCCAGACTCAAGCCGAACAAGAGCAGGCCAATCCAGACAAAACTGAAAACCGACTTCCCCAGCGCGATGCGGCCGACGTCGTTGCCAAAGTCACGCAGCGGATGCGTGCGCACCAGCATATGCCAGCTGGGCCTGGGTCCGATTTCAATAACTGTCTTCTTGTCCTTGTTGACGATCTGAAAGAACTCACCGGGCAAGACATGGCGCTCATAACTCGTACGCAAGCGTTCCGGGTTCAGATCCCAGAATTCAGGCTGTGCCCTGATCGCTTGCTCCAGACCAAAGGCCTGAATGCGGAGATTCGAGTCAAGCGTACCGGTGACGCTGAAATAGGCTGAGAGGCTGAATACCGCAATCGGCGTCAAGACAACAAACAAGGCCAGCGCGCCTGCAAGCCGCGTCAGTGTTCTCGAAACACGGGCATACGGTGATGACTTCATGGATGATCCGGCCGGTACTCATAGCGACGCATGATTTCATCGGCCTGAGCGGAGCGCAGGAAGTCGGCAAATCGTACGGCAACTGAACTGGGTTTTGCGGGAAGAATGACGGAAAGCGTCTTGCGCCACGGATACTTGCCATCATTCATGGACGATACGGAGGGTATTTGACCGTTCAGCGGAATCAGGGTCAGTCCAGACGCCGTTGTGCGAAGCAGACCGAGGCTGCTTGGTCCGAGTGACCCCGGCGTATGCGAAAGCAGATCGAGCGTGTCCAGATCATCCTTGCCATAGACCATGCCCTGACGCTGGTTGGCGGCCGTCACAGCCTTGTCCATGGAGGGCGACATTGACTTCAGTTGGGCCGAGTCGGCGTCATCCCGCGTACGCAAAACCAGCCGGATCAACGCCCCGTCATCCCATTTCTGCAACTGGCCTTCATAGATGCGTGCGAGCTCATCCGTCGAGAAGCCATTCCGAAATCGTCCGCCGTTGGTGACCAGCACGAAAGGCGTTGAGCACAGCTCGAAATGCCGGCCAAGCATCGCTTTCTCGTCTTCCTTCAGTGGGCGCACCGAAACGGCCAGATCGATCTTTCCCATGGACAAGGCCTTGATTCCGCCGGCCGAACCCAGCGAAGGGTTGATGACCGTGAGCGAATCCGCGGGCGATTGTTTCTGGAATCGTTCAAATAGCCGTCGCATGAGCGGCTCTGCCGAACCGGTTCCGCCGACGACAAGCGAGTCGGCGTGCACGCTGGAAACAATTCCCAGCGCGATGCATAACACGGCAATTGGCAGCGGCATTCTGATCTTCATGGCAAGGCGGCGTTGTTGTGATTCTGCTTGGGATGCGCTGAAGGCGGCGATGATTTTGCGCCTTTTTTCTTGGACAGGCCAGTACTTTAGGAATTCGGCCTGAAAGTGCTTTGCCGGGCGAACGATTGCGCTGGAATCCGAGTCGTTTCGGGCAACACGACTATTTTGCACTAAAATAAATGCCATCGTCTGAATGATGCTCCTGCCATGCAACTGCAACGGGCCGTACCCGGCGCAAGCCTCGACCACTGGATACACAGCTTCCGTCAATACACGTTTACGGCGGATGATCTTGACCAGTTCACCTCCCTGCCCGGGACGGGGGCCGAGCTCTGGTTGCTGAACTCCGGGAGCTTGAGTCTCGCGGGTCAGCCGCTTGGTGATGGTTTGTTATGTTTGCGCTCACGTCGGCTACAGTTTCGACAAGTCGGACTGCGCGTATTTGCCATTCGCTTCCGCGCCGGTTCCCTGCCGTTTTTCACCCGACGCCCACTGGCCGAACTGATCGATCAGTTCACCCCGCTCGACGGGCAATGGGACGCGGCTGCCGTGCTGCAACTGAAAGCGCTGCACCATAGCCCGTATTTTGAGGAGCAGTGCCTGTTGGCCGAGCGCTTTCTGCTTTCTCGCTTGTCTGCCGGTGGTCGGCTGGAACACATGCACCAACTGGCTTCCACGATGTATGAACAGAGCGCAGATTTCGCGCTGACTGACTATGCCGGACAGCTGCAGCGTGATCGAAGCTATCTGTCGCGACAGTTTCGCGACATTCAGGGCACCAGCGCCAAGCATTTTCATCGCCTTTGCCGCTTTGAACGCTTTTTGCGCGATGCCCTGTTTGCCACAAAGCCTTCACTGGCCGGGCTGGCCGTTGATCACGGTTACTACGATCAAGCGCACATGCAGCACGAGATCCTGCAACTCAGCCTGCAATCGCCTGGCCGCCTACTGGCGCAGAATGAAACGCGGCTGTTTTATTCGCCGCGATTGAGTTCAGGCTAAAAGATCGCTTTCAGCTACCGTGCGTTGATCGATCAGAATAACTCGTCGCCGCTGCGATGGCCGAGACCGGGGTGGTGGTCGAAACGCACCACGCCGACGACCGCCTTGCCACGAACGGCGCGGGCAACGGCGGCTACCCCTTCCGTTCCAAAACCGCCGCACAACTCAATAGCCCCACAGCCTTTGCTTACCAGATCTTCGGCCGCCAGACAGGCCTGCGCGTAATTGGACACCGCCACTGTGATCACCTCAACGTCCGGCGTGGTGACCGTAGCAATGTGTTTTTGGGGGTCGCCCTGAGGGGCTATAAACATGAACGCGGCTCGCATACCCATGATTCCTGATTCCTGAACAGTTGATCGAGGTGTCACTGTAGGTGATCAGTTCGAACGGGTATTGTAAAAACGTGACTATTCAGTGGTGCGCGTGCAGATGATCGGGAAGGAGTCGCCCATTCCACTTTCCCGGAGGCGGCTCATTGAATGCGTTCTCCGTGCGATCAAGGCGTGGCAGCGAATTCCCCTTGATGTTTGCTTACTCGCTTGACACCGGCCGACTAATGGGCGGCCCCTTTAGCCGTTGCCTTCGGCTCTGCGAAAACCTGGCCATAGGACTTTCTCCTATGAAGTACGCGCCCTGCAACGATGGGTTGGTTACAGTCGAAGTACCAAGTAGACAATAGATCCAACCAAGACCATGGCTCCGATTGCGGCAACCACAGCAAGCCGGAATAAGCGGACGCTGTTTAGTTCAACTCTCTGCACCAGTTGACTATTTTGTTCTGCCAGAGCTTTTATCAACTCGGTGGAAGCACGCATCTGATCTTCCAGGCTGAGGACATGCTCCTCCATCATTGAGAGCTGGATCTTCAAAACCTCGGTTTCAGATTCCGCTGCGTCGGCCGTTGCCTTGGTGCTCGTCCCCGGTCGTTTGCCTGATTTTTTCCGACTGGTGACCGCTTTCCAAAGCTTCTCGGCGGCATCTGCGACCTTTGGTGCGCTTTCCAGCACTTGGCCCCAAGGAATGTTTGAAAGCACCGTAATGATTGTCCCTGCTGCCATTCATTTCTCCTGAGAGTTGCTATTTCTGACTTGGGATTTTAGGGGCACGGTTTTAAGGCTTGTTTTAATTCGATCAAACAACCGTGGTCTGTCCCCTTTTCTTACTGCAGCGACTGAAAGGAGCGAGGTTGAGCGCCGGGTTGGGCTGCAACGGCTTAGTACTCACCGACTATCCGCAATTTTTCGGCTGCGGCAGTTATAGCAACCTCCAATGGTTCCAGGCGCGTGAACCAATGTGCATCACGCGACTTTCCAGCGGGGGCTAACCATTCCGCAGGAGGCGACCACTCCTTGTGTAGCCAAAACAACTGCGGAACGCTGCGACTCAAATTGCTGAGATCTTCT
>JBBQAT010000070.1:0-20702 GCA_038316625.1 Burkholderiales bacterium
TGTGCCATGCCATGTCCCATCAGATTGGCGCCGCTTACAACATCCCGCATGGCGTGTCCAATGCCATCATGCTGCCCTCCGTCATGCACTACAACCAGCTGGTGTGCAAGAAGAGTTACCCGGAAATCGGGCTGGCGCTTAGCGGTCGCATGATGGATGCGGCCGAAACCATTCGCTGCGTGCAACAACTGATCGTTGAAATCGACCTTCCGGCCAATCTGATCGAAGCCGGTGCACGCAAGGAAGATTTTTCGCGTTTTGCCGAAGATGCGCTGAAAGATCCGTGCCTGACGGCCAATCCCCGGACCGCCAGCAAGGATCAGATCGTCGGCGTGTATCTGCATGCCTACCACCGCGCGGGCCGCGAGGTACGGGCCGGATGAGCACCCGGCGCCTCTTCTCGGTGGGTATTGACGTGGGTACCACGACCACGCAGGTGATCTTTTCCGCGCTGGAAGTCACTAATCGCGCCCCCGTGAACCAGGTGCCGCGTTACGAGTTTTCCAGCCGGGAGATTCTCTTTCAGAGCCCGGTCATCTTCACGCCCTTCACCCCGGATCGCAAGGTTGATGTCGCGCAACTGCTTAGTTTTATCGACGCCCAGTACGCCGCCGCCAAACTGACCCGCCAACAGATCGAATCAGGCGCGATCATCATCACCGGCGAATCGTCGAAAACCCGCAATGCGCGCGCTACGGTGATGGAGGTGTCCAACGTGCTGGGCGATTTTGTCGTCGCTACGGCGGGGCCGCATCTGGAATCCGTGATCTCCGGGCGTGGTTCAGGTGCCGCCGAGTATTCGCGCGCCAATGCCGCGCGAGTGCTGAACATCGATATCGGCGGTGGAACCTCCAACTACGCCGTATTTGCGGGAGGTCGTGTCATTGACACCGCCTGCCTGAACGTCGGCGGTCATTTGATCGAGACCGATGAAAGCGGTCGTGTCACACGCATCCATGAACCGGCGCGCTTGATTTGCGCCGAACTGTTCGGTAGCGCGCAGGATCCGATGCGGCTTTCACGGACGCAAATCGACCAGGTTGCTGCGCGTATGGCCAGTTTGGTGATGGAGGTCATGCACAGCACGCCGTCACCGTTGGCGCAAACCCTGTTGATGACGCCGGCGCTCCGCGAAGTTTATGCCCTTGACGCTGTGTTTATCTCGGGTGGCGTGGGGGCCTGTCTTTACCACCCCGAGACCGTAGCCGCTCCGTTTGTTTACCGTGATATCGGTCCGCTGCTGGCTAATGCGCTTAAACCGTTGCTTAACCAGGGCACTCCCTCGTTGGCTGAGCCTCAGCAAACCGTGCGGGCTACGGTCATCGGTGCCGGAGCACATACCTTGTCGCTGTCCGGCAGCACCATCTGGGTCCATGCAGCGAGTCTGCCGATCAAGAATCTGCCGGTTGCCCACCCGTCCGTGCCAGCCGTGGCTGGATTGGGTGCCGCCTGGGAGATCGCCGTACGCCACCTCGACCTGGACCCGGCGCGTGATGCCTATGCGCTGGCTTTGCCTGGCAGTATCGAACCGCTTTACCGCAACGTTGTGGCCACGGCCGCCGAGCTCGTGATCTTTTGCCGGCAGAGCGCGCCGTCCAATCCGCACCCCCTGATCGTGGTCTGCCCGCAAGATCTGGGCAAAGCGCTGGGCATGGAACTGCAGCCGTACATGGCGACACGCGAACTGGCTGTCATCGACGAAATTCAAACCCGAGAGGGAGACTATCTGGATATCGGCCTGCCGATCTTCAATGGAAACCTTCTTCCAATCACCGTCAAATCCTTGGCATTCCCGTCTTGAGAGGAAGACTGCAATGAAACTCTCCACCCGTTTATTCGGCCTGACGTACACGTTCAAGAACGTCAAAGAAGTGTTGGCCAAAGCGAACGAACCGCGTTCGGGCGATGTGCTCGCCGGTGTTGCGGCACAAAGTTCACAGGAACGCATTGCGGCCAAACATGTGCTCTCAGAACTGACGCTGGCTGACTTGCGCAATAATCCCGTGATTCCCTACGAGGACGATTGCGTCACCCGGGTCATTCAGGACGACGTCAATGAAAGCGCCTACAAGCGAATCCAGAACTGGACGGTAAGCGAGTTGCGCGAATATGTTCTTTCCGACGAAATCACCCTGGAAGAACTTGACTACATGCGCAAGGGTTTGACGTCCGAGATGGTCGCTGCAGTCGCCAAGATTTGCTCCAACGGTGATCTCATGTACGGTGGCAAGAAGATGCCGGTGGTCAAGCGGGCAAATACGACAATCGGCGGCCATGGTTCGTTCTGTGCCCGCCTGCAGCCAAATGACACGCGCGACGATTTGCGCAGCATCGCGGCACAGATCTATGAGGGCTTGTCGTTCGGCGTCGGCGACGCGCTGATCGGGACCAACCCGGTCACCGACAACGTCGAGAGCGTTACCCGCATCCTCGGGCAGATCTACGAGGTGATCGACAAGCACGAGATTCCAACACAGGGCTGCGTCCTCGCGCACGTTACGACGCAAATCGAAGCAATTCGCCGTGGCGCTCCGGCCGGACTCATCTTCCAGAGCATCTGCGGATCGGAAAAGGGGCTCAAGGAATTCGGCGTTACGCTTGAGATGCTGGACGAAGCGCGCGATGTGGGCCGCCAGTACAACCGGATTTCTGGATCGAACTGCCTCTATTTCGAAACCGGGCAGGGTTCGGCACTCTCCGCCAACGCGCACTTCGGCGCCGACCAAGTGACGATGGAAGCACGCAACTACGGCCTTGCCCGCCATTACGATCCATTCTTGGTCAATACCGTGGTTGGTTTCATCGGACCGGAATACCTCTACAACAGCCGTCAGATCATCCGCGCCGGTCTGGAAGATCACTTCATGGGCAAGCTCTCCGGGATTTCGATGGGCTGCGACTGTTGTTACACGAACCACGCTGAATCCGATCAGAACTCGAACGAAAACCTGATCATGCTGCTCGCGGCGGCGGGCTGCAACTACGTCATGGGCATGCCGATGGGCGACGACATCATGCTCAACTATCAAACCACCGCTTTCCACGATACCGCCACCGTTCGGCAGACACTGGGGCTGCGGCCGGCACCTGAATTCGAGGTCTGGCTGGAGAAAAAAGGAATCATGCATAACGGCAAACTCACCCGCAACGCGGGCGACGCGTCGATCTTCTTCTGAGAGGGAATCATGGATCAAAGCGAACTCGACACACTCGTTCATACCGTGTTGCAGCAGATGGGCTACGGCGGAACGCCTGCGGTCATCACAGCTCAGGCGACTCCAGCCTCGAACGCAGCGGTGGCACACCCGCCCGCTCAGACGGTACCCGTTGGCGGAGGAGACGATGCGCTGCCGGATCTTGGCAGTGACGAAATCAAATACTGGATTGGCGTCAAGGAGCCGCACAACCTGCAGGTGCTCAAGGAATTACGCCAGAGCACGCAAGCACGCGTCTGTTCCGGTCGTACCGGGCCACGTCCGCGGACGACCACGCTGCTGCGTTTCCTCGCCGATCATTCACGCTCGAAAGATACGGTGCTCAAGGAGATCTCTGCCGACTGGGTGGCCCGTGCCGGCTTGTTCGAGGTGCAGAGCCAAATCAGCGACAAGGATGAGTACCTTACCCGCCCGGACAAGGGGCGATTGTTATCCCAAGCCGGGTTGGATGAGGTTTTGAAGCAGTGCAAGAAGAATCCACAAGTACAGGTGGTCATCTCGGACGGCCTGTCTACGGATGCCATCACCGCCAATCTTGACGAAATTCTGCCGCCTCTGCTCAAGGGTCTGAATAACGCCAGCATCGACGTTGGCAAACCGTTTTTCGTGCGCTATGGGCGAGTCAAGATCGAAGACCAGATTGGCGAACTGCTGGGCGCGCAACTGGTCATTTTGCTGATCGGCGAGCGGCCAGGTTTGGGGCAGTCCGAAAGCCTCTCCTGCTACATGGTGTATGCGCCGACCAAAGCCACCGTGGAGGCGGAGCGTACCTGTTTATCAAACATCCACCGCGGCGGCACGCCGCCCGTTGAAGCGGCCGGGGTCATTGTCGACCTGGCCAAACAGATGCTTACCCAGAAGACAAGCGGCATTGCGCTTGCCAAACGCTAAGGAGAACTCTCATGTCAATTCTCGAACGAATCCGTCCCAACGTTTGTGCCGTACGCCTGATCGCCTCCGTGCAACAGGACTTCAAAGCAAAACTGGGTTTGCCGGATCATTTCAACAGTGTCGGTCTGCTCACGGCGGACTCGGACGATGTGACCTACATTGCCGCCGATGAAGCGACCAAGCATGCCCAGGTCGAAGTTATCTCCGGCCGTTCGTTGTACGCCGGCGCGGCACATGGCCCGTCACCAACCGCTGGTGAGGTGCTGATTATTTTTGGCGGAGAAACTCCCGCTGAAGTGCGTTCCGGCCTGGAGGCCGCCATTGCTACCATTGAAAACGGCCCGGCTTTCCAGTGGGCCAACGAAGCGCATACCGTAGCTTTTCTGGCGCATCTGGTGTCGCGGACCGGCAGCTACTTGTCGAAGGTGGCGGGCACTGAACAAGGGGGCTCTCTCGCTTACCTCATCGCTCCGCCTCTGGAAGCCGCGTACGGTATCGACGCCGCGCTCAAGGCGGCGAATGTGGAACTGGCCTGCTACATTCCGGCACCATCCGAGACCAACTACTCGGGAGCTTTTCTGTCCGGCGACCAGGCGGCCTGCAGTGCCGCGTGCGCGGCGTTCAGAGATGCCGTGGTGCAAATCGCCAGCGCTCCGCTGGCCTGGTGATCACTTCGGAACACAAAATGGCGCACAACGAGATTAACGCGTTGGGTTTTGTTGAGGTTCGCGGTCTGGCCGCCGTAATCGAGACGGCGGACTGCATGCTGAAATGTGCAGAGGTGCGGCTTTTGCGTCAGTTGTTGCGTGAGCCGATGCTGGTGACGATTGTGGTGGAAGGCGGACTGGGTGCCTGCCGAGCCGCCGTCGATGCCGGACAAGCCAGCGCGACGCGCATGGGGGCCTATATCGCCAGCAGTGTTATGGGACGGCCGGCCAACGATACGGCCGATTTGGTCCTTCATTTGGCTGAGGCCGGGAGCAAGCCGTTTGCGCAGGCGGCACCGGCGGTGCCATCAGAGCCCACTGAGCTAGCAACGGCAGCGTTGGAGGGCGCAGAAGACGCCAGATTGATGGCCTTGCTGGTTGGACTGCCCGGTGGCTATGGGGTGCAAGCTTTGGCTCGACAAGTGGGTGGCAGCGTTGAGCTAGTGCGCCATCGCCTCGAAGCGCTTTGTGACCGAGGTAAACTGGTGAAGCGGCGTCGGCGCTATGTCTTGGCTGACCCTGGCGGAGGCGGCAAATGAACGACATCAGCGAAATGGCGCGCGCCGCAGGGGTTGTAGGCTCGGGCGGTGCAGGCTTTCCCACACATGTCAAGCTGGCGGGCGAGGCCGAGATCTACATCGTGAACGGCGCAGAATGTGAACCCTTGCTCAAGGTTGACCAGCAATTAAGCAAGAAGTACGGCGCTCAGCTCGTGCGCGGACTGGAACTGGCGATGCAGGCTGTCGGTGCCAGGGAAGGCATCATCGCCCTGAAGGCCAAGTACGAAGAAGCCATTACCACGATCACCCCGCTCCTCAAGAGCAATATGCGTATTCACATTCTCAAGGATGTGTATCCCGCCGGCGATGAGGTCATTACCATTTGGATGGCCACTGGGCGGCGTGTTCCACCCGCCGGCTTGCCCAAGGATGTTGGCGTTGCCGTCAACAATGTCCTCACGCTGATAAATCTCGCCCGTGCTGTTGATGACGGTACGCCGGTCACTACGCGGACACTGACTATCACTGGCGCAGTCGCCAAACCGATTACCGTCACCGTACCCATTGGGGTGTCTTTGCGTGAAGTGCTGGCGATGGCCGGTGGCGTTACCGTAGCCGACTCCGCGTATATCGACGGTGGCCCGATGATGGGCAAACTCGTTACTTCGCTTGATGCGCCGGTCACCAAAACCACCGGGGGACTAATCGCGTTACCCGCGTCGCACATCTTGATTCGTCGTCGAACGCAAAGCGAGCGTTCCATTCTCGAAATGGCGCGCACCACCTGCGAGCAATGCTTGCTGTGTACTGAACTGTGCCCGCGTCACATCATCGGCCATGAGTTGCCGCCGCACTTGATCGTGCGCTCGGTCAATTACCACCATTTCGGAAACCCTTCGACCCTGCTTTCGGCGCTGACCTGCTCGGAATGCGCAATATGTGAAGCATGGGCCTGTCCGGTCGATATTTCGCCGATGCGCCTCAATCAGATGCTCAAGGTACAGTTGCGCAAGGAAAACGTTCGCTATACCGGCCCCTTGCATCCAGCCGACCCGATGGCTGAACACCGTCTGGTGCCGGTCAGCCGTCTGATCGCCAAGCTGGCGATCAGCGAATACAACAGGAAAGCGCCGCTTGACGAGAGCCCGTATCAACCGGCGCGCGTGGTGCTGCCCTTGCGTCAGCACGTCGGCGCGCCGTCGATCCCGTGTGTGAGTGTGGGAGACAGGGTGCAGGCCGGGCAACTGCTTGCCGAGATCGCACCGAACGCACTTGGGGCAAGGATTCACGCCAGTATCGGTGGTCGCGTGGAAAGCGCAACCGACTACGCCATTACCTTGGCCGCTTAGAAAGGAATAGGACCCATCATGGATTACCACGCAATCGGCCTCGTCGAGGTCAACAGCATTGCCAAGGGTTTTGAGGTTTGCGACACCATGGCCAAGACAGCCAATGTCAGCGTCCTGGTAGCCAAAAGCATTTGCCCGGGAAAATACATCATCATGATTGGCGGTGATGTGGCTGCGGTCAGGCAATCCGTTGAGTCGGGTCAAGCCATGGCTGGTTCGACCATCGTCGACACCTTCGTCATTCCCAATATTCACCCCTCAGTGCTGCCGGCCATCAGTGGCGGCAACAGCATAGACGAAGTTCAGGCGATGGGTGTGATCGAAACCTACTCGGTAGCAGCCACGATCGAGGCTACCGATGCAGCCGTCAAAGCCGCCTCGGTAATACCGCTGCGTATGCATCTGGCCTTCGGGATCGGCGGCAAAAGCTATGTAGTGCTCTCTGGAGAAGTAGCGGACATGAATGCTGCCGTCGCAGCGGGGTCTGCGGTGGCGAGTGAAAAAGGATTCCTGGTGAACCGCGTGGTGATTCCGCGTCCCCATAAACAGTTGATCGATCAGATCATGTAAAGCCACCGTTATTCCGTTTTTTTCAACCAGGTAATACTTAGGGAGGTACGCGATGAGTGCTAGTAATAACAATCCAATCGGGGCGCCGCAAGAAGCCCATTTATCCAGAGTGCTCGGCCCCTTGCATTTGTGGGCGTTGGCGGTTGGTCTGGTGATTTCCGGCAACTATTTCGGCTGGAGCTACGGCATGGAGTCTGGCGGGCCGATGGGCCTGTTGATTGCACTGGTTCCGGTAACCGTTTTCTACGTAACCTTCATGCTCTCGTATTCCGAACTTGCCACGATGATTCCTCATGCGGGCGGTCCTTCGGCTTATGCAAGGCGTGCCATGGGGCCATTTGGCGGCTATCTGAACGGTGTCAGTTGCCTGATCGAATTCGTCTTTGCGCCTCCCGCCATAGCGCTTGCTGTGGGTGGTTACATCGAAAACCTGTCGGGCGGTCAATTCAGCCAGATTCCAGTGGCGATCTTCGCCTATCTGCTCTTTATCTTCATCAACTATCTGGGCATGAAGACATCGGCGCGATTTGAACTGGTCGTAACCATCATCGCACTCGTCGGCCTGGTCATTTTCTGGGTGGCAGCCGTCCCCAACTTCAGTTGGGAACGCGTAGGCAGCCTGCAAAACGGCTCTGATGGCGTCATGGGAGCCGTTGTTTTCGCCATCTGGTTTTACCTTGCCATGGAAGGCGGTGCAATGGCCGCCGAGGAGATGATTCACCCGCAAAAGGACATCCCGATGGGCTTCCTGACAGGTTGTGGCACGCTGATGATCATGGGCGTACTTACCCTCCTGCTGACGGCCGGCATCGCCGACTACACCGGCTTGATGAAACTCGACTTCCCACTCCCGGCAGCCCTTGAAGGCGCATACGGTAAAGGTTCGATGATTTCAAAAATCGTCAACGTTATTGGCTTGTTTGGTCTGATCGCCTCCTTGCACGGCATCATCGTCGGCTATTCGCGCCAGACATACGCCATGGCACGCACGGGCTACCTGCCAAAATTCCTTGCCTACGTGCATCCAAAGACGCATGCGCCGGTCTGGGCGTTGCTTGTTCCTGGCTTGATTGGGATCGTGCCGATTTCGTTTGGCTTGATTAACAAGGACTACGCCAGTGGTCTGACAGCCACCATGATCACCATCTCGGTATTCGGCTCGGTGGCTTTGTATATTCTCAGCCTGATCAGCCTGTTCATCCTGCGCCAGAAAGAGCCTGGTCTGAACCGTCCATTCAAGGTGAGCTACCCGCTGGTCCCGGCCATCAGCCTCTTGCTGGCATTCTTCTGCCTGTATTGCGTGATCTTCTACAACGTCCCGGCGCTCAAGTGGGTGGCCCTTACCTATATCGTGGCACTGGTCTATTACTTCATTTGGGGCAACAAGAGAATTCGGCCTTTCAATGAAGAATTTGGCGTGCTAGACGAGCTGAACTGAGGCATTATTTGAGCTTGCGGAGGGGCCCCGGTTTTATCAGTGTTCCTCTGTGGCTTGAGTGATCGTCAGCGGAGCCATCTATGCAAATTAAATTGCAGACTAATGACCCTTCTTGCTTGGGTGTTCCATGCTTGGCGCGCGATCTCGTTACCGATGACACCGATTGTCTGGCGCGCAGTATCAGCGGATGGTCGCAAGAATATGAGCAACTGAAATCAGGGCATTTTCAGGGACGCCTGTCCGAACTGTGTTTTGGTGAAGCGCAACTCTTCCTGGAGAAAACCAGCCTAGCGCTACGACAGTTGTGTACCGTTCCCTCGGATTATGTCTGGTTCGGCCTGCCGTTGAGTGAAGTACGCAGTGTACGCATCAACGGCGTACCCGTGCAGTCTGGGCGAATTGCATTGCACCGGGGTGGCAGGGGCTTCGAACTGGTTACGCCAGACGCACTGCAGTTCTGGGGAATCGTGGTCAAGGAAGAACTCCTGATGGCTTATGCACATCAGTTCGAGTGCGAGGAATGGCTCTACAAAGTACTGGATCATCCTGTGCTCGGTGTGTGCGAAGAAAAGAAACAAGAAGTACAGACCGTGTGCGGCCAGATCCTGCTCCAGCCACGCGAGACAAGCGACACCGCGCTTTCCGCCCCCCTTCGTCAGTCACTTTCTGACAAAACGCTAAGCGCTCTGTTTTCACTGTTCCAGAATGTCGAGCCGGTTTCAACTGATCGAAAATCCGCTCAACAACGGCACCGCATTGTCGAACGCGTTGATGCCTACGTGAGATCACGTCCCGATCATTTGGTAACCGTTTCTGAATTGTGCTCGGCCTTGAGTATCAGTCGGCGCGCATTGCAAGTCGGCTTCCAGGATGTGCTGGGAGTCAGTCCACACGCCTATATCCGCACAATCAGCCTCAACGGAGTGCGTAGCCATCTAAAAAATGCCAGTTCTCCCTATGCCAGCGTGCAAGATGCAGCGGCGGCGTATGGCTTCTGGCACATGAGTCAATTTGCTGTTGATTATCGACAGTTGTTTGGCGAGCGTCCGTCTGACACAATCAAGCGCAGAGAGTGTTACGGCGGTCAATAAGAAGTTCTGTCGGGCTGGCCCTGAGTCAACGAGTTGTGGCCTCGAATGGCTCCATCTCCTTGCATCGGACGTACCTGTCCTGCCAGCGCATAGAACAGATCGGCAAATGACGTTCCTTCCGAGGGTTGATCAAAGAATGGACTACAAATACGCCTCGCTCCTGCATCATTTCTTCCAAATGGCGGTAACTCATTGTATGCGCTGCGTACTACCGGATATACGCTAGGTGGCTGACCGCCTGAACACGGCGCACGAAGCTGCGCAACGGATACATCTCGGAGCGTCCCGAAAATCCGAGTAAACGACGATGGCTTTGCCTGTCGCTACCGGCAGAGGCAGTAGATCTTCGCGCCGGCCCTTGGTGTGACGCAGCGTAATGCGTGCCAGCATGCTGGTCGATGTCATCGAGACCGATTTGAGCAACCTCGCCGCTTCGTCGCCCGAGATCAAGCGCACAACGCACAATGGCGTCGGCGCGCCGCATGGAGCGTCCGGGTTGGCCGAGCGCTCCGACAAGTTGTTCCACTTCTTCGGCCGTCAGGGACTTGGGTAGCGATGACAGTTGCCAATTGGCAGGGTAGGCCAGAACACCAACCAAGTCATGTACCGCATCGCCACGCGAGGCGCGGTAGCGGAAGTAACTGCGCAATGCCGCAACGACTGTTCCGGCATTGGCCGGCTTGCTGTAAAGCTTGGCCTGCTCTGCGAAGAAGCTGCGGACATGGTCGGGTTTGATCTCAGCGATCTTGACGAGGCCATCGCCGAACTGCGAAGACAACAGCCAACCGACAATCCGCAAGGCCATGCTCCGAGTCTTCGGTGCCAGGCCGCGTACGTGATTCATGTACTCGTCGTAGCGACTCAGTTCCTTGTCCACCGGTCTAAGCTTTCCCTTTGGCCGATCAACGATGCTTCTCGGATATGCTTTGAATTCCATGATGGTCTCCTGTGACGATCGGAAAATCCGGATACCCGATTTTCGTGTAAGCCTCTGTTGCCTGGCGCACAGACGCTGGTCTTGGCCGCTTGTAACGTGGCTTTTCAGTACGACCAACTTGCAGCCAATACAAGGGAGACAACATGCAGATCCAGATCAATACCGACCACAACATCGAGGGCCACGAAGCCTTGGCCGACCACGTGAGCAGCGTCGTGGAGAGCGCCTTGAGCCAGCTCAGCGAGCACATCACACGGGTTGAGGTCCATCTGAGCGATGAAAACGGCACCACAAAAGACCACAAGAATGGACTGAACGACAAGCGCTGCATGATGGAAGCTCGTCTTGAAAGCTATCACCCCCTTGCGGTAACAGCCCATGCCAATACCGTGCATCAGGCGGTCGATGGCGCGGCCGACAAACTGGCGCGGTTGGTGGAAAGCACGCTGGGACGACTGCACGACCACAAGCATCACCGCGATGCCCTGACTCAGCCTGAAGAGACGCCTCCGGAGGAATGACGAACGCGACAGAGCGGAGAACCCTGCTTGTGTTGGCATCCGAAATGGAGCGCGCTTCCGGCACGCTTCAGGCGTTGCGCGTATCAACAGGAAGCACGACTTGCTGTGGGCGCGAAGAAAGCCAGACACAGGAATCGTCCTACAGCGAGCGCATGACCAGATGTCCGAAGCACCAAATCAAATTCCAACCGAGACTAATTTTCAACTGAGGTGCTTGCTAGCCCCCGAATGACGTTGTGTTGCCTACCGCACAGACGCCGCCAGAGACGTTCTGTAGCTTGGCGACTGGTGCCGGTTCACAACGACGAACAAAAATATAGATGCGGCTCGATTTCACGTAGCCGACCACCGCGTCTTCTTGCAAAACCAATTCGGGGAAACAGCATGAGCATTTCCAGAACTGCAGCGATGCCTCCTTCGAGACTGCACTTCCCGGGGTCAAAACCATGAAAAACATCAAACGAAGCTTCTGGGGTTTTCTCATCGTGCTGACCGGGCTCTGGTTCGCCGCCGACTCGCCAATTTCAACGCCGTTTCAGTTCTTTGCCTTGCGCTCGTCGCTCATCAACTACACCGGAATCATCGGAATTGGAGTCATGAGTGTGGCCATGATTCTGGCTATCCGACCGGTATTCTTTGAACCCTACCTGGGCGGCCTCGACAAGATGTACCGGCTGCACAAGTGGCTTGGTATCACCGGACTGGTCTTCGCGATCACGCACTGGCTGTGGACGCAAGCACCGAAATGGCTCTCCGGCCTGGGTTTGATCGAACGCCCGGCACGCCATGGTTCGGCACCGGAACAAACAGTGGCGATTTTCCAGTACTTCCAGAGCCAGCGCGGACTGGCCGAAGGCCTCGGCGAATGGGCCTTTTACGCCGCCGTCGTGCTGATCATTCTCGCGCTGGTGAAATGGTTTCCCTATCGCTACTTCTTCAAGACGCACCGCCTGCTGGCGGTCACCTATCTGGCTCTGGTTTTCCATTCCACAGTGCTGATGAAGCTCAGCTACTGGGGTGGAATTATTGCACCGCTAATGGCCATACTGATGCTCGCAGGTAGCGCAGCCGCCCTCGGCGTCCTGTTCAGGAAAGTCGGAAAGAGTCGCCAGGCGGTGGGGCTGGTTAGTGACCTCACCTATCACAAGCACATCGATGTACTCGAAGTCACCATCCAGCTCAAGGGACGATGGAGTGGGCATAAAGCCGGGCAGTTCGCCTTCATCCGTTTCAATGAGAAGGAGGGAGCGCATCCATTCACGATCACCTCAAGCTGGAAAGATGATGGTCGCCTGTTCTTTATCATCAAGAATCTTGGTGACTACACTAAAACGCTCCATAACACCCTGAAGATCGGCACACCGGTCAAGGTCGAAGGGCCCTACGGCGAATTCACTTTCAGCAGTAACAAACCCCGCCAGATCTGGGTTGGCGGCGGCATTGGCATCACGCCGTTCATCGCCCGCATGAAACATCTGGCGAAACACCCGGACGGCAAGATCATCGACCTGTTTCACACCACCACGGTGCTCGACGAGGAGGCCATCGAGCGGCTGAAACGCGATGCGCTGGAAGCGAATATTCAGCTGCACATTCTGGTTGATGCCAGGGATGGCCTTCTCGACGCAGAGCGGATAAGCCAGGCCGTCCCGAAGTGGAAGACCAGCGATATCTGGTTCTGCGGTCCTGGTGGATTTGGCCGCGCTCTGCGCCGGGACTTCACGGTTTTGGGACTCGACACGGATGACTTCCACCAGGAACTGTTCGACATGCGCTAAGCCGGTAATGACTCGCCGCCCTATGCCGCCACAACGAGAGAACGATGAACACCATTCCGAAGCTCCGTCTCACCCTATGCGCTCCCATCATGACAGCCATCGCCCTGCTCCTGGCCGGCTGCGCTTCGATGGCGCCGCCCTACGACGTGCCAGCCTTGCCGGTATCACCCGCCTATGCGACCGATACCACGCAGAATGGGGCCAGCGCGGCGTCCATCGGCTGGCGTGACTATTTCACCGATCCGCAGCTTCAGGCGCTGATTGAACGGGCATTGGACAACAACCGTGACCTGCGAACCGCCGTACTGCGCGTCGACGAAGCCCGCGCTACCTACGGCATCCAGCGTTCGGAGCGTTTCCCCGCCATTGGCGCTCAAGCCGGTGTCGACCGTTCGCGCACGCCGGCCGACCTGAGTCCGACCGGCAAGACGCTGATCGGGAGCCAGTATCAGGTGGGATTGGGCATGGCAAGCTGGGAGATCGATTTCTGGGGCCGGGTGCGCAGCCTGCAGGATGCCGCACTGGAAAACTATCTGGCCAGCGACGCCGCACGGCGCGCGGTCAACATCGGCCTGATCGCTCAAGTGGCCAACGCTTATCTCGCGTTACGCGGACTCGACGAACGCATTGCGCTGACCCGCCAGACCATCACCAGCCGCGAAGAAAGCTTCCGCATCTTTACGCGTCGGGTAGAGGTCGGCTCGACCTCGCGGCTTAACCTGACCCAGGTGCAAACACTGCTGACCCAGGCTCAGGGGCTCGGCGCACAACTGGAACAGGAGCGTGCAACGCAATTTCATGCATTGACCTTGCTGGTTGGTACTCCCGTCGAGTTGTCTGCTGAGCAGGGCCGGAGCGACGAGCAGAATACGCTTCGCGAATTACGCCCGGGTCTGCCGTCCGATCTGCTGATTCAGCGCCCCGACATCATCGCTGCCGAACATCAGCTCAAGGCCGCGAACGCCAATATCGGTGCGGCCCGTGCGGCCTTCTTTCCGCGCATCGCGCTGACCAGCTCGCTGGGTACGGCCAGTGCCGAACTTGATGGCCTATTCGCAACAGGCGGCCTGGCGTGGATTATTTCCCCGAGCATTTCGCTGCCGATCTTCGATGGCGAGCGCAGACGCAACAACCTGAGTCTTGCCGAAACGCGTCGCGATCTGGCTGTGGTCAATTACGAGAAAACCGTGCAGATCGCTTTCCGCGACGTATCCGACGCGCTTTCAGCGCGCTTCTGGCTGGTCCGGCAGCTTGCCATTGCACAGACGGCTCTGGCGACACAGACAGAACGGGCAAGGCTATCGCAGTTGCGTTACGACAACGGTGCCTCGGCATTTCTCGACGTGCTCGATGCCCAGCGCGACCTGCTCGCCGCCGAGCAACAGCTGGTACAGACGCGCCGCGCACTGCTGACCAGCCAGGTCAGCCTGTATGCCGCCCTCGGTGGCGGCTCTATGGATTTCGTTTCGACTCCCGTACGCGACACCCCCAAACTCACACAAGGCACGAGCGCCCCATGATCACCACGGCCACCCCAACTGTCGCCACACCGTTCACCGTTACGGTCACCGTAACCGTTCCGCCACCAGCCACCGAGGCTGCGCATCCAGAGGATATCGCTCCGGTCAGTGTGTCGGTCGATACACCAGTTGCCATCCCTGTCGTGGCTCCGCCGCCACCCTCCCCGCCTGCTGCACTGGAGGCGACCCCGCCAGTCAACGCGCCTGTTTCGCCTGCTGCCGCCCCAAAGGCCACTCCGGTGGCCACATTGCCGCCCCCTCCGGATGCTCCACCACCTTCACCACCTCCATCAAAACTGGAAAAATGGAAGAAATGGCTGATCCCGGCGGCAATCGTCGCCGCCCTCGTCGTCGCTGGGTTCGTCGCCTGGCAGATGCTGCGCCCCACCGGACCTGGCGAGGGTTTTATCAGCAGCAACGGCCGTATTGAAGCCACGGAGATCGATGTATCCACCAAATTCAGCGGACGCGTGCAGGACATCCTGGTCGCCGATGGCGACTTTGTCACGGCGGGCCAGCCGCTGGCACACATGCAGGTGCAATCGCTCGAAGCTCAGCGTGACGAAGCACAGGCTCATAACCAGCAGTCTGTGGCAGCAGTGGCCAGTGCCGAGGCACAAGTGTCAGCACGCGAAAGCGACCGTCAGGCCGTGCTGGCCTTGGTGGCGCAAAGGACCAGCGAACTCGACGCCGCCCAGCGCCGCCTCGCTCGCTCCGAAACCCTGACTCGCGAGGGGGCGTCCTCCGGGCAGGAGCTTGATGATGACCGTGCGCGCGTCAGCAGCGTTCAAGCGGCTGTCGTTGCCTCGAAAGCGCAAGTCCAGGCGGCGCAGGCCGCCATCGCTGCGGCCCGCGCGCAGGTCGCCGGTGCGCGCTCGACCGTCGACGCGGCCGAAGCCACCGTGGCCCGTATCAAGGTCGACATCAAGGACAGCGCGCTCACCGCTCCACGCGACGGCCGCGTTCAATACCGCAT
This sequence comes from Burkholderiales bacterium, assembly GCA_038316625.1. Classification (GTDB taxonomy): domain Bacteria; phylum Pseudomonadota; class Gammaproteobacteria; order Burkholderiales; family Rhodocyclaceae; genus Propionivibrio. Next base: position 15,494 of record JBBQAT010000070.1, read on the forward strand.
CGCCCAACCGGGTGAAGTATTGGCCCCCGGAGGCAAGGTGCTCAATCTGGTGGATCTGGGCGACGTTTACATGACCTTCTTCGTCCCTGAAACCGCCGCCGGCAAGCTGGCGCTGGGCAGTGAAGTGCACCTCATACTCGACGCCGCACCGCAGTACGTGATCCCGGCAAAGATCTCGTTCGTTGCCAGCAGTGCGCAGTTCACCCCTAAAACAGTGGAAACGGCGAGCGAACGGCAAAAACTGATGTTCCGCGTCAAGGCGCAGATCAGCCGCGAGTTGCTGCAAAAGAACCTCAAGCAGATCAAGACCGGATTGCCGGGCATGGTCTGGCTGAAGCTCGACGCGCAGGCACCTTGGCCCACTGAACTGGTGACCAGGCTACCGCAATGACCGTTGCGTCAACATCGCCCGTCGCCCGTCTGGCTGGCATCAACCTGAGTTACGGCAAGACGCTGGCGCTTGACAACATCACGCTGGACTTTCCGGCCAGCTGCATGGTCGGGCTGATCGGGCCGGATGGTGTCGGCAAGTCCAGTCTTCTGGCCCTGCTGGCCGGCGCGCGCGCCGTGCAAGAGGGACGTCTGGACGTGCTGGAGGGTGACATGGCCAGCAAGCGTCATCGCGACACCGTTTGCCCACGCATTGCCTACATGCCGCAGGGCTTGGGAAAAAACCTGTACCCGACGCTATCGGTCGAGGAAAACCTGCAGTTCTTTGGCCGGCTGTTTGGTCACAACGCCGCTGAACGCCGCCAGCGCATCGACGAACTGACGACCAGCACCGGACTGCAGCCTTTCCTGTCACGCCCTGCAGGCAAACTCTCGGGCGGCATGAAGCAGAAGCTGGGCTTGTGCAGCGCACTGATTCATGACCCCGACCTGCTGATCCTGGATGAGCCGACGACTGGCGTCGACCCGCTCTCGCGCAAGCAATTCTGGGATCTGATCGACCACATCCGCAGCGAACGCAGCGGCATGAGCGTGATTGTCGCCACGGCCTACATGGAAGAAGCCGAGCGTTTCGACTGGCTGGTGGCAATGAATGCCGGCAAGGTACTGGCGACCGGTACGCCGGCTGAGTTGCGGGCGACGAGCCAGACCGAATCGCTGGAACAAGCCTTTATTGCGCTGCTGCCCGAGGAGCAACGGCGTGACCACCGCGCCGTGCTGGTGCCACCGTTGGAGGCGTCTGCCAACACAGATATTGCCATCGAAGCCAAGGGCTTGACGATGCGATTTGGTGATTTTACGGCCGTCGATCATGTGGATTTCCGCATCCAGCGCGGCGAAATCTTCGGCTTCCTCGGCTCCAACGGCTGCGGCAAGTCGACCACCATGAAGATGCTTACCGGGCTGTTACCGGCCAGCGAAGGCGAGGCTTGGTTATTTGGCAAGAAGGTCAATTCCAGCGATATCGACACGCGCCGTCGCGTTGGCTACATGTCGCAGGCCTTCTCGCTCTATGGCGAGCTCTCGGTGCGCCAGAATCTGGTGTTGCACGCGCGGCTGTTTCAGGTGCCCGAGGAAGAGATTCCGGCGCGAGTCGACGAGATGGTGGCACGTTTTGGCCTCGGCGGCGTACTCGACAGCATGCCGGAGAACCTGCCGCTGGGCATACGCCAGCGCCTGTCGCTGGCGGTGGCCATGGTGCACAAGCCGGAGATGCTGATCCTCGATGAGCCGACCTCGGGCGTCGACCCGGTGGCGCGCGATATGTTCTGGCAGTTGATGATCGATCTGGCGCGCCAGGATCACGTAACGATTTTCATCTCAACACACTTCATGAATGAGGCCGAGCGTTGCGACCGCATTTCGCTGATGCATGCCGGCAAGGTGCTGGTGAGCGACAAACCTGCGGAATTGGTACGCCTTCGCGGTACGGAAACACTGGAACAGGCCTTCATTTCCTATCTGGAGGAAGCGTCAGCCAGCAATTCCCCCCTCCCCTTTGCCCCGCAGGAAACACCCTTGGGGTGCAAGGGGAGGGTCGGGGTGGGGATGGGGTTAAAATCGTCCGACATTAGCCCCATCCCCCTCCTAACCTCCCCCTTGAAGGGGGAGGAACGCGCCACGCCGGTAAGCAAAGCACCTGCCAAACCACGCCTTTTCGGCTTCAATCTGGGCCGGGCCTTCAGCTACACCCTGCGCGAAACGCTGGAGCTGCAGCGTGACCCGGTACGCGGTACGCTGGCGCTGCTGGGTACGGCGCTCCTGATGTTCATCATCGGCTACGGCATCAACATGGATGTCGAGAACCTCTCCTACGCCATGCTCGACCGCGACCAGACCGTGCTGAGCCAGAACTACGCGCTCAATCTGTCGGGGTCGCGCTATTTCATCGAGAAGCCGCCGATCACCGACTATGACGACCTCGACAAGCGCATGCGTAGCGGCGAGCTTTCACTGGCCATCGAAATCCCCTCCGGCTTCGCCCGCGACATTGCGCGCGGCACCCCGGCGCAGATCGGTGCCTGGGTCGATGGCGCCATGCCCACCCGTGCAGAAGTCGTGCGCGGCTATGTCCAGGCGATGCACCAGATGTGGCTGGTCGACATGGCTAAACACCGGCTGGGAGTCAGTCTGGCTGCGCCCAGTACCGTGGAAACGCGTTACCGCTACAACCCCGATGTAAAAAGCCTGCCAGCCATGGTACCAGCCGTCATCCCGATGCTGCTGATGATGATCCCCGCCATGCTCGCCGCACTGTCGGTCGTGCGCGAAAAGGAACTGGGGTCAATCATCAACCTCTACGTCACCCCTGTCACACGCAGCGAATTCCTGCTCGGAAAGCAGTTGCCCTACATCGTGCTGGCAATGGTCAATTTTCTGCTGCTGGTGGTGCTGGCGATCACCGTATTCGACGTGCCAGTCAAGGGTAGCTTCCTCACGCTGGCGCTGGCGGCATTCATCTTCGTCATCTGCTCCACCGGCTTTGGCCTGCTGGCTTCCACGTTTACCAAGAGCCAGATCGCCGCCATGTTTGTCACCATGATCGGCACCATCATCCCCTGCGTGCAGTTCGCCGGCCTGCTTAACCCGGTGTCCTCACTCGAAGGCATGGGTGCCTTTATCGGTCGCATTTACCCGGCCACGCATTTCCTGACCATCAGCCGTGGCGTATTCAGCAAGGCGCTGGGGCTCTCGACTCTGGCCCCGTCGTTCTGGCCCCTGCTCGCCGCCGTACCGGTGATTCTTGGCCTGTCCATCGTATTGCTGAAGAAGCAGGAGTCCTGACACCATGATCCGCAGCAAGAACGTTTTCCGCCTGGGCGTCAAGGAACTGTGGAGTCTGGTGCGCGATCCGATCATGCTGGTGCTGATTGGGTGGACCTTTACCTTCGCGATCTACGTGGCCGCCACCGCCATGCCTGAGAGCTTGCACAATGCGCCGATTGCCATCGTCGACGAGGATGGCTCGCCCTTGTCCGCACGCATCATTTCAAGTTTTTACCCGCCGCATTTCAAAACGCCGGTCATGGTTTCGCTGGCTGACATCGATCCCGGCATGGACAAGGGAAAGTACACCTTCGTGCTGGATATTCCGCCAGGTTTTCAGCGTGACGTGCTGGCCGGAAGAGTGCCGGCGATACAACTCAATGTCGATGCCACGTTGATGAGCCAGGCGTTTACCGGCAATGGTTACATCCAGCAGATCGTTGCCAGTGAGGTCAATGAGTTCGTCCAGCGCCACCACAGCACGACCGTGCCGCCGGTCGATCTGGCCTTGCGCATGCGCTTCAACCCCAATCTTGAACAGGCCTGGTTTGGGTCGCTGATGGAGATCATCAACAACGTGACCATGCTGTCCATCATTCTCACCGGCGCGGCACTGATCCGCGAGCGCGAGCATGGCACCATCGAGCACCTGCTGGTGATGCCCGTAACGCCGGCCGAAATCATGCTGGCCAAGGTCTGGTCAATGGGCCTGGTGGTCCTGCTGGCGGCGATGGTGGCGCTGGTGTTCGTCGTTCAGGGAGCATTGCACGTGCCAATACAGGGTTCGATTGCCCTGTTCATCGCGGTGGCCGCGCTGCATTTGTTCGCCACCACCTCGATGGGAATTTTTCTGGCGACGCTGGCGCGCTCCATGCCACAGTTCGGCATGCTGCTGGTGCTGGTCCTGCTGCCGCTGCAAATGCTTTCAGGCGGTGCCACGCCGCGCGAGAGCATGCCGGATCTCGTACAGAACGTCATGCTGGCCGCCCCGACCACCTACTTCGTCTCGGCGGGACAAGCCATCCTCTATCGCGGCGCAGGCATCGATGTGGTGTGGCCGCAGTTTCTGGCCATCTTCGTTATCGGCAGTGTGCTGTTCTTCGCAGCGCTGGTGCGCTTCCGCAAAACCATCAGTCAGATGGTGTGACTTGCCCCAATAAATCCACCGTTTGGCGAACAAGCTATCGACGGAACCTCACCTTGGGGTTTCAACTGATTTCAACACGGGTGTAGCACGGCACACGATCAAAGAGCTCAACGATGTCAGCATTGCGCATGCGTATGCAGCCGTGCGACCCGGGAACGCCTAGCGCTGCCGTATCAGGGCAGCCGTGGATGTAGATGTAACGGCGCATGGTATCGACGCGGCCCAACCGGTTGCGCTCGGGCTCGCAGCCTGATAGCCACAGAATGCGCGTAAGAATCCAGTCACGTTCGGGGAAAGCGGTGCCAAGTTCCGGGGAGTAAATCTCGCCGCTCGGACGGCGTGAAACAAAGACCGCGTTCTCCGGCTGACCAGCGCCAATCCGTGCACGAATGAGATGCTTCCCGCGCGGTGTGCAATAACTGCCGCGTTCTTCTCCAGCCCCATTGGTGGCCGTCGATACCGGATAGCGGCACACCACCTGCCCTTCTTCATCGAACAAGGTCAGCGTTTGCTGCGCAATTGAAATCTCGATACGCACGTCTATTGATCCCGTTTAGCGCGACGCATGGCAAAAAAGTTGGAGAGCAGTTGCCCACATTCCTCGGCCAGCACTCCGCCGACAACCTCGGTGTGGTGATTGAGGCGTTCGACGGCAAACAGGTCGACAACGCTCCCGTGCACACCGGTTTTCAGGTCGCGAGCGCCATAAACCACCCGGGCGATCCGTGAATGCAACATCGCCCCGGCGCACATGGCGCACGGCTCCAGTGTTACAAAGAGTTCACAACCGGGTAGCCGATAGTTCTGAAGCCGGCGGGCCGCATCCCGTAACGCGGCAATTTCGGC
>JBBQAT010000071.1:0-20677 GCA_038316625.1 Burkholderiales bacterium
TGACGTCCTAGCCACTCAGTTTCCCAAGCAACCAGACTTTTTACATCGTGCGAGTTACTTCATCTTCTTGCGTTACGCCGAAGCGTAATCAACTAGACCAAGAACCCACACCTATCAATTGTCTCGTTTTTAAAGAGCGTAATACTTGGTTGCGGGGACAGGATTTGAACCTGTGACCTTCGGGTTATGAGCCCGACGAGCTGCCAGACTGCTCCACCCCGCGCCCGCTTAAGAGGAAAGATTTTAGCAAACTTTCGCCTTACTCGTCAACACCACCTAATTTAACTTTGCTTGCCAAATCGCTTCCGAAAGGCCTGCCGTGTTGCGAGGGGGCGAACTATAGCAAACCATAGAACCAAGCGTCAACCAAATCTTCACCAAATCTTCAATATTTCGCGCTAAAGCCAAATAGCACTCGACAACCGTGATCGCCGGCCACACAGTTCGTGCTTTGCAAAATACGGCATTCTCCCGACCACTACGATTGGACCAGACAACCGTGTTTCAGCTGACGAACATATAGATGACTTTCGCTCGCCTTGAAATCAACACACCCACTTCACACCACGGGTCGAAGGCTTATTTGCAAGGAATCTTATTGGACCGTTGCACGATCAGTTCCCGCGGCGTACACATTCTCGATCAGCTACCCCGCCATATTTTCGAGGAACAAGCGGCTATTGCCTAACGCTCATATCTCTTCACAAAAAGGCGCACCACAATGAATACCGAAGCGGGAAAGCAACGACAAGGCATCCAGTCTATTGAAGTGGGCGCGCGCCTCTTGCGCGCTCTAGCTGCCAACGGTCGATCAATGATGCTGAGAGACCTGGCAAAAAACGCGGCGATGCCGGCAGCAAAAGCGCACCGCTACTTAGTCAGCTTCATGCGGATGGGACTCGTCGAACAGGATGCAAATTCTGGGCGTTATGATCTTGGAGAGTTTTCTTTGGAACTCGGACTCGCGAGCCTTGCCCGGCTCGACCCCGTACGCTTAGCGGCACCGATTCTTGAGGATCTTTGTGAGCGGATAGGGGAAACTGTCGCACTTGCTATGTGGGGTAATCACGGTGCCACATGCGTTCGTTGGGTCGAAGCGGGGGGGCCAATTACCATCACACTAAGAACGGGGGTTGTCCTTCCACTAACAACTTCGGCTACGGGGCTGGCATTTTCAGCATTTTTTCGCTCGCCCTACTTAAAGAAACAACTCGATGCCGAGTTACGCGCCACGGCCGAATCCACTCGTACAACGATAGCCGCATTGACGCGCCGCTTAGAGGTACAACTGGAAGAGATACGCAGTCAAGGCCTATCGCGCGCCAGCGGCAGTTTTACGCCGGGAATCAACGGATTCAGCGCTCCAGTGTTTGATCACACAGCCCGAATGGTTGCCGCTATTACTTCACTCGGAACCGTTGGCCACTTCGATATGGAATGGGACAGCACGCTCGCAACAAATGTAAAAGAGGCTGCCGCTATCCTTTCAAAACGCCTCGGACACGGCGAAGCAGAACAGGCCCCTAAAAGCCAAGAATAGACCACCACCGCAAATTAATTGAGCTAATTTGAAAATACCACTTGAAATTGGTGGCATGCTTGCGTAGAATTCGCGGCTTCAAAAACACAAAGCGCCCGTAGCTCAGCTGGATAGAGTACTTGGCTACGAACCAAGGGGTCGGGCGTTCGAATCGCTCCGGGCGCGCCAGAATAACGGTGAAGTATCAAAGAGTTAGGCCACCCACAAGGTGGCCTTTTTCTTTTTCGTCGATAGGTAAGCAGAAATCCCCCCCCACAGCAGCAAACAAGCGGGAAAACGGGTTCGCTATTCCTCCGATGGCTTCGCATTTCATCGATTATCGTTTGTTGCAATGACCTGGCACTTCCAACAAAGACCACGATGCTCAACATACTACCGGTAGCGGGTGTCTGTGACAACCGGATAAGCACGGTTTGAAGTTTGCAGCATACGCATGGCGAACCACGACATTGCCCAAGGGTTGCGCGACTACCAGCAGATGAATAACGGCTCGCGAGAATTCCGCTTGGAAATGCTTTGAATCGCAGTGGAGAAGCTTGGAATCACTAGAAAAGAGGCACGACACGCCAACCTGGAGGTCTTTCTTGACGGCTATCTGGTTGGACAAGGGATGATCCAGTCATGGCGAAAAATCGGCACGTAAAAAGCCGGTACTAAAAATAATCTGTTACAACGATCATTTCAATAACCTCTTGAAGCGACTCAAGAGAAACATGCAAGATGCCAGATCAAAAATCTAATTGCAGACTCTGTAGCACGCGCGACAAGCGAGCGACACGGGCAATTTCCGGGCGAAAGACCAATCCGTCGAGGCAATTTTTGGTGCCACGTAGGCCAAAGAGTGGGTAAGGAAGAAAATAACCCGCAAAGCCAGTGGCAATGAGGGTTTCACGCGTATTGCTGGCGGGCCAGAGTAGATACCATCGAAAACAATCTTCGGTCGCCTCGAGTATCTCCAACTGGCACCGCACAGGGGCAACCTAAACCCGACGTACTGCATCAATGGCCAGCACGCTAGCATCCTCGGCACCAAGTCCTCGTGAGATGAGTTGGTCCATCCTCTCCGCAACGGCGGGCAATGCCGCTAACCGCTGGTTACCTAAAGTTTCAAGCATTAGTCGTACGTCCTTGCGCGCCATCACCAACTCGAAACTCGGGGTAAAGTTGCCCTTGGCCATATTCATGCCACGCGCTGATACCATTCCATTCAGGTCGAGAAGGCCCAGCAATTTGATGGCATCCTCCGGTTCGACATTGCATGACTGCGCTAAAGTGAGGATATCCGCCATCACCGCTGACATGCCGATGATCATGGCGTTGCCGAACAACTTGTTGACCGCCGCCAGATCGGTGCGCTCACCCATGTACTCAAGACGCCCAGTCATCTTGGCCAGGTCCGCCTTTACAACGTCGAAGAGCGCACATGGCCCCGCAACCATCATCGAGCCCTGAGCATTTCGGGCGGCGGCTGGCCCCATAAAGACGGGGCAGTGCAGATAGCCAATGCCCTCCCCTTTGAGCCGCTCGGCTCGTTCGGCAGTACGTTTCGGTAGCGTTGTACTGTGATCAATCAAAATCGTGTCAGGGAGAAATCCGGAACGGGCCGCCGAAATGACTTCTTCAACCACCGCATCATCCTTAAGCACCAGATGCACCCTCGACGCTCCTTGAACGGCCTCGGCCGGCGTCGCGGCGGACCGAATGCCGAACGGCGCGAGCGCCAGAACTTTGGCGGGTGACCGATTCCAGGCGGTAACGTGATCACCTCGTTTGGAGGCGGCTTCGGCAAATGCGCTGCCAAGCAGCCCGGTACCGAGAAATGAAATAGTGGTCATGATGTTCCTTATAGAAGGAGGGCGTGGGTAAAAACAGTCCGGCTAATGCGGAGCCGACTTGTTTGACACGGTCGTGTCGTCCATCCCCAGCCGCCCGATAAATGGCAAGCGCAGGCCAGGACTGTTAAAGTCGAGACCGAAATTCAGGCCCAGCACGTCCATTTCAATGCCTTCTTCAAGCCCAACGCTCAACCCCAGCAAACCAAGAAGAGAAAACTGCAAGCCGCGTCCTGATGACGACAACCCGACCGGATTGCTGACCGAGCGGTAATCCTTGCCGATGGCGTTGGCCGGCAGATCAAGCTTAAGATCGGGAACCTCGCGCCCGATATGGGCGAGAAATGTGTTGCTGTTGGGCCCCGGATAGCTGCGGTAGATATCCACGTAGGGGTAGCTCTGTATGGCCGATTCGATGTGATCAATCATGGCGTCGACGCCATCACCCCGGTGGTAGACCAAGAGCTTGGGTTGCGCGCCGAACCAAAGCCCGTCGGGAAGCGCATAGTTGCGCTTGATCACGTCTGTACCGCCCCATCCAATCACGTCGTAGCGAGTGAAGGCCGTTTCTCCCGACCGTTTGCAGATAATCCAAGGGTGGATCGCAAAAAGACCTCGCCAGCCATAGGTCGCAGCGGCGTAGACCTGCACGATGGCGATGTCGGCCTGCTCGATCGGGTCAGGAGCAATGCCCGCCGAATGCCGCAGTGCCGTACGCCAACTCCCGCCTTCGACGCTGCTGCTCGTCACGGAATCATTGGCGAGACTAAGACCGAAAGACAGCGTGAGCATGATTGCAAAGCCGAAAAGAATGCGTGTTCGAATTTTCATGGTTCACCGACAAGAGGATCGCAAGACTGGTTGCTGTGACAGGCCCGCTGAAACATCAATAGCGGCGCGGCTCTCAATGAAAGGTGGCCAACCACCGCTTGCTTGGTTTTAGACCCGAAAGGAGGACCTTAATTCAAAGGTTGCCCGAAGTTCTGTGCCAAAATGGCAAGATCGACCGGCTTCGAGAAAGATTGTAGCCCATAGAAACCCAGAATCACGCCCTGGCAGCCTTCAAGCGGTAACTCGATTCATGCCAAACGCCCGCCTTGTTTTAGGTCATTCATCAATGGATGACTTTGACTGCTATTCAGCCCGCAAAGCAAGACCGGGAGAAATTCCAGCCTTATCCATTTGTGCAGTGGAAAAGCAATAGCGCTTTCGACATACAAAAGGCCAACTCTCAGGTGTTTTGTTATGGGTTCTTTGAAGGGTACAAAAACAAAACGCGCCGTAAGGCGCGTATTTGCTTGTTGTCTGGCGGAGAGGGTGGGATTCGAACCCACGGTACCTTGCAGTACGCCTGATTTCGAGTCAGGTACAATCGACCACTCTGCCACCTCTCCGTCAGGGGCGCGATTTTAGCACGAGTCTTTCAGTTGATGCGCGCCACCCTGCATTTTCTCGTCGTTTTATTCTTGGCTACGTGAAGAAAGCATCCCCACGATTGAAATCAGAAGAAATCCGCCATTGCGACCCGAAAAATCGCTAACCGGCCTACGCAGTGATTCGATCCAGACCGCCAAGATAGCGGCGCAAGGCGACCGGCACGGTAATGCTGCCGTCAGCGTTTTGGCCGTTCTCCATAATGGCGACTAGCGTTCGTCCGACAGCAAGACCGGAGCCGTTGAGCGTATGCACGAGTTCTGTCTTGTTCTTCTCGTTGCGGCAACGCGCCTGCATGCGCCGCGCCTGGAAGGCTTCGAAGTTGGAACAGGACGAAATTTCGCGGTAAGTATTCTGCGCCGGCAGCCAGACTTCCAGATCGTAGGTTTTGGCTGATGAAAAGCCCATATCCCCCGTACATAGCGCCACGCGACGATAAGGAAGCTCAAGCTTTTCGAGAATCGTCTCGGCGTGGCGAGTCAGGCTTTCAAGGGCTTCATTGGATTTCTCGGCCGATACAATCTGCACCAGCTCAACCTTGTCGAACTGATGCTGACGGATCATGCCGCGCGTATCCTTGCCGTAGGAGCCAGCTTCCGAGCGGAAGCAAGGCGTATGGCAAACCATCTTTAGTGGCAGCGCATCCTGCGCAAGAATCTCGTCGCGCACAATGTTGGTGACAGGCACTTCGGCGGTGGGGATCAGGTAGAGCGGTTCGGCTTCTGGGCGTAAGATTTTGAAAAGGTCCGCCTCGAATTTAGGTAGTTGGCCGGTCCCGGTCATGCTTGCCGCATTAACCAGATACGGCGCATAGATTTCCGTGTAGCCGTGCTCTTCGGTATGCACATCCAGCATAAACTGTGCAATGGCGCGATGAAGCCTCGCAAGAGGCCCTTTCATCAGCGAGAAACGCGCACCGGCAATCTTGGCTGCAGTCGCAAAATCGAGTTGCCCCAGCGCTTCGCCAAGATCAACGTGATCCTTGACGGAAAAATCGAAGACACGTGGCGTACCCCAACGATGAACCTCAACATTACCGGCCTCAGAGTTACCGATTGGAACGCTCTCCTGCGGAAGATTCGGAATAGTTGCCACAAACGCGTCCAACTCCTTGAGCAATTCACCCAGGCGAACTTCGTTGGCATCAAGTTCGTCCTTGAGTGCCGCGACTTCGGCCATCAAGGCAGAGGCATCCTCACCTCTCCCCTTAAGCATACCGATCTGCTTGGACAGGCTATTGCGGTTGGCCTGAAGCTCTTGCGTGCGGGTCTGCAGGGTCTTGCGCTCGGCTTCGAGCTTCTGGAAAGCCGCTGTATCGAGCGTATAGCTGCGAGTGGCAAGCCGATCTGAAACGGCGTCAATGTTGTTGCGCAGCAGTTGTATATCAAGCATATTCAGTCCTCAGAGGTTTTCGAATTCTTTGTGGGAGCACTGCGGTCAAGATCACGCAGATGCGCAAGCTTTTCGCCAATCTTTACTTCCAGTCCGCGACCAACCGGCCGATACCACTCAACAGGTGGCATTCCCTCCGGAAAGTAATCCTCGCCTGCGGCATACCCACCGGCTTCGTCGTGCGCGTAACGGTAATTCTTGCCGTAGTCGAGTTCCTTCATCAACTTGGTCGGCGCGTTGCGCAGATGCAGCGGAACCGGCCTTGACCCGTCCTTGGCGATGAAGCCCCGCGCTGCATTATACGCGACGTAGGCGGCGTTCGATTTGGCGGCCATGGCCAGATAGATCACCGTTTCGGCTAGAGCCAGTTCGCCTTCGGGCGAGCCGAGACGTTCATAGGTCGCCGCCGCTTCGCCTGCCATCTGTGCCGCGCGCGGGTCAGCAAGGCCAATATCTTCCCACGCCATGCGCACGATTCGCCGCGCCAGATAGCGGGGATCAGCGCCGCCGTCGAGCATGCGGCAAAACCAGTAGAGTGCAGCGTCCGGGTTCGAACCACGCACGGATTTGTGCAGGGCCGAAATCTGGTCGTAAAAGGCGTCGCCACCCTTGTCGAAACGACGCAAGCTCTGCGCCAGCGTACTGTCGATAAATGCACCATCGATGCTCGAACGTTTTGCCGTGGCCGCTGCGGTGCGTATCTGTTCAAGAAGATTTATCAGGCGGCGCGCATCGCCATCAGCCTGTCCAATCAGACGCGAGCGGGCATCATCATCAAAGATCAGGCCTCGCAATGCTTGCCTGCGGGCTCGCTCGAACAGCAGACCCATCTCATCTTCCGACAAGGGATTCAGGACATAAACCGAAGCGCGCGAAAGCAGCGCGGAGTTCACTTCAAACGAGGGATTCTCTGTGGTCGCGCCAACCAGTGTCAGCAATCCGCTTTCAACATAGGGCAGAAAAGCATCCTGCTGGGCCTTGTTGAAACGATGGACCTCATCAACGAATAAAATCGTGGGCCGGCCGTTTTGTGCCCGCGTCATTTCGGCACGCGTAACCGCCTCGCGAATATCTTTGACACCCGAAAAAACAGCCGACAGCGCCATGAATTCGGCATCAAAAGCGTCGGCCATCAGGCGTGCAAGTGTGGTTTTTCCAACCCCGGGTGGCCCCCAGAGAATCAGCGAATGCAGTTTTCGCGCTTCAAAAGCAAGGCGTAGCGGCTTGCCTGGGCCGAGCAGATGTTGTTGACCAATCACCTCGTCCAGCGTGGCGGGTCGAAGCGCCTCGGCAAGTGGCACCGGGTGCGACTGGGGAAAGAGATCACTCACCGATGACATCAATGCCGGCGGGCGGTGTAAAACGGAATTGCGTTGCAGCAAGCGACGGATTGCGTTCAAGACGCGAGAAGAACAGCGAGGTCGTTTGCCCGAAGTTATCAAACAACTCCATGGCCTTTAAGTCGTTTCCGGAAAAACCAAGCTGAAGTTTTTCAAATCCGCTATCCGGCGTTTTCGGAATAGCGTCGAGCCATTCAAGGCCCTCACGCTCGCCCGCTTCGCGCAAGGTAAAGTTCTTTTCCAGGGTGCTTTTCCCACCACCCTCACCAACCAACAACGCCGCTGGCGTGCTCCCGAGAGCGGCATCAACCTTCTTCACCGTCACCTGGCGCAAATCCGGGTCGTAAATCCAGACTTTTTCTCCATCACCAACCAGCAACTGAGCATAGGGCTTCTCGATTTGCCAACGGAACTTGCCGGGACGCGAAAACATCATTACTCCGCTTGATTGCTGCGGCTTTTTCCCGTTCTTGGCAACAACGATCTGGGAAAAATCGGCGCGCATGGTTTTTGTGGATTCCAGAAAGCGGTGCAGCTTGTCGATTGCGCTGGCACTGGCACTCTGTGCGGCGATCAGACAGGCCGCTGCAATAATCAATCTACGCATCAGTTTTCTTCCCGGCGTGCGATGACCTCACGACCACCACGCCCATCCATGGCCGATACCAAACCAGCCTTTTCCATCGCTTCAATCAGGCGCGCCGAGCGGTTGTAACCGATGCGCAAATGGCGCTGAACCAACGAAATCGACGCACGACGGTTCTTCATAACGATCTCCACCGCCTGATCATAAAGCGCATCGGATTCAGCATCTCCTGCACTTTCCCCTGTGCCGTCCCCACCGTCGCCTTCGTCATCGAGGCCGCCTCCGGTCAACACCCCCTCAACATAATCAGGCGCACCGGCTTTCTTCAGGTAATCAACTACGCGGTGCACTTCATCGTCGGCGACAAACGCGCCATGGACGCGCGTCGGATACCCGGTTCCCGGTGCGAGATAGAGCATGTCACCCTGCCCGAGCAGGGCTTCCGCACCCATCTGGTCGAGGATGGTACGCGAATCGATTTTCGATGACACTTGGAACGACATGCGCGTCGGGATATTGGCTTTGATCAGGCCGGTGATTACATCGACAGACGGCCGTTGCGTCGCCAAAATCAGGTGGATTCCAGCAGCGCGCGCCTTCTGGGCCAGTCGTGCGATCAACTGCTCGACCTTTTTCCCGGCAACCATCATCAGGTCGGCCAGTTCGTCGATAACCACCACGATATGTGGCATGGGAACCAGCGGTTCCGGCGATTCAGGCGTAAGCGAAAAGGGATTTGTCAGTTTCTTCCCGGCTTTCTCGGCATCCTTGATGCGGTGATTTAGACCGGCAATATTGCGCACGCCCATCGCGGACATCAACTTGTAACGCTTCTCCATTTCAGCCACGCACCAGTTGAGCGCGTTGGCGGCGTGTTTCATGTCAACGACTACCGGTGCCAGCAGATGCGGTATGCCTTCATAGATCGACAGCTCAAGCATTTTCGGATCAACAAGAATCAGCCTGACCTTGTCCGGTTCCGACTTGTAGAGCAGCGAAAGAATCATCGCGTTGATGCCGACCGACTTTCCCGAACCGGTCGTCCCCGCCACCAACAAGTGTGGCATCTTGGCCAGATCGACGACCACCGGATGACCGCCGATATCCTTACCAAGAGTCATCGCCAATGGCGACGACATGTTGTTGTATTCGTGGCTCGAAATAATTTCCGAAAGTCGAACGATCTGCCGTTTGGCGTTGGGCAGTTCGAGCGCCATGCACGATTTTCCCGGCACCGTCTCAACGACGCGAATCGAGACCATCGACAGTGCCCGCGCCATATCCTTGGCCAGATTGACGATCTGCGCGCCTTTCACGCCGACGGCCGGCTCGATTTCGTAGCGCGTAATCACCGGCCCCGGATAAGCAGCCAGAACCTTAACCTGCACGCCGAAATCTGCCAGCTTGCGCTCGATCAGGCGTGATGTGTATTCAAGTGTTTCCGGACTGACTCGATCAGTCTGCACAGACGCCGGCTCAAGCAAATGCAGCGGTGGTAACAAACCGCCTTCGACCGCTTCGGGGAATAGTGGCACCTGTCGCTCGCGCACAATGCGCTTTTCAATCTTCACCGGGACCGGGGCAACAGGCTCGGGAGCCTCTATAAAAATGGGCTCCTGCGTCTCAACCCGCTTCTTTTCGACCTCGACCACGGCTTCACGCTCGCGCGAAACTTCGCGCCCAATTCGCCGGTCCTGCCAGCGATCAATCAGGTCTCGCAACGCGCCAAAAGCCAGCTCCAACAATGTTCCAATCCGCTCGACCGTCGACAGCCAGGATATCCCCGAAAAAATGCTCCAGCCAAGCGCCAACGAGGCAATCAAGGTTAGAGTCGCACCGGTATAACCGAGAAAACGCACCGAAGCCTTTCCGATCTCTATCCCCAGCATGCCACCGGGCGCGAGCGGCAACTGGGCCTTGATCGAGTAAAAACGCAAGGCTTCCAGGCCACTACTAGCGATAATCAGCAAAACGAAACCAGCCAGCGCAATATAGAGCGGGCGCCGGTCCGCTGTGCGGAAGCCATCCAAACGGCGATATCCCCACCACACAAGCGCAATCAGCAGTACGATCCACCACCAGGCAGACAAGCCAAAAACATACAGCAGCAAGTCCGCCAGCCAGGCGCCGCCCCGCCCAGCCGGGTTTTGCAGGGTCGTTGCCGGCACGGCATGAGACCACCCGGGATCTCCACGGTGATAGCCCCACATGGCAAGACTGAGAAATGCGGCCAGGACGATCAACCCCAGCCACCGTGATTCCTGAAGAACGATCGCGATCTTTTCTGGAAGCGGGCTGGGCGTATTCGAGTTGCTATCGATCCTACCAGGTGTTTTACGAAGTGAAGCCATCAATATCAATATGAACGGGGCAATGCAGGATTATAGCCGGCCGCAGTCGACAACCAGAGAAAGCGCTCAATCCTCGGTAAGAACAATGCGACCTTCTTCGATGCGGAGATAACCGCTCCGCTCCAGATCCTTCATCACGCGACTAACCATTTCGCGAGAGGCCCCGACCATCTTGGCCATATCCTGCTTGGTTACTTTACGCCGGATCACACGCAGACCGTTTTCTTTGACCGAGAAATCCAGAAGCAGTTTGGCCACACGCCCATAGACGTCCATCAGCGCCAGACTCTCAATTTTCCGATTCGCTTCGCGCAAACGCAGCACGAGGCTCTTCATGATATTCAGACCGAGTTCGACATTGCCGGCCAGTGCCTTCATGAAATCTGGTTTGGTGATCGCCAGCAGTTCACAGGACTCACTGGCAACAACGTCGGCCGAACGCGGAGAACCATCGATCAAGCCCATTTCACCAAAGCATTCGCCAGCGGAAAGTAGGGTCAGAATGACTTCGTTTCCTTCAACATCGCGATTCAATACTTTGGCGCTACCAGTCACGATGACAAATAAGGAGTCTGTACTGTCTCCCGCATGAACTATCGTTGTGTTGCGGAGCACTTTGCGGCGGACTGCCATTTTCGCGATATGCTCCAACTGCGCGTCAGGCAACCCTGCAAACATCGGAATATTTTTCAACAAAGACAGTCCCGCGACCCCGCCAGCCTGATGATGTTCTGTCTGCATTCAAATATCTTTCGTTGAAATCAACCATTTCAAACAGTTACCGTTTGATTATATGACAATTTCTGCGCATATCGCCAATACACCACGGAAAGTCGCCGCTTGGGCTCTGCTGGCATTGCACCCCGCTCTGAAATTCGGGGAATCAGGTTGTTCAAGGGTGAGCTGAGCACCAATGAAAAACGGCACCCGCAGGTGCCGTTTTTTTTCCGTAACCAGAACAAATCAGGCCGCTGCAAGCGCCTTGATTTGGGCTGACAGACGGCTCTTATGGCGCGAGGCCTTGTTCTTGTGAATGATCTTCTTGTCAGCGATGCGGTCTAGCACCGAGACGGATTCTTGATAAATGCTTTGAGCAGCAGCCTTGTCGCCAGCAACAATCGCCTTTTGTACACGCTTTACGGCCGTGCGCAGAGTTGAGCGCAGACTGGTGTTGTGGGCGCGTTGCTTAACGGCTTGGCGAGCACGCTTGCGGGCTTGTGCGCTGTTGGCCATGAATGTCAATTCCTAAAAAGCTGATGCGTTAATCGAAAACGCGCAATTTTACAGATATAAATCCAGAGATGCAAGGCGTTTTTCAGCTCACGACTCTGTGGTTTTGCCTCCCGCCACTTAAAGACTAAGATGGCAGCTCTCGCGCCCTTAGCGCGGCACGAAACCCACAATGAATCTGCTTAAAGCCCTAGCCACCATCAGCGGAATGACGCTGCTCTCTCGCATCCTCGGATTCGTTCGCGATTTCGTTATTGCCCGAATCTTCGGTGCTGGCATGCTCACCGACGCGTTTTTTGTCGCCTTCAAATTGCCGAATCTGTTACGCCGTCTGTTTGCAGAAGGCGCTTTCTCACAAGCGTTTGTTCCCATTCTTGGCGAATACAAGAACAAACGTGGAGAGCAGGAAACCAGACAACTCGTCGATCACGTCGCCACGCTACTTTTTCTCGTTCTACTAGTTATCACCCTGCTTGGCATGGCAGCAGCGCCAGTACTTGTCTATATTTCCGCTCCGGGATTTGCAGCCGACGCCAACAAATTTTCTCTGACGGTCGAACTCACGCGTATTACTTTCCCATACATTCTATTCATGTCGCTGGTCGCGCTCTCAGGTGGCGTACTGAACACCTGGAGCCGATTTTCCGTCCCCGCCTTTACTCCCGTGCTGCTCAACCTGACCTTCATCGGCATGGCCTTGTTCGCAACGCCGTACTTCAGTCAACCGGTCATGGTGTTGGGTTGGGCCGTTGTCGTTGGGGGTGCTCTTCAACTGGCTTTCCAGCTACCGAGCCTGAAAAAAATCGGCATGCTGCCGCGATTCTCATTTGACTGGCAAGACCCCGGCGTGAGACGCATTCTCAGACTGATGGCACCCGCCGTTCTTGGCGTTTCAGTCGCTCAGATCAGTCTGTTGATCAACACCGTTTTCGCCTCCTTCCAGGGAACCGGAAGCGTCTCCTGGCTCTATTACGCCGACCGCCTGATGGAATTCCCTTCCGGGATGCTCGGCGCAGCACTCGGCACCATTCTCCTTCCCTCGCTAGCCAAATACCACGCTGGCGGAAAATTCGACGACTACTCAAAACTGCTCGACTGGGGACTACGCCTGACGTTGCTACTCGCAGCACCCGCAGCCTTGGCGCTGGCCATCATCGCCGTGCCGCTGATCACCACCCTCTTCTATCACGGCGCTTTCACCGCCAACGATGTGCTCAAGACTCGAGATGCCTTGGTGGCCTACAGTATCGGCCTGCTCGGGCTAATTCTTGTGAAAGTGCTGGCACCAGGTTTTTACGCCAGGCAAAACGTGCGCACGCCGGTGAAAATTGCACTATTCACCTTGTTCATGACCCAACTGTTCAACATTGTTTTCATCTACGGACTGAACCTGGCGCATGCCGGCCTGGCACTCTCCATTGGCCTGGCCGCCTGCCTGAATGCGACATTGCTCTACCGCGGCCTGCGTCGTCACGGAATCTACAAGCCACAGCCGGGCTGGCCCGCGTTTTACACCAAGCTTGCGATAGCCATACTGGTCATGGGCCTTGCGCTGTGGTTTTCGGGTGGCGATCCGGCGGACTGGATGCGCTGGAGCCTGATGGAGCGTTTGCTGCGGCTTTCGCTTATCGTTGCCCTTGGCGCGGTCAGCTATTTCGCTGCACTCTGGCTGACCGGCTTCCGCCTACAGGATTTCAAGCGCCGCGCGGCAGAGTGATTTCAGGGGCTTTCCCGCGAGTCCTTTCGGCAAACCAGCAACCCTTTAAAGGATGCCGGCACCTTCAGAAGAATCCGAAGATGTCGTATTGAGCAATAAGTAACGTTTGCGTCGAGAAAGATCAGCCCAGCGCGGCAAAAGCCGCGTGTTTGATTTGATCGACACCGCCTACGCCAGCAATTTTTCGACACTTGGGCGCCCTGGAATCGCCGGTGACAAACCACGCGCTGTAGTAAGCAATCAGCGGCTGGGTTTGCGAATGATAGACATGGAGACGCTTGATAACGGTCTCTTCCTGGTCGTCATCACGCTGAATCAAGTCTTCACCTGTGACATCATCCTTACCTTCAACCTTGGGCGGATTGAACTTGACGTGATAAGTGCGCCCTGAAGCCAGATGCACACGACGGCCGCCCATGCGCTCGACGATCTCGGAATCAGCCACATCAATCTCAAGCACATAGTCGAGAGCGACTCCGGCAATCTTCATGGCTTCCGCCTGAGGAAGCGTGCGCGGGAAGCCATCAAACAGATAACCGGTCTTGCAATCATCTTGCAGCAACCGGTCTTTGACCAGACCGATGATAATGTCGTCTGAGACTAGACTGCCGGCATCCATTACCTTCTTGGCCTCTATGCCGAGCGGCGTCCCGGCCTTGATCGCGGCGCGTAGCATGTCGCCGGTTGAAATCTGAGGAATTCCGTACTTTTCGCAAATGAATTTGGCTTGTGTTCCTTTACCGGCCCCTGGCGCGCCGAGCAGAATCAGTCTCATTATTATCCACTCCCCGAAAAAATTGATTGTTCTTGAAAAGTACCTTCAATTATCCAAACGGTCAAACGATTTCATGCCCAGTGTCATTTCTTGCTGAACCAGGCCTGCATGGCTGCGGCATCTTCAGGCGTATCCACGCCCGGCAGCGGCAGATGATCCGAAATCACCACGCTGATCCGGAACCCATGCCACAGGGCGCGCAACTGCTCAAGCGCCTCAAAACCCTCAAGCGGCGACGGTGTCAAACGGGCATACGCCTTCAAGAAACTGACGCGATAGGCATAAAGGCCAATATGCCGATAGGCCGGAATTCCGGTGGGCAACGTTTCTTTGCCTGCTTGTCGCGCGAAGTGATCACGCGCATACGGAATCGGCGCGCGTGAAAAATACAGCGCATCGCCATCCGCCTTGCATACCAGCTTAACGATGTTCGGATTGAAGAAATCAACGGTATTGGTGATCGGATGCCCGACGGTGGCAATATCTGCACCACTCTCTGCCAGTTTCCGCGCCATTAGCGCGATCATTTCCGGGTCGATCAACGGCTCATCGCCCTGCACATTAACAACAATGGTGTCGTCGCTCCAGCCGCGCCTTTCGACGACTTCAGACAGACGATCCGTTCCGGTCGGATGATCGGTGCGTGTCAGCATCACTGACAAGCCGTGCTGTTCGGCAGCGGCCAGCACGTCCGCATGATCGGTCGCCACCCAGACTTCTTCCGCACCCGAAAGAACGGCGCGTTCTGCAGTCCGCGCGACCATCGGCTTGCCGCCAAGATCAAGCAGGGGTTTGGCCGGCAGGCGGGTTGAAGCGTAGCGGGCGGGGACAACAACCTTGAAATTCATGGTACCTCCGAAACTCAAACTTCGTCAGTCTCGAGCGACCGCGCCTCGCCTTCAAGCATGATCGGGATATCGTCGCGCACCGGAAACGCCAGTTTACAAGGCTTGCAGACCAATTCCGCCGCAGCCTTGCGGTATTCGAGATTGGCTTTGCAGATAGGACAAACGAGGATATCAAGCAAGCGTGCGTCCATCAATTTTCTCCAGAATGGTATCGAGCAGGGTTCTACCGCCAATGGCCGCATCAAGATGTACTTCGACAGGAAGCACCCATGCCTCATGCGTAACCAACGCGGCGCATTTTACCGCATCTTTCTCGGTCATCAGCAGCACGCCATCGTGCGCAAACGCAAGGTCAGAAGCCGTGTAATTGTGATGATCCGGGAAAGGATGCGCCTCGAATTCAAGGCCCATGGCGTCCAGTTGGGCAAAGAAGCGGGCGGGATCGCCGATACCGGCCATCGCATACAAATGCCTGCCTCTCAAATCGGCTTCCGTACAACTGTGCTGCGCATCCACTAGGGAGAAAAAGCGCTGACCGATCAGGCGCATCGCGAACTGCGGCAAACCGGCCGGAACACCCTGAATCAGCGACTGAGCTTCGCTGGCGGCATTCCACACCACCGCCGTCAGCGCCGACATCCGTTGCAGCGGCTCGCGCAGCGGCCCTGCCGGCAAGACCTCGGCATTTCCCGCACCACGTCCGTCAAACACAGCAATTTCGACAGAGCGTTGCAAACGGTAATGTTGCAGACCATCGTCAGAAACGATCACGTCACAGTCGGGATGAGTTTTCAGCAACGCCGACCCAGCGGCGACGCGGTCACGACCGACAAAGACCGAGACGCCGCTGCGACGCGCCAGCAACAGGGGCTCGTCACCGACGAGCGTTGAAGCGGAATCTGCGCTAACCGACCGCACACCTTCGGTCTCACGCCCATAGCCGCGACTAATAATCCCTGGATGCCAACCCGCCTCGCGCAAGCGCTCGACCAGCCAGAGCACAAGCGGCGTCTTTCCGCTGCCACCAACGGTCAGATTGCCGATCACGATAACCGGCACAGGCAGCGAATGCGAGCGCATCACGCCACAAAGGTACAAACCACGCCGTACCCCAACCAGCAGTCGGAACAACCAGGAGACGGGCAACAAAGGTAAAAGGGCAATGGCCAGTTGCCGCCGGTACCACAAGCGGGGGAGGCGCTGTGCGATGCCGGAAAAGAGCATCAACGCGCCATCAGTTCGGCGATTGCGTGGCGAACGAAATGTGCGGATAACCGGCGGTCTGGGCCGCCTGCATGATGTCCACCACGCTCTGATGCGTCGCCTTGGCATCGGCATTGATGACGATGACCGGATCCTTGTTGTCTCCAGCCGCCCGAATCAGCGCCTCGCTGATCGATTTCACGTCGGCCGCGGCCAGTGGTGCCTTGTTGACCAGAACCTGCCCACTCGCCGTCACTGCGACGCTAACCTCATTGGGTTGTTCGGCCTGCTTGCTAGCGTCCGCCGTCGGCAGATTGATTTCCAGCCCGGAAAATTTGGCGTAGGTCGTCGTCAACATCAGGAAGATGATGATCACCAGCAGCACATCAATCAACGGAATCAGATTGATTTCGGGCACATCATGGTCACGGCCACGTTGAAAATTCATCGCCCGCTCCTCAAGCCTTGCGCTCGCCGTGCAAAGTCTCGACCAGACGTACCGATTGTTGCTGCATCTCAAGCACGAAACCGTTGACCAGCGCACGGAAGTGGCGCCAGAAGATCATTCCCGGAATGGCGATGATCAGACCAAACCCCGTGTTGTACAGCGCAACCGAGATACCGTGCGCCAGTTGCATCGGGTTGGTACCCGTCGGTGACTGCGAACCGAAAATCTCGATCATGCCGACGACCGTGCCAAACAACCCCATCAGCGGGCTAATCGACGCGATCGTGCCGAGCGTGGTGAGATAACGCTCCAACTCGTGCGCCACCACGCCACCCGCCTCTTCGATTGATTCGCGCATGATCTCGCGCGAACTGCCGACATTGCGCAAGCCGGCGGCCAGCACGCGACCAAGCGGAGATTGCGCCTCCAGGTTGGTCAACATTGCCTCGCTCGTACCCTGCTGCCGGTACTCGGCAACCACGCGCTGCAACAAACCTGCGGGCAATATTTTCGCGCGACGCAAACTCACCAGTCGCTCAATGATCAGCGCAACAGCGATAATCGACGCCAACAGCAAGGGCCAAATGGGCCATCCGGCCGCCAGAATGATTGAAAACACGTTTTCCCCTAAGGATTTCTTCAGCCAGAGACTTTAGCCTGAGCGGACGCCAGCGGCAACCCCTGTACTAAAGTAATAAGAAGAATCTTATCCACAAAATCTGTGGATAAGATTGTGGATTGCATGCGATAAAGCACCGTAACCCCTTTGTTAGAAGGACCTTTCTTTCTTTTAAACTAAAACACAAAATAAAATATTTATTTAAAATCATAAACTTAAAAAATACCAGTGCAGGCACCGAGAGTTCGGAGCGCACCTCCAATGGACCCTGCTTAGGGTATGAATGAATAGACAAGGATGTAAAATTGGCGCATGACTCAAACCACTTCATACAGCGCAGGCCTTGCTCCATCAGCACCTGTCATTTCAGTTTCAGCGCTCAACCGGATTGCACGGGAGCGACTTGAATCAGCCTTTCCACTCTGCTGGGTTAGCGGTGAAGTCTCGAACCTCACGTTCGCGGCTTCCGGCCATGTCTATTTTTCCTTGAAGGATGCAACGGCTCAAGTGCGCTGCGTCATGTTCCGCAACCGCGCCCAGCTTCTTGGCTGGCGATTGGAGAATGGTCAACACATCGAAGCCCGTGTCCTGGTAACGCTTTACGAAGCACGGGGCGACTTCCAGCTCAACGTCGAGGCGGCGCGCAAAGCCGGAGTCGGCAATCTCTATGAGCAGTTTCTTCGCCTCAAGGAAAAACTCGAACGCGAGGGACTCTTCGCTGGCGAGAACAAACGTCCGCTGCCCGCCTTCCCGCGTTGCATCGGAATCATCACGTCGCCACAAGCAGCCGCCTTAAGAGATGTTCTGACCACGCTCACCCGGCGCGCACCACACGTAAACATTGTGCTCTACCCCACCCCGGTACAGGGCGACGGCGCTGCCGCGCAGATCGCCGCTGCCATTGGCCGTGCCGACGGACGGCAGGAATGCGATGTACTGATTGCCTGCCGGGGCGGCGGCAGCCTCGAAGACTTGTGGTCATTCAACGACGAAGCCGTCGCCCGCGCCATACGCGCCTGTTCGATCCCGGTGATCAGTGGCGTTGGCCATGAGACGGACTTCACCATTACCGATTTCGCGGCCGACCAGCGTGCACCAACCCCGACGGCGGCGGCCGAAATCGCCGCGCCGGAACGCTCTGCGCTCATAGCGCGCCTTGCCGATGATCGGCTCACGCTCCATCGCCAGATCACGCGGAATCTCGATCAGCGCCAACAGTACCTCGATAGCTTGGCGCATCGTTTGCAGCACCCAGCACAAGGCCTGGCGCAACATCGCGACAAACTGCTCAATTTGCAGCGCCGCCTTGACAACAGTCTGACGCAGGCCAGCTCGCGCGGTCGCAATGCCCTCGCCAGCCTGTCTCGACGCCTTCTCCTGAACCGCCCGGACACCGGTCGTATTGCTCGGCGGCTCGAAGCACTTGCCCCGAGGTTGCACGGCGAATGGCAAAAGAACCTGCTCAACAAATCAGGCGATCTCGCCCGCATCGCTGCCAGCCTGTCACACCTCAACCCGGATGCCGTGCTGGCGCGAGGTTACAGCATTGTTACTGACGGCAAGGGAACGATCCTGCGTGACAGCCGATCGCTGGAACCAAACGACAGGATCGCTGTCTCCTTCCACAGTGGTCGTGCGGAAGCAACGGTTACCTCGGTCAGCAATGAAAAAATCAAACCGGACGCTCAGTAAGCCCCGACCCGTTGAACAAAACAACCCGCGTAAGACAACTCAAGGAGAAATGATGGAACATCAACTGCCACAACTGCCGTTTGCCATGGACGCACTGGTCCCGCACATGTCCAAGGAAACCTTCGAATACCATTATGCCAAACACCATCAGGCTTACGTCACCAACCTGAACAACCTGATCAAGGGCACCGAATACGAGTCCCTCGACCTCGAAGCCATCGTCAAGAAGGCTCCGGCTGGCGGCGTTTACAACAACTCCGCACAGGTCTGGAACCACACCTTCTTCTGGAACTGCCTGAAACCGAATGGTGGAGGCGCACCTGGCGGCGCTTTGGCGGCCGCGATCGATAAGAAATGGGGCTCTTTCGACGAATTCAAGAAAGCCTTCCAAGCCTCCGCCGTCGGCAACTTCGGTTCGGCCTGGACCTGGCTGGTCAAGAAGGCCGATGGTTCGGTCGACATCGTCAACATGGGCGCGGCCGGCACGCCGCTGACCACCGGCGACAAGGCGCTGCTCTGTATCGACGTCTGGGAACATGCCTACTACATCGATTACCGCAACCTGCGTCCGAAGTTTGTCGAAACCTTCCTCAACAACCTCGCAAGCTGGAGCTTCGCCGAGAAAAACTTCGCTGGCTGACACAGCCTGTTTTGCAAACCAAAGGCATCCAGAATTCCTGGGTGCCTTTTTCAATTTATAGGCAGGAAAACCGCCCTGCAAGGCGCACCAAATGGCAATCTAAACCGTCAAACACCTGTAGACTGTCTATTTACGCCACTCTTCAAGCACATAACGACGTAAACGTCCTATCCATGAGCACTTCAGCGGATATGATTATTCAATGACCACTGCCGTGCCGCTGGCCGAAACCATGAGCATGCCGTTTTTTTCGCCGAGCACTTCGTAGTCAATATCGATTCCAACCACCGCATTTGCTCCCATTTCGCCGGCCTGTGCAGACAGTTCATCCAGAGCGATCTGACGCGCCTTGCGCAACTCTTTCTCGTATGTACCGGAACGACCACCGACGATGTCCCGGATGCTGGCGAAAAGATCCTTGAATACGTTAGCGCCCAGCACGGCTTCACCGGCAACGATACCGCAGTAGCGCGTAATTTTTCTGCCTTCAATTGAGGGCGTCGTAGTCAATTGCATGCTTATTCTCCTGAGGTGATCATAGTGTCTGTACTTGAGTTTTTTTCCGCAAACAATCTGAAGGAAATGCGTGTGGTCCAGAATCGTCTGATGATACTCGTCCTGAGCGCCCAGTGCGTACTGCTTACCGCCTGCGCGACGGCAACAAAGCCGCTGCCGGAGACAGCAGCAGTACGCCAGAACGACGTAAAGAACCGCCAGCAGAAGCAGCTGGATTTCCGGCTTGCCAGCGGCGTTTACCGTTGTGATCTCGGCCAGAAAATTGAAATCCAGCGCGATGCGCACAATGCCAGCCGGATCGACCTCGATTGGCAAGGCAATCGCTACACACTGTTGCGCCACGACTCTACCTCCGGACTTCCTCGCTATGAAGACCGGACAAACGGTTTGCTGTGGATTGATCTGCCCTGGAAAAGCATCCTGATCGACAGCAATTCTGAACGTCCCCTTGCCAACGAATGCAAGGCAACAGGAAGCTGAAGGCAATCGCGACGGATTTTGGTTATGATATCTG
>JBBQAT010000072.1:0-20644 GCA_038316625.1 Burkholderiales bacterium
CAAGGATCAAGTCGACATCTGAAGCGTTTGCCAACTCATGCTCTCTATATCCGCCAGGTCGCACTTGGTATATATCAACAAATTCGGCTCAGCATTTTAAGACCGGCCAAACTCATGCATCATGGCTCCGGCGGCCACACCGGTACGCCGATTTCCAGCGAAGACCGCGATACCCGTGCCGTGTTCGGTGACTACATCAGCGTCTACGACATGCAGCAGGCCAAGGAAGACGGCGCGACGGTGGCCATCTACTTTGAATCCCGGCTCGCCAGGCTGTCGCTGAAACCGGAAGAACTGACGCACATCGATGAAGACGTCGATGAACTGGCCGAAGACGAAGAAGAAAGCCAGCAAGCGCGCCTGAAGAGCAAATGGGCGGCGCTGGAAAAGATCGTCGGTGCCACGCCGCGCATCGTCAGTGTGGCTGCCGATCTGGTCGCCCACTTCGAGGAACGCAACAAGGCGCAGACCGGCAAGGCCATGATCGTCGCCATGAGCCGTGAAATCTGCGTGCATCTGTACAACGAGATCGTGAAACTGCGCCCGGACTGGCACGACGCCGATCCGGAAAAGGGCGCGATCAAGATTGTCATGACCGGCTCAGCGAGCGATAAGGCGCTGCTGCGCCCGCACATCTACAGCAAGCAGATCAAGAAACGGCTTGAGAAGCGTTACAAAGACCCGGCTGATCCGCTGCGATTGGTAATCGTGCGCGACATGTGGCTGACCGGCTTCGACGCGCCGTGCATGCACACGCTCTACGTCGATAAGCCGATGAAGGGCCACAACCTGATGCAGGCCATTGCCCGCGTCAATCGCGTGTTCAAGGATAAACAGGGCGGGCTGGTCGTCGACTACATCGGCATCGCCAACGAACTGAAGAGCGCCCTGAAGGAATACACGTCCAGCAATGGGCGCGGCCGGCCTACTGTCGATGCGGCCGAAGCTTACGCCGTGCTGGAAGAAAAACTCGACATCCTGCGCGGCATGCTGCACGGCTTCGATTACAGCGACTTCCTGAGCACCGGCCACAAGCGCCTGGCTGGCGCGGCCAATCATGTGCTCGGGCAAAAGGACGGCAAGAAGCGTTTCGCTGATACGGCACTGGCGATGAGCAAGGCGTTTACGCTGTGCTGCACACTCGACGAAGCCAAGGCCGTGCGCGAAGAAGTGGCCTTCATGCAGGCGGTGAAGGTGATCCTGACCAAGCGCGAAATCAGCCAGCAAAAACGCACGGATGAAGCGCGCGAGCTGGCCATCCGCCAGATCATCGGCTCGGCGGTGGTGTCGGAAGAAGTCGTCGATATCTTCGACGCGGTCGGGCTGGACAAGCCGAACATCGGCATCCTTGACGAGGATTTCCTCGCTGAAGTGCGCAATCTGCCGGAACGCAATCTGGCGGTTGAATTGCTCGAACGCCTGCTGGAAGGTGAAATCAAGTCGCGCTTTGCTGGCAACGTGGTGCAGAACAAGAAGTTCTCGGATTTGCTCGGCGATGTCGTCAAGCGTTACCAGAACCGTGCCATCGAAACGGCGCAGGTCATCGAAGAACTGATCGAAATGGCCCGAAAGTTCCGGGCGGCGGCGAACCGGGGCGATGAGCTCGGGCTGACAGAAGATGAAATCCGCTTCTACGATGCCTTGGCCAACAACGAATCGGCGGTGCGCGAATTGACGGACGAGACGCTGAAGAAGATCGCCCATGAACTGACGGAGAACCTGCGCAAGAACCTGACGGTGGATTGGTCGGCACGGGAGAGCGTGCGGGCTACCTTGCGCCTGATGGTCAGACGCATCCTGCGCAAATACAAGTACCCGCCTGATCAGGAGAATGCGGCGGTGGAACTGGTGTTAAGGCAGGCGGAGGCGTTGGGGGAAGCTTGGGCTTGATCACGCCGATACATGTCTCGAAGCAACCGCTTGGGCTAAAGATCGACAGTCGTACATTACTCGGACGCGCCCGGGTCGCTGCATATCGCACGGTCATCTGGTAGATGCTTTGCCGGCAGTCAAGAAGATGATTGCGAACGATCAAACGACTGACTGCACGAAGAAACCCCCATGCGTTTTGCCCAGGTTTTTAATGACTCCTTGCGACGCAAACGGGCTACAGCCAAGTCGGCACCAAGTTTTTCGATGGCAGCCGCTGTCGCTGGCGGGAGATGCAGGAGGGCACGGGCGGTTTTTGGCATACACATAGAGTGTAGCTAAAAATGTCATTTAGCTAATATCTATGTGTACGATATTGACAGAGGAAATCACCTTTGCTCTCGGATCGATCATGTTTTCCGAAAGACTTAGCTGCTATTCGATCAATTATTGGATTAAAGTAATCGGTTTCTGCAATAAACGTAAATCATAGGATATTCAAATGGGCCAAGCCAACTCTCGAGGTTCCCTGGAAAACCGCATCTCGGGCGCACTCGCTTCAAAAGATCCCCGCCTCGAAAAACTTCGCGCTGACCTCGGTCTGCCCGAGAGAGTTCAGTTCGGCGGCTATCTGGTCAAAGTCGACGACAAAGACGAATTCCTCGGCGACATCAACAACGGAATTTATGGATTCGTCGCGTCACCAGAACAAGCCCTTCAATTCGAATCATTCGACGACGCCAACGACAAAGCAAGATCAGAGCAACACGAAGTCGTGGTTGCACTCTTCGAATTTGGAAGCAAGTTGGTCGTTGCCCACGTCAGCTAGTTTTTTGCCGCAAAATGGCCGAGCCGAGCCACATCCGCGCAATTTCACTTGTGCTCGCCTTCTCAGTCGTGGCCGGCGGATGGTTCTTGTTCGAATACGCCAATTTCACGCAACCGCAATTCAATGCAGCGCCCGAAACCGCCACGGAACCCCTGCCCAGAGCGCTTTCACCCAGTCAGGTCGTTGTTACGTCTGCCCTGATGCCAAAAAACATGAACATCATGTACAAATGCCAGAAGGGTTCGCGGATTTCTTTTAGTGACAAACCCTGTGCCGCGAACGAGAGGACGTTAGCCATTACGGCCAGCGAGAAAGAAACGCCAGCTTCCGGTCCTAGCCTTGCCAAACTTCAAAGACAGGCCGCACAGATGGAGTCTGACCGGCTTGAACGCGAAGAGAAATTTGCCACAGCAGCCATCCTCACTGCAGCAGCCAAAACCAACAGCGCCAATCAAATCCGTTGCAAGAATATTGACGACGCGGTCGCGGTTAAAGATTCAGAGTTACGCCAACCTCATTCCGCTCAATGGGGTGATTATCTGACCGGCGAACGAAAGAAACTAATGGATGAGCGGTATTCGGTTGGGTGCTGAGCAGTTCCCGTTAGTGCCTAGAGAGCGCTTTGTTCGCTGCTGCAGGTATCGCACCAGAACTTGATCGCTCTGTTCTCAGTCGGCCTCGGTCTGTCGCAGTATGAAGGCCGCAACTGGCGAGGCTTGCCCCGGGGCTCATTTGTATTCGTTCTCCGAGTATCCTCTTGAAGGTGCGCGTATCTATTGGGCTGCAGGCCAACAAAAACCGATTTCTGGTCGCATGGCGGGATGCCATGCCAGAGTGATCAAGCGTGAGTTTCGTTATCGCTTCCATTTTTTCTGGAAGAGCGCGAGCCCGATTTTCGATACGCAGACTATGGTGAATTTCGGGCAGGTGGCGACGTTGAACTGCGGCCGCCGACGAAGCTGGATGTGAAGCTGAAACGACTGGGCGAGAATCGCTCCTGAGTCGTTGTAGCGGCGTTATAGGCCCGCGAGATTGTCAGTCGTTGCGCGCAATCTCTCAGCGAGCTTGAGCGCCAGCGATTGATAAAACCGGCTTGAAAGACCCGGTACCGACGCCAGTAGTGAAAACACATCGGCTCGTTCGAGGACGTCCGCCTCGGAAGCTTCAATCGCGATAACGGACGCGCTGGTCTGCTGGTTGTCGACAAATGAGACTTCGCCAAAGACCTCACCTGGCCCCAGGGTGGTGATCGTGTGCGGCAGTTGAGTGAAGCGCTTCTCGATTTTCACACGCCCTGAACGAAGAACGAATATCCCTTTCGCTTCGTGCCCCTCACTCAGCACAATCTCTCCGTGCGAATACGCGACGCGCTTGGCTTTTTCAGCCAAGAGCCGCAGATCGTCGTTGGTCAAGAAATGGAAGACATCGCTCATGGCTCAAAGTAAAGCAGAAATTGGCCAGAATTGCCACAAAATATTCTCATCGCATCGGTTCTCGCTGAAATTTTTGCAAACCAGTCTCTTTTTGCTTGTCTTTTGTTTTTTGCTGTATAAAATCACAGTGTCTGAACATGAGGAAGTGGTTATGATCAAGCTTACGCCGCGACAACAGGAAATTCTCGATTTCATTCGCAACACACTGGAGGTTCTGGGTGCGCCGCCAACGCGTGCCGAAATTGCCAATGCTTTCGGCTTTGCCTCGCACAATGCAGCTGAAGAGCACCTCAAGGCGCTCGCCAAAAAAGGCATCATCGTTCTTGAACCCGGTTCGGCACGCGGCATACGGCTTGTCGAGCAACTCGGGTTACCGCTCATCGGAAGCGTGGCTGCGGGTAGCCCGATTTTGGCGGTTGAAAACGTGCAGGGCCGTTATGCGCTCGACGCAAGCCTGTTCAAGCCGCGCGCCGATTTCCTGCTGCGTGTGCGCGGCCTGTCAATGATCAATGCCGGAATAATGGATGGCGACCTACTGGCCGTGCATCGCAGCAGTGAAGCGCGCAATGGACAGATCGTCGTGGCCCGACTGGAGGACGACGTGACTGTCAAACGCTTCCGTCAGCACGGCAGCATCGTCGAGCTGATCGCCGAGAATCCTGATTTCGATCCGATCATCGTCGATACAAGCAAACAGTCGGTAGAAATCGAGGGTATTGCCGTCGGCTTGATCAGAGGCGGCGAGGCGATGTAGCGCGTGGTGGCGCAAGGTGGCGTATTGATGAGTCAGTTGTGGCGGAACACTTGCCCTGAATCATTGTTGCTGGGAATGGGAATACGCTTCCAGCACTGAGGTCGTTTGCGGATGTTTGTTCTGGACCGCATAGGACAAAGGTGTTTTGCCGTTCGAGTCCGTGCTTTCAGGATCGGCGCCTCGCTCGATCAGGAATTTCGATAGCTTGGGTTGGCCGGTTGCCGCGGCGAGGTGCAGAGCGGTTTGTCCGGCTCCCGATTTGGCTTTGATATCCGCCTTCTTGTCGAGCAAGAGTTGCACTTCTTGCCGGCCTCCTGATAGCACGGCTGCATGCAGGGGCGTCATGCCGACATGATCCTTGGCATTGATGTCCGCTCCGCTGTCGATCAGGAGTTCGGTAACCTTCAGGTGACCATAAAAGGCGACCATGTGCAGTGGCGTTCTGCCCAGGTTGTCTTTGGCGTTGACGTCAGCGCCGGCCTCAATAAGGGCCTTGGCTGAGGCCGGATCCCCCTTGATAGCAGCATCCGTCAGGGGGTCACTGGTGGTAGAAGGCGCCTCTGTCTTGATCTGAGCATTAGGTTTTTCCGGCTGTTTTCCGCAGGCGGAAAGTGACAGCGCAAGTGCGCCAAAAACGATCATTAACGTCATGCGACCGGCCTTTGCGAGGGCGGAATCTCGATTACTGGTGCCGCGAATGATGGTGCTCGTGCTCATGTAGGTCTCGCTGTCGCGTTGGGTCTGAATCAAGCACCAATCATAAACGATTGTGATCGGGATGGCAGGCGTCGCAGTTCTGGAATTCAAAACGCCTCTTTTTTCTTGTCCTGTTTATCGGCTACAATTCGGCTTTCCCGCTGCAGATATCTCCATGACCAAATATGTTTTCGTA
Source organism: Burkholderiales bacterium (assembly GCA_038316625.1). Lineage (GTDB taxonomy): Bacteria > Pseudomonadota > Gammaproteobacteria > Burkholderiales > Rhodocyclaceae > Propionivibrio. The sequence continues at coordinate 5,778 of JBBQAT010000072.1, forward strand.
ACCGGCGGAGTGGTTTCCTCCCTCGGAAAAGGCATCGCTGCTGCGTCTCTGGGTGCGATTCTCGAGTCCCGTGGCATCAAGATCACCCACATCAAGCTTGATCCCTACATCAACGTCGATCCCGGAACGATGAGCCCGTTCCAGCATGGCGAGGTGTTCGTCACCGAAGACGGTGCCGAAACCGACCTTGATCTGGGGCATTACGAGCGCTTTACCAGCGCCAAGATGAGCCGACGCAATAACTTCACCACCGGACAAATCTATGAAACGGTGATCAAGAAGGAGCGGCGCGGCGAGTATCTCGGCAAGACGGTTCAGGTCATCCCGCACATTACCGACGAAATCAAGACGCATATCCGGCGCGGTGCTGAAGGTGCCGATGTGGCGATCGTCGAAGTCGGCGGCACGGTGGGCGACATCGAGTCGCTGCCCTTCCTCGAAGCGATCCGCCAGATGGGGCTGCAGGCCGGGCGCAACAACGCCTGTTATATCCATCTCACGTTGCTGCCCTACATCCCGACCGCCGGTGAACTGAAAACCAAGCCGACGCAGCACTCGGTCAAGGAACTCCGTGAAATCGGTATTCAGCCCGATGTGCTGCTTTGTCGTGCAGATCGCCACGTTCCTGAAGAGGAAAAGGCAAAAATTGCCCTGTTCTGCAATGTGCAGAGCGAAGCGGTGATCGAGTGTCTGGATTCCGACTCGATCTACAAGATTCCCGCCATGCTGCACGACCAGATGCTTGACGAGATTGTTTGTCACAAGCTCAACATCCTGGCCAAGGCCGCCGATCTCACACTTTGGAAGAAGCTGGTCGACGCGCTTGAGCATCCGGAACGCACCGTCGATGTGGCTTTTGTCGGTAAATATGTCGATCTGACCGAGTCGTACAAATCACTGACTGAGGCGCTGATTCACGCCGGGATGTATACGCGCAGCAAGGTCAAAATCCACTATATTGATTCCGAAGAAGTTGAGAGCAAGGGCTGCGACCCGCTGAAGGGTATGGATGCCATTCTGGTGCCGGGCGGCTTTGGCCGGCGCGGGACCGAAGGCAAGATCGCGGCGATTCGCTATGCTCGTGAGAACAAGGTGCCCTATCTGGGTATCTGTCTTGGCATGCAACTGGCCGTTGTCGAATATGCCCGCAATGTGGCAGACATGGCCGGCGCACACAGTACTGAATTCGACCAGGCGTCGCCCTTCCCGGTGATTGCCCTGATTACCGAGTGGCAGGACGCTTCGGGCAAGATCGAGAAACGCGACGAGCGTTCAGACCTCGGCGGCACCATGCGTCTTGGTGGGCAGGTTTGCCATCTGGGTGAAGGTACGCTGGCGCGCGAGATTTACGGCAAACCCGAGATCGTCGAGCGTCATCGCCATCGTTACGAAGTTAACAACACCTTGCTTGGTGCGCTTGAGGACAAAGGCCTGATCGTGTCTGGGCGTGCGCCGGTTACCGATCTGTGCGAAATGGTCGAACTTCCCAAGGAAGGTCCGCACGCGCATCCGTGGTTCGTTGGCTGCCAGTTCCATCCGGAATTCACTTCGTCGCCGCGTAACGGGCATCCGCTGTTTACGTCCTTTGTTCGTGCAGCAATCGAAAGCAAGGCGAAGAAATGAGGCTTTGCGACTTTGACGTCGGCCTGGATCAGCCGTTTTTCCTGATCGCCGGGCCGTGCACGGCCGAGTCGCTCGAGCTATGCATTGACGTTGCCGGTCAGATGAAGGAAATCTGCGCTCGTCTTGGCGTGCCATATATTTTCAAGGCGTCCTACGACAAGGCCAATCGCAGTTCCGGCAAGTCGGCGCGTGGCCCCGGACTCGACGGCGGGCTGCACATTCTTTCGGAAGTACGTCGCCAGATCGGTGTGCCGGTCTTGACTGATGTGCATACCGAGGAAGATATCGCCGCGGTCGCCTCCGTCGTTGATGTGTTGCAGACGCCAGCGTTCTTGTGTCGGCAAACCGACTTTATCCACGCGGTCGCTATGTGCGGCAAGCCGGTGAATATCAAGAAGGGGCAGTTCCTGGCACCGGGCGACATGAAGCATGTCGTCGCCAAGGCCAGGGAAGCCAGTGCCGGTGCCGATAACCTCATGGTTTGCGAACGTGGCGCATCGTTCGGTTACAACAATCTTGTGTCCGACATGCGCAGTCTGGCGATCATGCGCGAAACGATGTGTCCGGTCGTGTTCGACGCAACGCATTCGGTGCAGTTGCCGGGCGGGCAGGGCACGGCTTCCGGTGGTCAGCGCGAGTTCGTTCCCGTGCTGGCGCGTGCAGCGGTGGCGGCAGGGGTTTCCGGCCTGTTCATGGAAACGCATCCTTGCCCCGAAAAAGCGCTGTCCGATGGCCCCAACAGCTGGCCGCTACAGCGCATGGAAAGCTTGTTGAAGACCTTGGTCGGGCTGGATCGTCTGGTCAAGAGTGCTGGTTTTGAAGAAATGCAATAATCGCAGATGGTGCTTGCCGCTTACGAATGCTTCAGTACGTATCTTTGAGATAAAGGAAATAACATGAGCTCTGTCGTTGATGTCGTTGCACGCGAAATCCTTGATTCCCGAGGCAACCCCACGGTTGAATGCGATGTATTGCTGGAGTCCGGGGTCATGGGGCGCGCGTCCGTGCCTTCAGGCGCATCCACAGGGTCACGCGAGGCCATTGAGTTGCGTGACGGCGATGCAACGCGCTATCTCGGCAAGGGCGTCATGCAGGCCGTTGAAAACGTCAATACCGAGATTGCCGAAGCGATCATCGGCCTTGATGCGCAGGAGCAGGCATTCATCGACCAGACGCTGATCCAGCTTGATGGCACCGAGAACAAATCCCGTCTTGGCGCAAACGCCATGCTCGCCGTGTCGATGGCCGTGGCCAAGGCGGCGGCAGAAGAATCCGGATTGCCGCTTTATCGCTATTTTGGCGGTTCCGGCCCGATGCAGATGCCGGTGCCGATGATGAACATCATCAACGGCGGTCAGCACGCCAACAACAGCCTGGATTTCCAGGAATTCATGATCCTCCCCGTGAGTCAGAATTCCTTCCGAGAAGCATTGCGTTGCGGTGCCGAGGTTTTCCATGCGCTGAAGAAGTTGCTCGACAAGAAAGGCTTCTCGACGGCCGTTGGCGATGAAGGTGGTTTCGCCCCCAATCTCGCCAGTCACGCCGAAGGTTTGCAGTTGGTGGTGCAAGCGATTGAAGCCGCCGGTTATTTCCCCGGTGAGGATGTGCTGATCGGTCTTGACTGCGCGGCTTCCGAGTTTTACAAGGACGGAAAATATCAGCTGGCTGGCGAAGGCCTGCAACTGACCTCGGCACAACTCGTCGACTACCTGGCCAATCTGGCTGACCTGTTCCCGATTATTTCGATCGAGGATGGCATGGCCGAAGGCGATTGGGAAGGCTGGAAGCTGCTGACTGATCGTCTGGGCAAGAAAATCCAGATCGTCGGCGATGATGTTTTCGTAACCAACACCCGAATCTTCAAAGAAGGCATCAAACAAGGCATCGCCAACTCGATTCTGATCAAGATCAACCAGATCGGGACCCTTTCGGAAACGTTTGCCGCCATTGAAATGGCCAAGCGTGCAGGCTACACGGCGGTCATCTCGCATCGCTCGGGCGAGACGGAAGACAGCACCATCGCTGACATTGCCGTCGGCATGAACGCGCTGCAGATCAAGACCGGTTCGCTGTCGCGTTCGGATCGCATCGCCAAGTACAATCAGTTGCTGCGCATCGAAGAAGATCTTGGCGATACGGCCGGTTATCCGGGTCGCGAAGCCTTTTACAACCTTCGGTAATGAGTCTGGGGGCAGGAGTCAGGAGTTTCGGCAAAAACCAGATCACTGGTTTTACGGCTGACTCTTCACGCCTGACTCCTTACTGAACCAATGCGCTGGCTTTCTGTCGCGCTGGTCGCCCTGCTCGTGCTGTTGCAGTACCCGCTGTGGATTGGCAAGGGGGGCTGGCTTCGGGTCTGGGATGTCGACCACCAGTTGCAACTGCAGAAAGAAAATAACAAACAGCTCGAAATCCGCAACGCCGGGCTGGATGCCGAAGTGCGTGACCTCAAGCAGGGTTACGACGCCATCGAGGAGCGCGCGCGTTTTGAGCTAGGCATGATCAAACAGGACGAGGTTTTCGTCCAGATCCCCGAGAAATCCCCGGCAGAAAAAGTTAGCGAGAAATCTGCTTCGGAGAAAATCAAGTAGAAGGTTTTAGGGGGATATCCCGAGGGGCTTATTCAAGCTCGATTTGCCCCGAAATTGTAGCGCTGACCTCTGATTCGCCCGCTTCTACCGGCATCGGTGCGGACTCTGAAAGCATTGATTTTGCGGCAGCACGGAACATCGGTTGAACGATTCTTCCGCTGGTATTCACCGCCAGTTGCTTGATGTGATAGGGTTTTCCCAAGGCATCCGCAATCACCTTGGCACGCGCTTTGAATGCCGACAGGGCGTCGAGCATCGCTTCGTTTTCAACCTTCTTGCGAGTATCGGGAGATGGTTGCAGTACAAGGTTCGAGACCGCAAGCGTTGTTTGCAGTTTGCCGAGCAGTTCAGAGACAGTGGCGATATCGCCGGATTCTAGCGAAAGCTCGGAACGCATGCGCCAAGAGTCGATCTTCCCGCTTTTTGAGTAGACGGGATAGGTACTGGTGCCACCGCTCTGCGTTTTTACACTCGGGTAAGCCTTGGCGATTTTCAATGCATCAGCAATAAGGCTGTTAACCTGTTTCGAAAGTTCGCCGGGTGTTGTTCCCGCGGCCTCTGCAGAGACTGTCGCGCGAACCAGATCGTTGGCGGCGGGGCGACTCGCTTCAGACGATAGTTCAATGACTGTCGATGCGGCAAAGGCCGGGACGGTGATCAGCAGAGTCAGCAAGGATAATGAGCGCAATACACGGGGCAGGCGGGTCATGGAGTCTCCTTCAAATAATGGAATTTTTTACAGGGTCGGCAGTCTCAAAAAAGTAGTGGACTGCCCCGGCAGGAAATTTTGCCTTTGTTTAAACCCATTGTAACGTGATCGTGGCCTCGATTTCTTGTAGTCAGGCGCGAGAAGCTTGGTTAGAATCCGACTGACCTCATCGCTATCGTGCGTAAGGGTCAGGTCTTGGAGGAGGCAAAATGCTGAAAGTTGGACAGGCTGCACCGATGTTCGTCCTTCCCGATGCGGATATGGAATCCATCGATATTGCCCAGTTTCATGGCAAGAAGAATGTCATCCTGTTTTTTTACCCCCGAGACGACACACCGGGCTGTACGCTTGAAGCAACCGATTTTTCTGATCACGAAGACGAGTTTTCGCGTCACGACTGCACCGTCATCGGCCTCAGTCGCGACGATTGCATGAAGCACGCGGAGTTTCGCGACAAGCATGGAATCTCCGTGCGGCTCCTGTCGGATTCTGAAGGTGTAGTATGCAAGCAGTACGGTGTGTGGCAGGCGAAAGAAGTTGATGGTGTCAAGAAACACGGCATCGTGCGCTCGACTTTCGTTATCGACAAACAAGGCGTTCTCCAACTCGTGCTCTACGGAGTCAACGCCAAAGGCCACGCGCTGGATGTCCTGCGTGCGGTGAAGGAAATCAATAAATGAACATGCAAGTTGTAAAAAATACGGTCGTTACCCTTGACTATAGTGTGACTGATCCCGATGGCGTTCTGGTTGATGCCGGACAGGAGCCGCTGGTCTATATCCATGGCGGCTACGATGACATTTTTCCGTTGATTGAAGAAGCCGTCCACGAGAAGAAGGTCGGCGAGTCGGTGATCGTTAAAATGCAGCCGGACGACGCATTTGGCGAGTACGACGCTGATCTGATTCAGGTCGAGTCGCGCAAGGGCTTTCCCAAGGAACTGGAGGTCGGCATGCAGTTTGAAGGTGTGCCGGATAGTGGCGATGACGACGATATCCTGATCTACCGCGTTACCGAAATCGCTGATGACAAGGTGGTTCTTGACGGCAATCATCCCCTGGCCGGCATGGCGCTGGTATTTACCTGTACGGTGACTGCTGTGCGTCCGGCCAGTGCCGAGGAAATCGAGCATGGGCACATTCACGATGGCGATTGCGACCACGACGACTGATCAAATCTTGGTGAATAAAAAACGCAGCGGAGGCTGCGTTTTTTATTTGTGTATCAGCCAGTTGGGTTTGTACTCGCGTACATCAAAGCGAAAAAGCTCGCCAGATTCACTGTCGATGGTGGCATCGACCCAGCCCATGAAGGGGTAGCCAAAGGTTTCAACGCGCGTGAAATTCGCGATCCGCTGCTTTGTTTCCGGGTGGCGGAGCGGATGGTCGATGCGTTGCTGGTGCGTATCTCCATGCACCAGCAATACCTGTCCAGGGAAGCTGATCGTTTCCTGGCGCAGGATTTCAACCAATTGGCGATAGCCGCTGTGCCCAAAACCGGCAGTGAAGTGCTTGAGGCCAGGATTGCCCTGCATGACGATGACAATGCCGGCCGATTTTGCGCGGCGGGCGGAGGAGAACCCCTGTTTCAGCCAGTCGATCACAGCCGGGTTGCGTGCCAGGAATTCCGGGCTTGCCTTCTGGGCCATGCCGAAGTTGTTGTTCGGTCCGGGAACGTTGAGTGTCACAAAGACAACGGGGCCGAGTCGCCAGCGCAGATTTTCGGGATAGGCAGCGGATTGCTGCTCGACCGGGATTCTGGTTTTTCCTAGCGAAAGCGGTTCGGCGAAGAAGATTTCGCGCAATTTACGCAGGCGTTCCAGTTGGCTGAAATGGCCGGCAACGAGATGCTCGCAGTCCATCCACTCGTTGTCTCCGGGCGTGTAGATGAACGGTACGGTCGAGTTGTTGAACAGGGCGTGGCGATCAAGGAAGATTTCGTCGCTGCATTTCGAGGACGAACTCTTGATATCGCCGGCATGGATAATGAAGGACGGGTGTTCTGCGGCAATGTCGTGCAGCATCAGCGGCAGTTCACGGCGTTCACGGTCGCTGTAGGGCGTGTCGCCTATCAGCGCAAAACGCCAGGTTTCGGCCTGTGCAGCGAAAGCCATGAGTACGCACAGCGATGCCAGCAGGCGTTTCATTTGCTCAGCGCTTTGAGTTCGTAGAGTGCATCGAGCGCCTGCTTTGGCGTCAGTTCGTTGGGGTCGATGGTTGCCAGCTTCAGCATGGCCGGATTGGGCTCCGCTTCGAGTGGTTCCGGATAGTTTGGTAACGGCGAAGCAAAAAGATCAGGCTGCAACGGATTGACCGATGCACGCTGCTCGAACTCGCGCAGCTGACGCCGTGCGGCCTTGAGCACCGATCCCGGAATGCCGGCCAGTGCGGCCACTTGGATACCGTAGCTCTGGTTGGCCGGGCCTTCTTCGACCGCATGCAGAAAGACGATGCGCTCGCCGTGCTCGACGGCATCGAGATGCACGTTGGCCAGGTCGGCGTATTCGTTGGCGAGCAGGGTCAGTTCAAAATAGTGCGTGGCGAACAGCGTCAAAGCGCGGTTCTTTTCGACCAGATGGCGGCAGATGGCGAAGGCCAGTGCCATGCCGTCGAAGGTCGAGGTGCCGCGCCCGACTTCGTCCATCAACACCAGACTGCGCTCGGTGGCGTGATGCAGGATGGCCGCCGATTCGGTCATTTCGACCATGAAGGTCGAGCGCCCGGAGGCGAGATCGTCGGAGGCACCGATGCGGGTGAAGATCTGGTCGAGCGGGCCAAGTACGACGCGCGTGGCCGGGACGAAGCTGCCGATGTGTGCCATCAGTGCGATCAACGCCGTTTGCCGCATGTAGGTTGATTTGCCGCCCATGTTCGGGCCGGTGATGAGCAGCAGACGGCGGCCGTCGCCAAGTTTTGTGTCGTTGGCGATGAACGATTCGCCGCCGGCCAGTTCGCCTTCGACGACTGGGTGGCGGCCGCCTTCGATCAACAGGCCGGGTTCTTCTGAAAACAGCGGTCGGCAGTAATTTCGTGCCAGCGCGATGTCGGCAAAGCAGGCCAGCAGATCGGTGTGCGCTACCGCGCGGGCAATGTGCTGCAGTTGCGGCAGGTCGGCCTGCAAGGCCGTCAGGACGCCCTCGTAGAGCATCTTCTCGCGTGCCAGGGCGCGATCCTGTGCCGACAGCGCCTTGTCCTCAAACGCCTTCAGCTCCGGCGTGATGTAGCGTTCGGCATTCTTCAGCGTCTGCCGGCGGCGGTAGTCCTCTGGCACCTTTGCCGCGTTGGCGTTGGTGATTTCGATGTAAAAACCGTGCACCCGGTTGTATTCAACCTTGAGGTTGGCAATGCCGCTGCGCTCGCGTTCGCGCGCCTCAAGGTCAACGAGAAAGCTGCCGCAGTTGTCGTTGAGCGCGCGCAGTTCGTCAAGGTCGGCATCAAAACCGTTGGCGATCACGCCGCCGTCACGAATCAGCGCGGCCGGTTCCGGGAGAATCGAGCGTGTCAGCAGATCGAGCACGGCTGATGGCGTGGCCAGTTCGGCGAGCAGTTCGACGAGTAGCGGTGCCGGTGTGTCATGCAGCGTTTCGCGCAGTTCGGCCAATCGGTGCAGGCTGTCGCGCAGGCTGGAGAGGTCGCGCGGGCGAGCGCTGAAGAGCGCGATGCGGCCGGCAATACGTTCGATGTCGGCAAAACCACGCAACGCCTGACGCACGTCGCGTAGCGTGCGGCCGCCGTCATCGAGCAGGGTTTCAATTGCGGCCAGGCGCGCCGTCGGGATGGCTGGGTCGCGCAGCGGGTGGTGCAGGGCATGGCGCAGGAATCGCGCGCCCATCGAAGTGATGCAGGTGTCGAGCAGGCTGCACAGGGTTGGCGCGGGCTGACCGCGCAGCGTTTCGGTGAGTTCGAGATTGCGCCGGGTCGCGGTGTCGAGGCCAAGGAAAGCGCCGTCGCGTTCGACGGACAGCGCCTGGATATGGGGCAGGGCGCGGGTTTGTGTCGCTTGCGCGTAGCGCAGCAAAGCGCCGGCCGCCGCGATGCCTGAACGAAGCCCGTCGGCTCCGAAGCCGGAAAGCGAAGCGGTGTGGAAGTGAGCGCAAAGTTCGCGCGTTGCCGCTTCACTGTCGAAATGCCAGCTTGGCTGGCGGGTAAGCGCGGCGTCGGGTGTGAAAGAGAGTTCGAGAGCTTCAGCAACAACGATTTCTGCCGGGCGAATACGGTCGAGCGTCGCTGCGAGTTTTTCCAGTGCGATTTCAGTGATCCTGAACTCGCCGCTCGCCAGATTGAGCCAGGCCAATCCAGCCACCTGCCGGGTGACGGCGACCGCCAGCAGCAGGATGTCACGTTTTTCGTCGAGCAGCGCCGCGTCGGTGAGTGTGCCGGGGGTGACGATGCGCGACACGGCGCGTTCGACGGGGCCTTTGCTGGTTGCCGGATCGCCAATCTGTTCGCAGATCACCACCGACTCGCCAAGCTTGACCAGTCGGGCGAGATACGGCTCCAGCGAATGGTAGGGCACGCCGCACATTTTGATCGGCGTGCCGGCGCTCTGGCCGCGCGTGGTCAGCGTAATGTCGAGCAGGCGCGCTGCCTTTTCGGCATCCTCAAAGAACAATTCGTAGAAATCACCCATCCGGTAAAACAGCAGAAGGCCAGGATGCTGCGCCTTCAGCCCAAGATACTGGACCATCATCGGCGTGTGTTTTGCGAGATTCTCGGTTTTGGTAACCATATGCTTTTCAGGGGGCGTTTCGTGCGGCAGAGTGGGTTAAACGATTCCAGAAAGCTGAAAATTTTACGGCCCGGCTCTGGATGGCTGAACGATAGGCGTTCTATGAGCGGCAAGCCCTGGTAGTCAATAAATACGCCACTCTTCGATGCTATGGCTTGTAGATCGCCGTTTCATGCGGGTTGCAGGCCTAGTGTTCGAAATTATTGGCTGGGCTGCTGTCTTGCTGGTTCTGGATACCAACGAGCCGCGAGAGTGCGGCTCGTTACCTTAAATCAGGCGCTCAGGCCGGGTGTGCGGTGTCCGTCGATCACTTGCAGGATTTGCGAGAAGACCTTGGGTGTGCCGGCGATCAAATTACCGGTCTTCATATAGCTTTCACCACCGGAAAGATCGCCAACCAGACCACCGGCTTCCGTGATCAGCAGACAGCCCGCCGCGCAATCCCAGGGCATCAGGCCAAATTCCCAGAAGCCGTCGAGACGACCGCAGGCGACGTAGGCCAGGTCAAGCGCTGCCGAACCGGCACGGCGGATGCCTGAGGTGCGCTTCGTGAATTCCTTGAATACGCCCATATAGGCATCGACATGATCGAAAACACGGAAAGGGAATCCGGTGCCGATTAGCGCGTCTTCCAGCTTCAGGCATTTGGTAACGCGAATGCGGCGTTCGTTGAGGAAGGCACCGCCGCCCTTGCTTGCGGTAAACATTTCATTGCGCAAGGTGTCGTAAACAAGCGCCTGGTTGAGTTGTCCCTTGTAGGCGAGGGCAATTGATACGGCATACTGCGGGAAGCCGTGGATGAAGTTGGTGGTGCCATCGAGCGGGTCGATGATCCACTGGTAATCGCTGCCTTCACCTTTTCCGGGGATGGGCTCCGACTCTTCTGCTAGAATCCCATAGTCAGGATAGGCCTCGCGCAGCACCTCGATAATGGCGGCTTCAGCGGCTTTATCGACTTCGGTGACATAGTCGCTTTGCTGCTTGGTGGTGATCTTGAGATGTTCAACATCTTGCGCGGCGCGGTTGATTTTCTTGCTCGCGTTGCGTGCGGCCTTGACCATAATATTCAGAGCTGGATGCATGGCGTGTCTTTAAAAAGTCCGACGGGCAACCAGTTTGCTCTGGTTCGGCCCATTCGTTTATGAAATCGTGCATTTTAATATGAACCAGCCCTCTACGTCTCAATCTCTGCCGTTGCCTGTGGATAACCGGCTCGACAACATCCGTATCGTTCTTTCGCGTACCAGCCATCCGGGTAACATCGGTGCGGCGGCGCGGGCCATGAAAACGATGGGGTTGTCCCGCCTGACGCTGGTCGATCCCAAAAGCTTCCCCGACGCCGAAGCCGTGACGCGCGCCGTGGGTGCCGACGATATCTTGCAGAGGGCGACCGTCTGTTCTAGTCTGGACGAAGCGCTGGCCGGAACCATTTTTGCGGTCGCCGTTTCGGCGCGTCATCGCAGCCTGGGGCCTGAGCCAATGCAAGCGCGTGAAGCGGCACCCGAGGTGTTGGCCTTGGCCACCGGGGGCGATGTGGCTTTGGTCTTCGGCAACGAGACGGCGGGGCTGTCCAATGCCGACGTGCAACGTTGCCAACGTACGGTTTTTATCCCGGCCAATCCTGAATACACGTCGCTCAATCTTGGGTCGGCGGTTCAACTGCTGTGCTACGAACTGCGCCTGGCCGCATTTGATGGGTGCCCTCCGGTCGTCACCAAAGCGATTCCCTTTGCCTCCCCGTTGGCGACCAATGATGATGTCGAGCGCTTCTACACCCATCTTGAGCGCGTGATGATGGCGACCGATTTTCTCGATCCGAAGCAGCCGAAACGCCTTGTACCCAAGTTGCGGCGGCTTTTCGGGCGTGCTGAGCTGGAGCGTGACGAAATCAATATCCTGCGCGGGATTCTTGATGCCGTTGAAAAGAAAATAGGGAAATAGGCGTTTATTGGCGACGCTCAAAGTAAATAGTCCGATTGTAATGTTGATAAAATAAGTCGGGTATTCTAAAATTATCCCCTTGAGCACGATGGAGAATCAATTACATGTTTAGTCGCTTGCGCGAAGACATCCGCTCGGTCTTTGACCGGGACCCTGCCGCTCGCACATCCTGGGAGGTGCTGACCTGTTACCCCGGGGTCCATGCGGTAGTCATGCATCGTTTGTCGCATTGGCTTTGGGGGCTTCAACTTCGCTGGATGGGACGTCTGGTTTCGCATCTCGCGCGCTTTCTCACTGGGATCGAAATTCATCCTGGGGCGACCATCGGACGACGTTTTTTCATTGACCACGGGATGGGCGTGGTGATTGGCGAGACCGCTGTGATCGGCGAGGACGTGACGCTTTACCATGGCGTGACGCTGGGTGGAACCTCGTGGGTCAAGGGCAAGCGCCATCCGACGCTGGAGGATGGTGTCGTCATCGGTGCCGGGGCGCAGATACTGGGACCGATCACCATCGGTGCTGGAGCCAAAGTTGGCTCCAACGCGGTCGTCGTGAAAAACGTTCCCGCCGGAACCACGGCGGTCGGAAATCCGGCGCGCGTCATCGATACGGCGCAGGCGCAAAAGCGTGAGGAAAAGGCCGGTCAGATGGGCTTTTCTGCCTATGCGCTGGCGGGCAACCAGGACGATCCCGTGTCCAAGGCGATTCATGGCTTGCTCGATCATGCTGTCGAAACTGATCGGCGCATCGAGGTGTTGCTCAAGAAACTGGAAGGTACGGGCGTTTGTGTCGAAGACGAACTGGCGACGGCAGACAAATTTGATCCGAAATACCTGAGTAAAATAGTTGACTAATATATTGAACTTGTTGCATAGTTGACAGAACTAATCAACTATTAACCAGGAGGCGCTATGCGATTAACGACTAAGGGACGTTTTGCGGTTACCGCACTGATCGATCTGGCACTGCGTGGCAGCGAAGGCCCGGTAACACTGGCCGGCATCAGTGATCGGCAGAAAATTTCGCTTTCGTATCTTGAGCAGTTGTTCGGCAAATTACGCCGTTGCAATCTGGTCGATAGCGTGCGCGGCCCCGGTGGCGGCTACTGTCTGGCACGTCCGGTTGGGGAAATCACGGTTGCCGACATAGTTCGCGCCGTTGATGAGTCGTTCGACGCGACGCAATGCGGTGGTCGGGAGAACTGCCGGGATGAAGATCGCTGCATGACACATGAACTTTGGTCGACGCTGAATTTCAAGATGTACGAGTACCTGACCTCTGTAAGACTGTCCGACCTCGTTGACAAGCAATTGAACAAGGTCGGCGGTGAGGTGACGGTCATCAAGGACGTCCGGCGCGTCGGACCGAGTCCGCGTGCCAAGTCGATGTCTGCACTCGCCTGAAACCCATGTTTGCCCCCGTTTATCTTGACCACAACGCGACAACACCGCTTGAACCGGCGGTGCTGGAAGCGATGTTGCCCTGGCTTTCGGGTCAGTTCGGCAATGCCTCCAGCCGGCACGAATATGGTCGAGCGGCGCGGCGGGCGATTGACGAGGCGCGCGGCAGGGTGGCAGCGGCGGTTGGGGCGCATCCAACGGAGGTTGTGTTCACCAGTGGCGGATCGGAAGCGAACAACCTTTTCATCAAGGGTGCAGCGGCGTGCATGAAGCCTGGCCTGCTGGCCGTTAGCGCGATTGAACATCCGTGCGTGATCAAACCAGCGGAACAACTGGCAAGACATGGCTGGTTGCTGAAGAAACTGCCGGTTGATGCTCTCGGGCGAATTGACGGCGACTATTTCGACGCCGTTGTGCACCAGAAACCAAAGCTGATCTCGGTCATTCTCGCCAACAATGAGACGGGCGTAGTACAGGACATCGCAGGACTTGCATCGCGAGCGAAGGCTACTGGTGCATGGTTTCATACTGACGCGGTGCAGGCGGTTGGCAAGGTTGAAGTAGATTTTCGCCGCATGAATTCCGCCGGCGTCCATGCCCTGACTCTTTCAGCACACAAGATCGGCGGCCCGAAGGGCGCGGCCGCGCTGGTGCTCGATAAGCGTGTGGAACTGGAGCCGCTGATCGCGGGCGGCGGTCACGAACGCGGATTGCGTTCCGGCACCGAGAACGTCGCAGCTATCGTCGGTTTTGGCGTCGCCTGCGAACTGGCGGCGCGGCGCATGGTCGAAGCCTCGCCGCGACTGGCTGCGTTGCGCGGTCGACTGGAACTGGGTTTGTCCGGTATGGGTGCCTCACTGTTTGGCGCCGGTGCCGAGCGTCTGCTGAATACGGTGTACTTCGCCGTCCCGAATATTGACGGAGAAACGCTGGTTGGACAACTGGATCGGGCGGGCTTCGCGGTTGCCAGCGGTGCCGCCTGTTCAAGCGCCAATCCCGAGCCTTCGCATGTGCTGCAGGCGATGGGCGTTGCGCTGGATCTGGCGCGTGGGGCGGTGCGCATCAGCCTGGGCGCGGTCAATACGGCAGAACAAATTGAAGATTTTTTATTCACCCTGCAAACGACGGTGTCGAAATTGCAGCGACTGACCGCGATAGCGGTTTAACCAAAAGAATGGAGCACGTTAAATGTTGAATCTGCCGATCTATCTGGATTATTCGGCAACCACGCCCGTTGATCCGCGTGTGGCGGAGAAAATGATTCCCTACCTGGTCGAGAAGTTTGGTAACGCGGCATCACGTTCACACGCGTTTGGCTGGGAATCGGAAGCGGCGGTCGAAGAAGCGCGCGACGAAGTCGCCAAGCTGGTCAACGCCGACCCGAAGGAAATCGTCTGGACGTCCGGCGCAACCGAGTCGAATAACCTTGCCATCAAGGGTGCGGCGAACTTCTATTCCGGCAAGGGCAAGCACCTGATTACGGTGAAAACCGAGCACAAGGCGGTGCTGGATACCTGTCGCGAACTTGAGCGCCAGGGCTTCGAGGTGACCTATCTGGATGTGCTGGAAAACGGCCTGCTTGATCTCGATGTATTCAAGGCGGCACTGCGTCCGGACACCATTCTGGTTTCAGTGATGTTCGTGAATAACGAAATCGGTGTCATTCAGCCGATTGCCGAGATCGGCGAGATCTGTCGCGACAAGGGCATCATTTTCCACGTCGATGCGGCGCAGGCGACCGGCAAGGTCGAGATTGACCTGAGCAAACTGAAGGTCGATTTGATGAGCTTCTGTGCGCACAAGACGTACGGTCCAAAAGGAATCGGCGCTCTTTATATTCGCCGCAAGCCGCGCATTCGCCTGGAAGCGCAG
>JBBQAT010000073.1:0-20544 GCA_038316625.1 Burkholderiales bacterium
GTTTGCTTTCCAGATTGCAAAGAAGATTGTGGCTGCTCGGAGCGAGCGGCCTGTTGCAACCACGGGCCAACTCGCCGCGCTTGTACGCGAGGCCGTGCGGACCCGCGAGCCCGGCCAGGATCCGGCGACGCGTACCTTTCAAGCTTTACGGATTTACGTCAATCAAGAGCTCGAGCAGCTTGCGCTAGTTTTGCCACAGGCGATGAACATCCTGAAGAGCGACGGACGGCTGGTGGTGATCAGCTTTCATTCGCTCGAAGATCGCATCGTCAAACATTTCATGCGCGACGAAGCGGCGACGGATAACTTGCCGAAGAATCTCCCCTTACGTTCCATCGATCTGCCACAACCCAATCTGCACCTGGTTGGTAAGCCAGTCAAGGCAGGCTTGGACGAAGTTGCGGCCAATCCTCGGGCACGTAGCGCGATCATGCGAGTTGCTGAAAAGCGCGCCAAGAAACTGAGCGGAGAGGTGGCCTGAGATGGTTCGCTTCAACATCCTGCTGCTCCTTGCGGCCGTGGTTTGTGCGCTTGGCGTGGTGACCTCGCAACACCAGGGGCGCAAGCTCTTTCAGGCGCTGGAAGGCGAACAGGATCGTGCCAAGCAGCTTGATATCGAATACGACCAATTGCAGTTGGAATTGCAAACCTGGGCGACCTCGCCACGCATCGAGAAGATCGCTCGCGAAAAACTCAAGATGGGTACGCCAGCACCCGCTAAAGTGATCAATGCTACCTTGGCAGGAGCTCCGCGATGATGAGCTTCAATGGCGCGAGGGCGCACAAGTTCGCCGAAAGTCCGGTCCTGAAACTGCGTTTCCCGGCTTGGCGCTCACGCATGATGGCGTTGCTCATTCTTTCGTGTTTTGCGGTTCTCATCGGCCGTGCGTTCTATTTGCAAGTGCTAAACAACGACTTTCTGCAGGAAAAAGGCGAGTCGCGTTACCGGCGCGATCTTGAAATTTCCGCCTCACGCGGCCGCATCGCTGACCGCAATGGCGATGTATTGGCCATTTCCACGCCGATGAAGTCGGTGTGGGCCATGCCGACAGATGCTCGTCTCACTCCAGAGCAAAGCAAGCAACTCTCCGGTCTCCTGGAAATGGACGGTAAGGAGCTTTCGCGAAAGCTGGCTAGCGATAAATCCTTTGTCTATCTGCACCGCCAGTTGCCACCCGATGTGGGCGAGCGGATTGCTGCGCTGAAGTTGCCTGGTATTGGACTGGACAAGGAGTATCGCCGTTACTATCCGAGCGGCGAGATGACCGCGCATATGGTCGGCTTCACCGGTGTTGATGACAAAGGGCTTGAGGGCGTTGAACTCGCTTTTCAAGGCCAGTTGCTGGGCCATGCGGGCAGTCGTAGCGTGATCAAGGACCGGCGCGGCCAAATCGTCGAAGATGTGGGTTCGATCAAGCCGCCTCAGGATGGCAAGGACATTCGCCTGGCGCTTGATTCAAAGATTCAGTACCTCGCCTACAGCCAACTGAAACAGGCGGTGATCGATTTCAAGGCCAAGGCTGGTGGTGTGGTCGTGGTTGACGTCAAAAGCGGTGAGATTCTCGCCCTGGCCAACTGGCCGACCTATAACCCGAATAATCGTGAGCACCTGACTGGCGCGCAATTGCGTAATCGCGCGCTAACCGATACCTACGAACCAGGGTCGGTGATGAAGCCGTTCTCTGTGGCGTTGGCGCTCGAAAGCGGCAAGGTTCGCCCGGATACCATCATCAAATGTGCGCCGGGTCGGCTGACCATCGGATCGGCGACGATTTCGGATGCGCATCCGCATGGCGATCTGTCGGTGACGCAAGTTATCCAGAAGTCGTCGAACGTCGGTACGGCCAAGATCGCCAGCCTGTTGATGCCCCAGCAGATGTGGGACATGTTTGATGCAGTTGGCTTTGGTCAGATATCGCAGCTCGGTTTTCCCGGCGAAGTCAGCGGCCGTTTGCGTCCGTGGAAATCATGGCGTCCCATCGAACAGGCCACCATGTCCTATGGGCACGGAATCTCGGTCTCCCTGATGCAGATGGCGCGCGCCTACACCGTGTTCGCCCGCGAAGGCGACATGGTTCCGCTGACGCTGACCAAAGTGGATTCAATTCCACTGGGTACGAAACAGGTGTTCAGTCAGCAGACCGTCCATGAAATGCGCAACATGCTCGAAATGGCCACGCAAGCGGGGGGAACGGCACCCAAGGCGCAGATTCCGGGCTATCGCGTTGCCGGCAAGACCGGGACGGCCTACAAGCTGGAAGACGGTCAGTACGCCAAGAAGTACGTCGCCTCTTTCATCGGGTTTGCCCCGGTGTCCGACCCACGGCTGATTGTGGCGATCATGATCGACGAACCTGGCGGTGCAGTCCACTTTGGCGGCGATGTCGCTGGCCCGGTGTTTGCGGGGGTGATGGGTGGAGCATTGCGCACGCTCGGCGTTGCGCAAGATGTGCCGGTGCAAGTGGCTCAGAGCGGCGTAGCCAAGGCCGTTGCAGTCAAGGAAAAACTATGAACAGAATCAGCATGCCATCTTTCGCCAATAGCGCTGCTGATGTCATCGAAAAGCTCGCGCAGCTTGGCGTGCAGCCAAAGGGTGTTGCTGACGATAGTCGCAAGGTTCGTCCCGGGGATGTATTCATTGCCTATCCCGGCGCTGCCACCGACGGACGTTGCTACATTGGCGACGCCATTGCGCGGGGTGCTGTGGCCGTGCTTTGGGAGGCGGGCGGCGGGTTCGCCTGGAATGATGATTGGCATGTTGCCAACCTGCCGCTCGATGGCTTGCGTCAACTGTGTGGGCCGTTGGCGCATATGATCTTCGGGCAACCGAGCGAGCGGATGTCGTTGATTGCGATTACCGGTACCAACGGCAAGACGACCGTCAGCCAATGGCTCGGTCGCGCACATCCGCGTCGTTGCGCGGTCATCGGCACCCTCGGTGCCGGTTTTCCGGAAAAACTGCTGGATACCGGATTGACGACGCCTGAGGCCGCGACGCTGTTCCGCTATCTTTCTGAGTTTGCCGCGGATGAAGCGCAGGCTTGTGCATTGGAAGCCAGTTCGGTCGGTATTGAGGAAGGCCGCCTGGACGGTGCGCGCGTCGATGTCGCCGTATTCACCAATCTGACACGTGATCATCTCGACTATCACGGCTCGATGGAGCGTTATTCCGCAGCCAAGGAGAAGCTGTTTACCTGGCCACGCCTGCGTCTGGCGGTAGTCAATTTGGATGATCCTTTTGGTCGTGAGCTAATCGAGCGTACGACGGCAACCAAGATCCTGGGTTATACGCAAAGTGAGGAACACAACGACCGGCAAGGCGTGATTCGTGCCGAGAATGTCGAGGAAACCATCAGCGGCATGCGCTTCCGCCTTTGTGCGCCGAATGGCCGGGCGCTGGTCGAGACGGGATTGCTTGGGCGCTACAACGTATCTAACCTGCTGGCGGTTGCCGCTGTCCTGATTGATGCCGGATTGACACCCGCCGAAGTCGCGGTGCGTTTCGCCGATTTGCCATCGCCGCCGGGGCGTTTGGAAAAGATTGGCGGTTACAACGAACCGCTGATCGTCGTTGATTACGCACACACGCCTGATGCGCTGGAAAACGCCTTGTCTGCCTTGCGCGGCGTGGCTACGGCGCGTGGGGCCAGCCTGGTTGCCGTTTTCGGTTGTGGCGGTGATCGTGATCGCGGCAAGCGTCCGCTGATGGGGGGAATCGCGGTGCAACATGCGGATCGCGTCGTGCTGACCAGCGACAACCCGCGCAGTGAAAATCCTGTGGCGATTCTCGACGAAATCCGTAGTGCCGCGCCGGGTGCTGAAGTCATCGCTGACCGTGGCGTGGCCATCCGTCAGACGATACTTGCCGCGCATCCGGCTGATGTGATCCTGCTTGCCGGCAAAGGGCACGAACCGTATCAAGAAATTGCCGGCGTGCGCCGCCCGTTCTCGGATCTTGCCGAAGCGCAGGCCGCACTTGCCGCCCGTCGGGAGATAAGCCAATGACTGTCATGATGGATCTGCTTGCAGCAACAAAGGCCGTGGCCGGAACATTGTCCGGTGACAACGCGACGTTTTCGGGGGTGTCGACCGACAGCCGGAAAATTGTCGCAGGCGAGCTTTTTGTCGCATTGCGCGGCGTGAATTTCAATGGCCATGAATTTGTTGGTGTGGCAAAGGACAAGGGAGTTGCGGCTGCCATCGTCGATGCTGAGGCGGTCGAGAGTCTGAAGGAAATCGGGCTGCCACTCATCGTGGTGGCCGATACGCGTCTGGCGCTCGGTGCGCTGGCAGCCGACTGGCGCTCTCGCTTTACCTTGCCGCTGATCGCCGTAACTGGCAGCAACGGCAAGACGACCAGTAAGGAAATGCTCGCCAGCATCATGAAGGCGGCTTTTGGCGACACCGTCCTGGCGACCCAGGGCAATTTGAATAACGACATCGGCTTGCCGCTGACCTTGCTCAAGTTGAACGAAACTCACCGTGCCGCAATCATCGAGATGGGCATGAATCATCCGGGAGAGATTGCTTATCTCACCCGCATCGCCCGACCCACCGTTGCCCTCGTGACCAATGCCCAGCGCGCCCATCTTGCCGGTATGGGAACCGTCGAAACGATAGCCACGGAAAAAGGCAGTGTCTTTATGGGCCTTGCCAAATCGGGGGTGGCCGTATTCAACGCTGATGATCCGTGGGCCGATCTATGGCGTGCGCAGAGTGCCAAGCGGAGCGCAATGACTTTCTCGTTCGAACGAGAGGCGGATGTGACCGGGCGCTATCAGGCGCGTGGACTGGAAAATCATCTGACCATTACGGTTTCGGGTGAGCAGGTCGAGGTTGCTCTGGCCTTGCCAGGGGCGCACAACGCGCGCAATGCCATGGGCGCGGCGACCGCCGCCTTGGCCGCTGGTGTCAGCTTGGCCGCAGTGCGTGAGGGTCTGGCTGCCTTTCGCGGGATCAAAGGGCGCTTGCAGCGCCGTGACGGTTTGAATGGTGCAACCCTGCTGGACGATACCTATAACGCCAATCCGGATTCTGTGCGAGCTGGCATTGACGTGCTGGCGGCGACTGTCGGGAAGAAAATCCTGGTGCTTGGTGACATGGGCGAGATCGGTGACATGACGGGCCAGTTCCACGACGAGATTGGTGGCTATGCCAAGAGTCAGGGCATTGACCTGCTGCTGGCCCTGGGCGACGCCAGCGCGCTGGCTTTGCATAACTTCGGTGCGGGTGGCACGCACTTCAAAAAAATCGAGGAATTGGTTGATGCGCTGAACGGGGAATTGACTCCGGAGACAACGGTACTCATCAAAGGCTCGCGTTTCATGCGTATGGAGCGTGTGGCTGATGGCGTAAGCGCTCAGCAAACAGAGGGGAACAAGTAATGCTGTTGATACTGGCTCAATGGCTGGGGCAGGAGGTGCGCGGATTCAACGTGCTGGGTTATATCACTCTGCGTACCGTGCTGGCCGCCATGACGGCGCTGATCATTTCGTTTGTCGCTGGCCCGCCTGTTATTCGCTGGCTGACTAGCAAGAAGATCGGTCAGGCCGTGCGGAAGGATGGCCCGCAAACGCATCTCATCAAGTCCGGTACCCCGACCATGGGCGGTGCGCTGATCCTGATCTCCATTGCTGTGACGACCTTGCTTTGGGGCGATCTGACCAATCGTTATATCTGGGTGATGCTGATCGTCACCCTGGGTTTTGGTGCCATCGGCTGGTACGACGACTGGAAAAAAGTCGTGTATCGCGATCCGAAGGGCTTGGCCAGTCGCTGGAAATATTTCTGGCAATCCGTGATCGGGTTGGCCGTGGCGATCTTCCTGGCGGTGACAGCGACGGTTCCGGCACAGATGCAATTGATCGTCCCATTCTTCAAAACCGTGAGCTATCCGCTGGGTGTAATCGGGTTCATCACACTGACCTATCTCGTTATTGTTGGTACCAGTAATGCCGTCAATTTGACCGATGGTCTTGATGGTCTGGCGATCATGCCGACGGTAATGATTGCCGGCGCGCTGGCCATCTTTGCCTACGTCGCGGGAAGCGCCGTCTTTTCGAAATATTTGCTGATGCCGTATATACCGGGAGCGGGTGAGTTGTGCGTTTTTCTCGGGGCAATGGCCGGCGCCGGGCTCGGGTTTCTGTGGTTCAACGCCTATCCGGCCGAAGTGTTCATGGGGGATGTCGGTGCCTTGGCGCTGGGCGGGGCCCTCGGTACCGTCGCCGTGATCGTGCGCCAGGAGATTGTCCTCGCCGTGATGGGCGGCGTGTTTGTTGCCGAAACGCTGTCGGTCGCGGCGCAGGTTCTCTACTTCAAATACACCGGTGGTAAGCGGATTTTTCGCATGGCACCGTTGCACCACCATTACGAACTGAGCGGCTGGAAAGAGACTCAGGTCGTCGTCCGTTTCTGGATCATCACCATCATGCTGGTGCTGATTGGTCTGTCTACCCTGAAGATCCGCTGACATGACGCTTCACGGCAAACTCGTACTGGTCATCGGTCTCGGCGAGACCGGTCTGGCCATGGCTAAATGGCTGGCGCGCCAGGGTGCCTTCGTGCGCGTTGCCGACAGCCGTATACGGCCGCCCAATGTAGAGGCGCTGCGCGTTGCTGTACCGCAGGCCGAGCTGATTGCCGGGCCGTTCGCCGCCACGACATTCGCCGGAATCGACCTGATCGCCATCTCGCCCGGTGTGCCGGTGCAAGAGCCCGAAGTCCAAGCGGCGGCCGGACGTGGCGTGCAGATTGTTTCAGAGGTCGAGCTATTTATCTGGGGTGTGCGGCGAATTACCCCGTCGGCAAAAGTCGTCGCCATTACCGGAAGTAACGGGAAAACCACGACGACCACGCTGACGGCCTTCCTGTTGAATGCCGCTGGCGTGCCCGCGATTGCCTGCGGCAATATTTCACCTTCGGCACTTGACGCGTTGATGGGCGTTCAGGATGGTGCCCCCGGCTATCCGGCGGCACCCGTTGCCTGGGTCCTTGAACTTTCCAGCTTTCAACTGGAAACGACGCAGACGCTGAACGCAGAGGTGGCGACCGTTCTGAATGTCAGTGAAGACCATCTTGATCGTTACGCCGGAATGGAAGCTTACGCCGAAGCCAAGGAACGTGTCTTCCAGGGGGCAAGCGTCATGCTGCTCAATCGTGATGACGCGCGCAGCGCCACATGGAAGCGGGAAGAGCGCAATGTAGTCAGCTTCGGCCTTGATGCTGCCCATGCCAGCGATTACGGACTCATGGACGGCTGGATCGTACGCGGGGAAGAAAAGCTCATTGCGCTGGCTGACCTCAAGATCGTCGGCTTGCACAATGCG
The DNA here is from genome assembly GCA_038316625.1 of Burkholderiales bacterium. Lineage (GTDB taxonomy): Bacteria > Pseudomonadota > Gammaproteobacteria > Burkholderiales > Rhodocyclaceae > Propionivibrio. The sequence continues at coordinate 7,329 of JBBQAT010000073.1, forward strand.
GCTAACGCCATGGCGGCACTGGCTCTATGCGAGGCGATTGGTGTTGAACCAGCCAGAGTACTGCCGGCGTTGAGCCAGTTTGCGGGGTTGGTGCATCGCGTCGAATTCGTCGCCAAGATAAACGGCGTTTCCTACTACGACGATTCCAAGGGGACCAATGTTGGTGCGACCCTGGCGGCCGTTCAGGGATTGGGTTGCAAGGTGGCGATCATCCTCGGTGGCGAGGGCAAGGAGCAGGATTTCTCGCCGCTGAGAGACGCGCTGGCCCAACATGCGCGTGCAGTCGCCCTGATCGGGCGTGATGCCGGCCTCATTGGCGCTGCCATCGAAGCTTGCGGTGTTTCGACGAAGTACTGTGCCGACATGGTCGAGGCCGTGCGCTGGTGTTCCGCGCAAACAACCTCGGGCGATGCCGTCCTGCTCTCACCGGCCTGCGCCAGTTACGATATGTTCCGTAACTATACTCATCGTGCTGAAGTGTTCATCAACGCGGTGCGTGACTTGGAAAAGGAGGCGGTGTAATGCTGCCCGCGCTTGACGCTCCTCGCCGGATGCCTGCCGAAGTGGATCTCACCCTCCTGTGGAGTGGCCTGATTCTGCTGTTGATCGGTCTGGTGATGGTCTATTCGGCGTCGATTGCCATCGCCGAGGCAGGGCGTTTTACGGGAAACCATCCGTCCTTTTTCCTCGTTCGCCACAGCGTGTTTCTGGCCATCGGGCTGGTGGCGGCCGGATTCGCGTTCCAGGTGCCGCTCTCGACCTGGCAACAAGCGGCACCTTGGCTCTTTGTCGCTGGGTTCGTCTTGCTGGCGCTGGTCTTGATTCCAGGCGTTGGCCGTGACGTCAACGGTGCACGTCGCTGGCTGTCGCTCGGCGTAGCGAATCTGCAGCCTTCCGAACTGATGAAGCTGTTCGCCGTGCTGTACGCCGCTGACTATACGGTGCGCAAGATGTCGCATATGCATGATCTGAAGAAGGCTTTTCTGCCGATGGCCGGTGCCATGGTGCTGGTCGGCATCTTCCTGCTAAAGGAACCGGACTTTGGCGCTTTCGTAGTGATCATTTCGATTGCCATCGGCATTCTATTCCTGGGAGGGATGCGGGCGCGCCTGTTTGCCATCCTGATCGTCGTGCTGGTGGCTGCTTTTGCTGTACTCATCATTGTTTCGCCCTACCGTCGCGACCGAATTTTCGGCTTTATGGACCCGTGGTCGGATGCGTTCGGACGCGGCTATCAGCTTTCGCATGCGCTGATTGCTTTCGGACGTGGTGAGGTGCTCGGTGTCGGTTTAGGAGCCAGCGTCGAAAAATTGTTCTATCTGCCGGAAGCTCACACCGATTTTCTGCTGGCCGTGATCGCAGAAGAACTTGGCTTCGCGGGTGTCGTTCTGGTCATCGTTCTGTTTGGCCTGCTTATTCAACGAGCTTTCGTCATTGGTCGTCAAGCGGTGGCGCTTGAGCGCTTGTATCCGGCGCTGGTCGCTCAAGGCATCGGTATCTGGATTGGCATACAGGGCTTCATCAACATGGGCGTAAACATGGGCCTCCTGCCAACCAAAGGGCTGACCTTGCCGCTCATGAGTTTCGGTGGCTCGGGAATACTTTCCAATTGCGTGGCTTTGGCGATCCTGTTGCGGGTTGACTGGGAGAACCGGCAGTTGATGAGGGGAGGCAAGCTATGAGTAAAACGCTCCTCGTTATGGCGGGAGGGACTGGTGGTCACGTCTTTCCGGGTTTGGCCGTTGCCGATCTGTTGAAGAGCCGGGGCTGGAATGTCGTCTGGATGGGCAATCCGGACGGGATGGAGGCCAAGCTGGTGCCGTCACGCGGCTACGAAATGGCTTGGCTGCGTTTTGGCGCGCTTCGCGGCAAGGGCTTGTTGCGCAAACTGCTGCTTCCTGTCGCTTTGCTCTCGGGTTTCAGGCAGGCATTGCGCGAGATTCGCCGCATCAAGCCGGATGTCGTGCTGGGCATGGGCGGCTATATCAGCTTTCCGGGCGGGATGATGGCCGTGTTGGCCGGCTGCCCGCTCGTTGTTCACGAGCAGAATTCGATAGCTGGTCTGGCCAACCGGGTGTTGTCAAAGGTCGCGACGCGGGTTGTCTGTGGTTTTCCGGATGCGTTGCCGAAAAGCGCATGGCTCGGCAATCCCGTGCGCACTGAAATTTCCCAACTGCCGGATCGGACCGAACGTATCCCCGACGAAAGCCAGCCGCTTCAACTGCTGGTGCTAGGCGGGAGTCTCGGTGCGACGGCGCTTAACGAAATGGTGCCGAAGGGGCTCGGGCTGCTGCCTGAAGATGAACGGCCACAGGTGGTGCATCAGGCGGGTGAACGACATATCGAGCAGTTGCAGCGTAACTACGAAGAGGCCGGCGTAAAAGCCCATTGTGTGGCCTTCATTGATGATATGGCGGGTGCCTATGAGTGGGCCGATCTGGTGATCTGCCGCTCAGGTGCGCTGACCGTTGCCGAGTTGGCGGCTGCCGGAGTGGCGAGCATTCTGGTGCCTTTTCCGCACGCGGTTGATGACCATCAAACCTTCAATGCGAAGTTTCTTGTTTCAGCGGGTGGCGCGTTTCTCCTGCCGCAAAACGAAATGACGCCCGAATCAATCAGCCTGATCCGCAACTATTCGCGTGGTCAGTTGCAGCAAATGGCCGAGCGCGCGCGCGCGATGGCCAAACCGGAAGCGGCAAGCGAAGTTGCCCGGGTCTGCGAGGAGCTAGCGAAATGAAGCATAAAGTAAAGAATATTCACTTTGTCGGTATCGGCGGTTCGGGCATGAGTGGTATCGCCGAAGTGCTGGTCAATCTCGGGTTCGGAGTCAGCGGTTCAGATCTGGCGGATAACGCGACGACTCAGCGTCTGGCCGGTCTTGGCGTGCGCACCATGGTTGGTCACGCCGAGCAGAACATTGCCGATGCGGACGCTGTCGTCGTATCGACGGCGGTCAAGGCCGATAACCCGGAAGTGCTGGCGGCTCGCGAGCGCAAGGTTCCGGTCGTTCCGCGTGCGCAGATGCTGGCCGAACTCATGCGTCTCAAGCAGGGCATTGCGATTGCCGGTACCCACGGCAAGACGACGACGACCAGTCTGGTGGCGTCGATCATGGCTGAAGGGGGTATGGACCCGACTTTTGTCATTGGCGGTCGCCTCAATGCGGCGGGAGCCAACGCGCGCCTCGGTTCCGGCGATTTTATTGTGGCCGAGGCGGACGAGTCCGATGCGTCATTCCTCTTCCTTTCACCCGTAATATCGATCGTGACCAACATTGATGCAGATCACATGGAAACCTACGGTCATGACTTCGGCCGGCTAAAGCAAGCCTTTGTCGATTTCCTGCAGCGCCTGCCGTTTTACGGCGTGGCCGTGCTTTGCTCCGATGACGCCAATGTGCGTGAAATCATGCCGCAGGTTTCCAAGCAGATCGTGACCTACGGTCTTGATGCCGGTGCCAATGTGCGTGCAGAGAATGTGGTCGCGGCTGATGGCCAGATGAAGTTCGATTGCGTGCGCGTCAATGGCAGCGTGAGCCGTTTTTCCGTGACGCTCAATCTGCCCGGTTTGCACAACGTTCTGAATGCGCTGGCGGCGATTGCCGTGGCCACCGAGGTCGGCGTTTCCGACGCCGCCATCATCAAGGCGCTGGATGAATTCAAGGGCGTTGGCCGGCGCTTCCAGCGTCACGGTGAAGTGGCGATTGTCGGTGGCGGCACGTTTACTTTGGTAGACGATTACGGTCATCACCCGGCCGAGATGAAGGCCACGATTGCTGCGGCGCGCGGCGCGTTTCCCGGCCGTCGCCTGATGCTGGCCTTCCAGCCGCACCGCTATACGCGGACACGCGATTGCTTTGAAGATTTCGTCGGCGTACTGAATGGCGTCGATGCGTTGGTGCTGGCCGAAGTGTATGCCGCTGGCGAACTGCCGATTGTGGCTGCCGACGGCCGTGCGCTGGCGCGAGCGCTGCGCGTGGCGGGCAAGATTGAACCGGTGTTTGTAGAAAGCATTGCCGACATGCCACAAGCCATTCTGGACGCCGCCCGTGACGGCGATGTGGTGATCACGATGGGCGCCGGTTCAATTGGTGGCGTCCCTGGCAAGTTGGTTAAAGGCTGATCAATGGTTGATTTCGGAAAAGTGGCCGTTCTATTCGGTGGCAAGTCCGCCGAGCGCGAAATCTCGCTGAACAGCGGTTCGCGAGTGCTGGCGGCATTGCTGCGTCGGGGTGTCGACGCTAGAGCCTTTGACCCAGCGGAGCGCAAGATTGATGAACTGAGCGCCTTTGACCGTGTATTCATTATGTTGCACGGGCGTTATGGCGAAGACGGGACGATTCAGGGCGCGCTGGAACTGATGGGCATTCCTTACACCGGTAGCGGAGTAATGGCCTCGGCGGTGGGCATGGACAAGTGGCGCACCAAGTTGCTGTGGCGCTCGGTCGGCCTGCCTATTCCAGAGTTTGTCATGGTCAACGCCGACAGCGATTTTGCGGCGGTGGAGAAGCAGCTTGGTCTGCCGATATTCGTGAAACCGGCTTGCGAAGGATCATCCATCGGTGTTTCCAAGGTGTGTGAGCCAGGTGGTTTATGCGCCGCCTATCTGGAGGCCGCGAAATATGATTCGCTGGTGATGGCCGAGAAGGGCATCCTCGGTGGTGAATACACCGTCTCCATCGTTGGTGAAGGTGACAGCATGCAGGCCTTGCCGACGATCAAGATCGAGCCGGCAACCGAGTTTTACGACTACGACGCCAAGTACTTTCGCAATGACACGGTCTACCGCTGCCCGTGCGATTTACCCGAATCGCGGGAACTCGAGTTACGTGCACAGGCGCTGGAAGCTTTCCGTGTGCTGGGTTGCCGTGGTTGGGGCCGGGTCGATTTCTTGATGGACGAAGAAGGTAATGCCTACTTCCTCGAAGTGAATACTTCACCGGGAATGACCGATCACTCGCTGGTGCCAATGGCGGCACGCGTGGCGGGAATTTCCTATGACGAGTTGGTGATGCGCGTACTGTCGCTGGCCACGCTGGGATGATTAATGTGGAACAAACCGCAATTGATGACCGCCGTTTCCGATCTGCTTCTTGTAGCTGCAGCGGCTGCATTGGTCGTCGCTGCGGTGGTTTGGGGAGCGCGTCTGCCCTTGTTTCCATTGCGCGAGGTGGTCGTCATCCAGGAACTGCGGGAAGTTCGTCGCGACGAAGTGGAGCGTTCGCTTGCCGGCCGGCTACGCGGCAATTTTTTCAGCATCAATCTGGAGGCAGTGCGCCAGTCCCTGGAGCAGCTACCTTGGGTGCGGCGAGCCGAAGTAAGGCGGCAGTGGCCGTCAAGTCTCGAGGTGAGCATCGAGGAACACGTGCCAGTAGCATTCTGGGGGCAGGCAACGGGACAACTGGTGAATTCTTACGGCGAGGTTTTCGCTGCGGCCATGAGTGTTCCCCCGGAAGCGCCGATGCCCGTGCTGCTCGGCCCAACCGGCATCGCTCCGGAAATGCTCGGCTATTTTCAGGAGGCCGAAGAGATGCTCAAGCCGATCGGGCGCTGGCCACGAGCAGTGAATGTTTCTCCGCGTTTGGCCGTGCAGATGCGGCTGGACGATGGGATGGTCCTGGAGCTTGGACGCCAGCAGCCAAAAGCGCCGGTACGTCAGAGTCTAGAGCGGTTTGTCGAGTACTACCCGAGCGTCCTGACGGCGGCAAAACAGAAGCCGGCCGTCGTGGACATGCGGTATCCGAATGGTTTTGCGCTGCGCGTTGCGATAGCGCCCGTAACTGAGAACAAAGGAAAGCCATGAGCAGGGACAACAAGGACATCATCGTCGGACTCGATATCGGCACGACGAAGATCGTCGCGCTGGTCGCCGAGGTGACTCCAGAAGGACGGCTCAACATCATTGGCATGGGGTCGCAGGATTCCCGAGGCTTGAAGAAAGGTGTCGTTGTCAATATTGAGGATACCGTCGCGACGATTTCACGTGTGCTGCAGGAAGTCGAGTTGATGGCCGACTGCAAGGTGAAGGACGTGTATACCGGGATTGCCGGCAGCCACATCAAGAGTTTTAACTCGAATGGCATGGTGGCGATCAAGGACAAGGAAGTGACGACGATGGACGTCGAGCGCGTTATTGAGACTGCGCGTGCCATGCCGATTCCGGCCGACCAGGAAATTTTGCACATCCTGACGCAGGAATTCATCATCGACGATCAGGACGGCATTCGCGAGCCGATCGGCATGAGCGGCTTCCGCCTCGAAGTCAAGGTGCACATCGTGACCGGGGCAGTTTCTGCGGCGCAGAACATCGTCAAATGCGTGCGTCGTTGTGGTCTGGAGGTGAATGATCTGGTACTGCAACCACTGGCGTCGAGCTATGCCGTGCTGTCCGAGGATGAAAAGGATCTGGGTATTTGCTTGATCGATATTGGTGGTGGTACGACCGATCTCGCCGTCTGGACACAGGGTGCCATTCGCCACACGTCTGTGATTCCGATTGCCGGTGACCAGATCACTAACGACATTGCCATGGCATTGCGAACGCCGACGCGCGAAGCGGAAGACATCAAGCGCAAGTTTGGCTGCGCGCTCTCGGATCTGGCCGATCCCGAGGATGTGCTCGACGTGGCCGGCGTCGACGACCGCCCCTCGCGCAAGCTGTCGCGCCGGGCGCTGGCCGACGTCATTCAGCCGCGCGTCGAAGAACTGTTCGAGCTGATTCAGGCCGAATTGCGGCGTTCGGGCTTCGAAGAAGTGTTGTCCTCGGGCATCGTGCTCACCGGCGGTTCCTCAGTGATGCCGGGGATGATCGAGTTGGGCGAAGAAGTTTTCCACATGCCGGTTCGGCTGGGCATACCGAAGTATCACGGTGCCCTTGCCGATGTTGTGCAAAACCCGCGTTTTGCTACCGCTTGCGGTCTGCTGCTGGAAGCGCAGACGCAACGGAAGCGCGGTCTGAAGGTGCGTGAAACACGGGATGTGAAGCAGGTGTTCGGGCGGATGAAGTCCTGGTTTGAAAAGAATTTTTGATCACTATTTAACAGTTTTTTTGCGGAGGAGAGAGCCATGTTTGAAATCATCGAGAAAGAAGAATCAAGTAGCGATTGGGGTACGGTAATCAAGGTGATTGGCGTCGGCGGTGCCGGCGGCAATGCAGTTGATCACATGATCCGCGAAGGGGTGATGGGCGTTGAGTTCATCGCCGCAAACACGGATGCTCAGGCGCTCAAGCGTAGCGTCGCGCACAAAAAGGTTCGTCTAGGCAAGACGGGGCTGGGTGCTGGTGCCAAACCCGAGGCGGGTCGCGATGCCGCGATTGAAGAGCGCGCGCAGATTGCCGAGGCGATCAAGGGTGCGCATATGGTCTTCATTACCGCAGGCATGGGCGGTGGTACTGGAACTGGTGCCGGCCCGATTGTCGCCGAAGTGGCGCGGGAGTTGGGTATCCTGACCGTTGCGGTAGTCACCAAGCCTTTTGGTTTTGAAGGCAAACGCCTGAAAATTGCCGAAGCTGGCATTGCCGAACTGCAGAAAAACGTCGATTCACTGATCGTCATCCTCAACGACAAACTGATGGATGTGCTCGGTGACGATGTGTCGATGGACGATGCCTTCAAGGCAGCGGACAACGTCTTGCGCAACGCGGTAGGTGGTATCGCCGAAATCATCAACTTCCCCGGTCTGGTCAACGTCGACTTCGAAGACGTACGCACCGTGATGGGCGAGATGGGCATGGCCATGATGGGTTCGGCCAACGCATCCGGTGTTGATCGCGCACGCATCGCCGCTGAACAGGCCGTGGCTTCGCCGCTACTCGAAGGTATCAATCTCTCCGGTGCCAAGGGCGTTCTGGTGAACATCACCTCGACACGAGGTTTGAAGATGAAGGAGGTGAACGAAGTGATGAACACCGTTCGCGAGTTCGCTGCAGACGATGCACACATCATTTTCGGTGCGGTTTACGACGAAACCATGGGCGAAGAAATTCGCGTCACGGTTGTTGCCACCGGTCTGGGGCAGGCGCAATCCAAACGGCAAACCTTCGAAGTCATCAATACCCCGGTGATGCAGGCAACCGGTACCGATGGCGGTTTTGCTCATTCGTCACAGGGTATCGACTACAGCCATCTGGATGTTCCAGCCGTTGTTCGCAAGGGGCGCAGCGCGACGGTTGAGGCATTGGCCAATAGCGGGGTTGATCGTTACGATATTCCTGCTTTTTTGAGAAAGCAGGCGGACTAAAACTTAGCCTCCAACTCTTTCGCATGAGGGCGTTGGCGATTTGGAGTACGGCATCGCCGTGCTACAATTCGCCAATTCCCTATTTTTTCAATCACATGCTTAAGCAGCGCACCCTTAAATCGCTGATTCGTGCCGCTGGCGTTGGCCTGCATTCCGGGGTCAAGGTCAAGATGGCCCTGCGTCCGGCTGCACCCAATACGGGCATTGTTTTCCGCCGTATCGATCTCGATCCGGTCGTCGACCTGCCGGCTTCGGCGCTGATGGTTGGCGATACGCGCATGTGTTCCTGTCTTGAGCGCGATGGTGTCAAAGTTGGGACCATCGAGCACCTGATGTCGGCCTTTGCCGGCTTGGGTATCGACAACGCCTTTGTTGATCTGGATGCGGCTGAATTGCCGATTCTTGACGGTTCGGCATCGCCCTTTGTGTTTTTGATCCAGTCTGCCGGTATCGAAGAGCAGCCGGTGGCCAAGAAATTCATTCGCATCAAGCGTCCGATTGAAGTGCGCGAGAGCGACAAATCCGGCGATAAATGGGCACGTTTCGAGCCTTACGATGGATTCAAACTGACTTTTTCCATCGTTTTCAATCACCCGGCCATTGATCGAACCGGTCAGAAAGTGACCATTGATTTCGCCGAACATTCCTATGTTCGGGAAGTGTCACGGGCCCGCACCTTCGGGTTTATGCAGGAAGTTGAGTGGTTGCGCGAAAACGGACTGGCTCAAGGCGGTGGTCTGGACAATGCCGTGGTGCTCGACGAATATCGCGTGCTGAACGCTGATGGTTTGCGTTATAGCGATGAGTTCGTCAAGCACAAGGTGCTTGACGCGATAGGCGACCTCTATCTGCTCGGACATCCGCTGTTGGCATCCTTTTCGGCCCACAAGTCCGGCCATGCGCTGAATAACGCCTTGGCGCGCGAATTGCTGAATAGCCCGGATGCCTGGGAATATGCGTCCTTCGAGGATTATGCGCAGGCACCGCAAGCCGTTGCGCGCTGGCTGGAACTGCCTGCTGTTTGACCTGAAGCGGGGGGGCATTATTCCTCTTTAGCGGCGTGTGCCAACAGGTTTTCCAAGGCGGTCTTTAGCGGAGAGCTTGGTAGTGAGTCGCGCAAGCCTTCAATCTCACGGCTGGCTTTCAGGCTCAGCGGCTTCTGGGTAGAAGTGCTTGATTGCATGTCTATTTTATGGGCTTGCACTTTGACCTGAACGCCATTACACTCAATCCCCCGTTTAGAAAAACCATCGGCCAAGGTTGGTGCCAGCTGGCGCAACTTGGCTGCAACAGCGCCGCTGACGGCGTGGATAACGATAATTCCTGATTTGAAATTGGCCAGGCTGCTTGCTTGGCCTAGGTGTGCCGGCGCAATCTCCTGATAGAGGTGCGTCAGTTTGATGAGCAGTCTTGCGTGCGCCAACACTTTGCCGGCGCCATCGGCTGCTTCCAGATAGTTTTCGAGGGAGTTTTGCATCGGGAACTTCGAGGAGAGGCAACGTGCATATTATTCTTGTCCCCAGTTGTCTGGCAACTGCCAGGACACTGCATATTTCCCGCCGCCAGCTATTGGCCGTTGCGGCCGGCTTCATTTGCCTGTGTTTCCTTACCCCTTTTCTGTTTGCCTGGATTGGCATTCACTTCAGGCTCCCCTTTTCAGAAGAGTTGGCTCCGCAGGTTCGGCAAGAGGAGCAGGTTCGGAACTTCAAGGCCGAAGAATATGTTCGGGATAACATTTCTTCGATGGCGGTGAAGCTGGGCGAAATGCAGGCGCAGGTGATGCGTCTGGACTCGCTGGGCGAACGAATTTCCAAGCTGACGGGAGTCAATCCGCCGAAAAACGAGGTGGTCGGCAAGGATGGGCAGGGTGGTCCTCTGGTCCACCTTTCGCGGCCACTTTCAGCCAGCGAATTTCAGGGCGAGATTGATCGTCTCGCGGAGATTGTCGAGCAACGCAGCGACGCATTGACCGCGCTCGAGTCGCAGTTGATGGAGCGGCGAATCAAAACCGTATTGCTGCCAACCATTACGCCGATTGCTGCAAATCATATCGGTTCAACTTTCGGTCGGCGCGTAGACCCTATCGCTGGTGTTGGCGCGATGCATGAGGGAATAGATTTTGTTGCCGACCAGGGAACACCTGTTTTCGCTTCTGCTGGAGGGGTTGTGGTGACCGCCGAATACCATCCGCAATATGGAAATATGATCGAAGTTGACCATGGCAACGATTTTTCCTCTGTTTACGCGCACCTCTCAAAAATGAGCATCAAAGCGGGGCTACTCATCAAGCGGGGTCAACTTATTGGCGCGAGCGGCAATACGGGCCGTTCAACCGGGCCGCACCTGCATTTCGAGGTGCGTTTCAGGGGCGTGGCGCAGAATCCGGACCGTTTCCTGCAGATGGGATCACAGTTCGCGCTAAATACTGCTGCAGAATCGAAATCTGGTTTTTCGTCTGGGGTCACGGCTGTTTCTTCAAAGAAATCCCGCCTCTCGGCAACCATCAGGCACCCTCAGTAGGCTACCTTCCTTCGCAATATGACGTGCCAGGGTGCTCCTGCCGCGCCGCGCCTGTTGTGCGTGGTAGAATCATCTTTTTAACGCGCTCCAACACTCTCCAGAATGATTTCCGGCCTACTCAAAAAGATTTTCGGCAGCCGTAATGATCGGCTGATCAAGCTGTACTCTGCACGAGTACGTCAGATCAATGTGTTGGAGGCGGGTATTAGTGCGCTTTCTGACGACGAATTGCGTGGCAAGACGGCTGAGTTCAAGGCCCGCGTAGCGAATGGGGAAGCACTTGATGCACTCCTGCCAGAGGCATTCGCCGTTGTTCGCGAAGCCGGCAAGCGGGCGCTGGGCATGCGCCATTTCGATGTGCAAATGGTCGGTGGGATGGTGCTGCACGATGGAAAAATTTCCGAAATGCGCACCGGTGAAGGCAAAACGCTGGTGGCCACGCTGCCGGCCTACCTCAATGCGCTGACCGGGAACGGCGTGCATATCATTACCGTCAATGATTACCTTGCCAGTCGCGATGCCGAGTGGATGGGGCGTCTGCACCGCTTCCTGGGGCTTACGGTCGGTGTCAATCTGTCGCAGATGGATCATGCCGACAAGCAAGCCGCGTTTGCCTGCGATATTACCTACGGGACCAACAACGAATTCGGCTTCGATTACCTGCGCGATAACATGGTTTACACCTCAGGGGAGCGGGTCCAGCGCAAGCTGAACTATGCCATTGTCGATGAGGTCGATTCGATCCTGATTGATGAGGCGCGTACCCCGCTGATCATCTCTGGTCAGGCTGAGGATCACACTGAACTCTACGTACGCATGAACAAGGTCGCGCCGATGCTGGTGCGTTGTGAGGAAGAGAACGGCCCAGGCGATTACTGGGTCGACGAGAAGGGCCATCAGGTTCTTATGAGCGAAGAAGGCCACGAGCACGCCGAGGAAATTCTCGCCCGTGTTGGCCTTTTGACCGAAGGCGGCAGCCTGTATGACGCAGCCAATATCCTGCTCATCCATCACCTGTACGCCGCCTTGCGTGCGCATACATTGTTCCTGCGGGATCAGCAGTACGTGGTGCAGAACGGGGAAGTCGTTATTGTCGATGAGTTCACCGGGCGTCTGATGTCCGGTCGCCGCTGGTCGGATGGTTTGCACCAGGCGGTTGAAGCCAAGGAAGGTGTTGCGATTCAGAACGAGAACCAGACGCTGGCCTCGATTACCTTCCAGAACTACTTCCGCATGTACGGCAAACTCGCCGGCATGACCGGCACGGCCGATACCGAAGCCTACGAATTCCAGCAGATTTACGGCCTGGAAACCGTGGTGATTCCGACCAATCAGCCGATGTTGCGGATCGACAACAACGATCAGATATTCCGGACTGCACAGGAAAAGTACGACGCGATCATCGCCGACATCCGTGCCTGTCGCGAGCGTGGGCAGCCGGTGCTGGTCGGCACGACTTCAATCGAGAATTCCGAGCTTCTCTCGACCCTGCTCGACAAGGAAAAGTTGCCGCATCAGGTGCTCAACGCCAAGCAGCACGCGCGCGAAGCCGAGATTGTCATTCAGGCCGGTCGTCCGGGCATGATCACCATCGCCACCAATATGGCCGGTCGCGGAACCGATATCGTGCTTGGGGGCAACCCGGAAAAAGCTATTTCCGCCATTCGTGATGACGAGGCGATTGACGCCGCCGACAAGGACGTGCGCATTGCGACGATGCGTGCCGAGTGGCAGAAATTGCATGACCAGGTAGTTGCCGCCGGAGGCTTGCACATCATCGGTTCCGAGCGTCACGAATCACGCCGTATCGATAATCAACTGCGTGGCCGTTCCGGTCGCCAGGGCGACCCCGGTTCCTCGCGTTTCTATCTGGCGCTGGATGATTCGCTGCTGCGGATTTTTGCCGGTGATCGCCTGAAGGCGATCATGGAGCGGCTGAAAATGCCGGAAGGCGAAGCCATCGAACATCCGCTGGTCTCGCGTTCGCTCGAGTCAGCGCAGCGCAAGGTTGAAAGCCGCAACTTCGATATCCGCAAGCAGTTGCTTGAATACGACGACGTGGCGAATGACCAGCGCAAAGTCATCTACGCACAACGCAATGAATTGCTGGAAACCGACGATATTTCGGAGACCATCACCGCCATGCGTGAAGGCGTTCTGGTCGATACCTTCCGGCGTCATGTTCCGGCCGATAGCGTTGAGGAACAATGGGATCTGCCGGCGCTTGAGAAAGAGCTGGCGTCCGAACTGCAATTGCAATTGCCGATTGTCGACTGGTTCAAGAATGAGCCGACGCTGGGCGATGAACCGATGCTCAAACGCATCATCGAGCAAGCCGATTCAGTCTACAAGACCAAGGTCGAGTTGGTGGGAGCCGATAGCTTCCATCAGTTCGAGCGTAACGTCATGTTGCAGAATCTCGACACGCACTGGCGCGAGCATCTGGCCGCCCTCGA
>JBBQAT010000074.1:0-20424 GCA_038316625.1 Burkholderiales bacterium
CAATCATGCCCGTCCGGAAGATATCGCCAAGCTGATCCACGCCATACCCATCGTCTGATGCCTATCGTCCAGCCGTTTCGGCAATGGCTGTTTCGTTTCGGTCACGACGAACAACTGCCCATTGTCCTCAACCAGCGCCGAATCTTCATCGTCCCGACCCGCACTGGCTTCCTGTTCGGCGCCGTCCTTGGCCTGATGCTGGTCGGCGCCATCAATTACAACCTCAGTCTCGGTCATGCGCTGGTTTTCCTGCTGGCCGGACTCGGCCTGGTGACGATGGTGCATACCTTTCGCAACCTGGTGGCGCTGCGCCTGACACCGGGACGCGTCGAGCCGGTTTTTGCCGGCGACATCGCGCGCTTCCAGATGCATCTGGAAAACACGCATCGACAGGATCGCCGTTCGCTTGATCTGGCCTTTGGCCAACACGACAGCGTCAGCCTCGACATCCCGGCAGGGAAGCAAGCGTCTGTCGCCATCCCCTGTCCGGCGCCGAAGCGTGGCCGCCTCGATCCCGGCCGCATTACTTTATCGACGCGCTATCCGCTCGGCTTGTTTCACGCATGGAGCTACCCGCACCCACGGCTTTCCTGTCTCGTCTATCCTAATCCGATTGAAACGCCGCTGCCGCCACCCGCCTCGGTATCGCATACCGGACAACGGCATGGCGACAACGGCCAGGAGGATTTCACCGGCCTGCGTCTGCGCCAGCCGAACGACTCGCCGCGTCATATCGCCTGGAAAGCCGTGGCGCGCGACATCGACCACCGTCCGCTGTTGATCAAGCAGTTCGCCGGTGGCGCGGCGGAAGAACTGTGGTTCGATTTCTCGCAGATTCCAGCCGACGATACTGAAACACAACTCTCGATTCTCGCCGGTTGGGTTATCGCCGCCGAGCGATTGCAGACCCGTTACGGCTTACGCCTGCCCGGCCGCGAACTCTCGCCGAATCAGGGAAAAACTCACCGTGATGCCTGCCTGGAAGTTCTGGCGCTGTATGGCGAAAAAGATCTCTAAACCCATCGTTCCCCTTGAACGCAACGCCATACCCTGGCTGCTGGCCGTGGCCGTGGCCACCGCCGCTCCGCACGCCAGCCACCAGCCTCTGTGGCTGTCTTTGCTGGTCGGCAGCGTACTGCTCTGGCGCGGCTGGCTGTGGCACACCAACGCTCCGTTACCCGCTCGCTGGCTGCTGATCTTGCTGGTCGTTGCCAGCGTGGCCGGCATCGGCTGGGAATTCCGCACCCTGTTCGGCAGGGACTCGGGCGTTGCCCTGCTGGTCCTGTTCATGGCCTTGAAGCCCATGGAAATGCGTACGCGACGCGATTCGATGGTCGTTGTCATGCTCGGATTTTTCCTGTTGCTCACCCATTACTTCTACTCGCAAAGCATTCCGACCGGACTCTGGCTGTTCGGCGCCGCCACCTTGCTCACGGCCACGCTCATCCGCGTCCATGTCGGCACGCAGCCCGTCAGCGACATCCTCCGCTACGCCGCGCTGCTGCTCGTGCAGGCCATCCCCTTCATGTTGATTGCCTTCCTGCTTTTCCCGCGCGTCCAAGGTCCGCTCTGGGGCTTGCCGCAGGACGCCCATTCCGGCCTCACCGGCCTCTCCGACCGGATGTCACCGGGTTCGTTGAACAACCTGATCCAGTCCGGGGCCATCGCCTTCCGCGTCCAGTTTTCCGACGGCCTGCCGGAAAGATCCAGCCTTTACTGGCGCGGCCCGGTCATGGTCGATTACGACGGCGAAACCTGGCGGTCGCGTCCGAATTACATGCAGACTCAAGGGAAGGCCCCGGCCATCGAAGCACAGGGGAAAAGCTACAACTACGTGACTACGCTCGAACCGCACAACCAGCGCTGGCTGCTGGCGCTCGACATGCCGGTCAAATTGCCGGCGGAAAGCGCTCTCTCCCCTACCTTCGAAACGCGGGCTAGAGAACCGGTTCAGATCCGTGCCCGCTTCGCCTTCGCCTCGTCGCCCGATTTCGTGGTCAATCGACAGGAAACACCGGCCATCCTGCAACAGGCGCTGCGACTACCGCCGCAACTCAACCCGCGCACCCGCCAACTCGCTACCGAATGGCAAGCAAAGTTCAAGTCGCCGGAGATGATCTCCAACGCCGCTCTGCTCTTCTTCCGGCAGGAGAAATTTTTCTACACCCTGCAACCGCCGCTGCTCGGCCAGAACGCCGTCGATGATTTCCTGTTCACCACCCGGCGCGGATTCTGCGAACACTACGCCTCGGCCTACGTTGTTCTGATGCGCGCAGCAGGCATTCCGGCGCGCGTAGTGGCCGGCTATCAAGGCGGCGAAATCAATCCGGTCGACGGCTACCTCACCGTCCGTCAATCCGACGCACACGCCTGGGCCGAAATCTGGTTGGCTGAAAAAGGCTGGATTCGCGTCGACCCGACGGCGGCCGTCGCCCCCTCGCGCATCGAACAGGGCATCGAAGCCGCCCTGCCCGCCAGCGACCCGCTGCCGGCACTGTTGCGCATTGACACCGACTGGCTGCGCGACCTGCGCAACCGCTGGGAGGCGACAAACAATGCCTGGAACCAGTGGGTGCTCGGGTACAATCCGCAGCGGCAGCGCGAGGTGCTCAGCCGGCTGGGGCTCAACGAACCCGACTGGCGCAACATGACGGCCGCGCTGGCGACGCTCTGTGGAATCGCGCTACTGATAGTCACACTGTGGACGCTCTACCAGCGCAAGACGGCAACGCCCGCGCAACGGGCCTGGCAAGGCTTCTGCAAACGGCTCAAACGACTAGGCATCATCCGCGCCGACTGGGAAGGACCGCTTGATTTTGCCGCACGCGTCGCCCGCGAACGGCCTGAACTCGGCGCACTTACATTTGAAGCGGCCGGCCATTTCGCCGATCTGCATTACGGCACGGGCAAGCCAGAACAACTGCAGTATTTAAAGGAATGCACACGGCGACTATTGAAACGCTGATTTCCCCAGTCCGTCATTCCGGCGAAAGTGACCGAAGGAAATGCAGAGCCCGGAATGACGGCTTTCAAATCAGTTCAGGTCACCTGCAATCATCATCACGGAGAAACACGAGTTGAAAAAAACATTGACCACCCTGTCGGTCGGACTACTGGTTGGGCTGCTCCCGCTCAGCAGCCACGCCGCCAAGACACCTGTTAAGCCGGCCCCATTCAGCGCTGCCCCCGAAGTACGCGCCTTCATCCTTGAAATGCACCAGCAACACGGATTCGACGTCGCCCACCTGACGCGCCAGTTCGCCAGCATTCACGCCAACGCCACCGTCCTGCGCGCCATCCAGCCGGCGGCCGTACCCGAACAACAACGCTCGTGGCAGCGCTACCGCGTGCGCTTCGTCAACGAAAGGCGGCTGTCCAGCGGGCTGCGTTTCTGGCAGGAAAACGCCGCCGAACTGACGCGCGCCGCAGCCATCTACGGCGTGCCGCAGGAAATCATCGTCGCCATCATCGGTGTCGAGACCGAATACGGCCGCAACATGGGCAAGTTCGGCGTGCTTGAAGCGCTGGCCACCCTCGCCTTCGACTACCCGCCGCGCGCCGACTTCTTCCGCAGCGAACTCGAACAATTCCTGCTCATGGCGCGCGAAAACGGCGTCAGCCCGCTGGATATCAAAGGCTCCTACGCCGGCGCTATCGGCATTCCGCAGTTCATGCCCAGCAGCCAGCGCCGCTTTGCCGTGGATTTTGATGGCGACGACAAGATCGACCTGCGCGGCAGCGCCACCGACGCCATCGGCAGCGTCGCCCGCTATCTGAATATGTTCGGCTGGCAAGCCAAAGCCCCGGTTGCCATCCCGGCCAGGGTTGACGGCGATCCATTGCCACTGATCGCCGCAGGTTTCAAACCCTCCCAGCCTTTGCAAGAACTGTTGAAACAAGGCATCAGCCCACTCAACAACACCGAGCAATTGGCTGAACAGGCGAGTACACAACCCGCCGCCCTGATCGACCTCGTGACACCCGATCAGCCGACGGAGTACTGGATCGGTTTCGACAACTTCTACGTCATCACGCGCTACAACCGGTCGAGCTTCTACGCCATGTCGGTATTCCAGCTCGCCGACGCATTGCGTGAAGCGCAGAGCGTGAAAACCGAATAACAGAGATGCCCTGAGAGGCAATCAGGACGGGCATCTTGGGAATGGCTGCCGTGAAAGCCAATGACCATGCGGCTCTCGCGACATGCTGCCCTTAGACCGCCAATCGACGGTCGTTTTGAGGCGGTTTGAATAGATAGCGATCCTGGTTTTCGCTATAAAGGCATCCCTTTCTCATCGCTCAGAAGCATCAAAGGCTGGCCCAATTGATGCCCTACCGCTAATGAATGAGATCAAGAAACGGCGTGTCTGGATCACTGGCATAGAAGATAACGACCCGCAAGGGTTCGCTCGTGCTGCGGTTGTATCCGGTCATCTGCACGTTCGCTGGCTCCACGAGCGCCTGACCTGCGGTCACCGTAACGGGCTCATGCCCTTCAAGTTCCAGGGTGAATGCACCTTCCAGAATATAGACCGTCACCGGGAAGCGGTGCGTGTGAAACACCGTCTTGTCGCCCGGTTTGAAGCTCGCCGTGAAGACGCGCACCTCCTGCCGCTCGCTCCTCGGCATACCTTGCACAAGCTCTTTCAAGAGCAACTGGGGCTTCGCGGTGCCCGGCTCTTGTGCCATCGACGGCAGACTGACGAACAAGGCCAGGAAGGCAACACCGGACCGCATCGACTTAGCCATTGCGCTCGGACGGCGTCTGCAACCGACCACCCCGGCCAAACCAGCCATCAACAGCATCCAGGTAGCCGGTTCGGGCACGCTGCCCGGCTCCGGCCCCACCGGCGGCTCACCGAAAATCACGGGCAGGCCGGTGGAGGTCGTCACGCTGACCCCGGCCGGCAAATCGAGAAATATCTTCGCGGTGTTGTAGAAGTCGATTAATCCCGACTCAAGACCGGGAATCCACAAGTTCATTTCGACGTCGGCCAGCATTCCCAGACCCGGACCACGGTTAATCAGGTTGATGATCCCGGAGAACGTGTCCGCGTACACACCCGGACTCGTGATGCTTCCTGTCTTCTGGAACGTCTGCTGGAATTGGGAATAGCCTTGCTGAGGGTCCGAGATTGTAAAAACGTAATCCATATAGCGTAAAAAGTTACTGCGGTAGGTCGAACCCAGCGCTACGCTGCCATCCAGTGTGAATGACACCGGGAAAGACAGAATGGTGCCGGTGGCAACACTCGCAGGGAGCGTGAAAACCCATCGGTCGATGAGTCCAACGAACGCGTTCCCTTGCGTGCCAAGACCCGCAGCTGGATTTGCGGCCGATTTCACGCCGATCGATGTCGTGGCCGCGTCCGCATACAGATCGACCGAGGCGGATTCGCCCAGACAGGCCGTGCTGGCGCTCAGGGCAACGCTGTTTTGCACCGTAGTAAGCGGCACTACCTTGGTGTCCTGACAGCCTGGACTGCCACCGGCATGCGCGGCTGCCACTCCGCCGATCATGGTGGCGGAAGCTTCAGACACCGCTGCGCAGAGCGCCAGTCCTACACAAATCGCGACCGTGTAGCGAGCCTTCAAATGAGTTGTCATGGTTTTCTCCGTTGTTGAAGTTAAGGCCGTCATCAAGCGCTGGCCGGATAATCCATTTCGGCGAGGGAAGCCGGTCGGGCTGCCGCAAACAGCAGCAGCTCGTTCGGCCCTACCCAAGCGCTAGGTGTCGTGAATTGGTCGAGTTGCGCCGCCATGTCGCGCCAGGCGCCGGCCTGCGCCGCCGCAGAAAGTGGCGCCAAAATGGCCATGATCGGCAAGCCCGCCGTGCGGACGAAGTCGATGTAATCTTGGCAAGTCGGTAGTCGCATCGGTGCCGCCATGGCACGAACCTCGACGTCGACGAAACCCGCCGTTTCAAGCAGCTCCGCAAGCAACCCGGTTTGGCCCAGACTGAGCAGCGTTCCCGGCTCGCCGGGCGATGCCGGAGGCAAGCCCGCATGTCGCCTGGCTGTTGAGACCAGGGTGGCAATGCACGGATTGTGTTGCGGCCCGGCGAAGACAAGGCCGCTGAAACGTCCTGATGGCTTGAGCGCGGCCCGAACGCCGCGCAGCGCGTCGAGTGGCGCACGGCAGAACATCAAGCCGAGCCGGCAAATGGCGGCGTCGAATCCGGCACCGGCCAGATCGAGCGCTTGCGCGTCAGCGACCCGCGTTTCAACTCCGTCGAAGCCGGCGACACGTAATTTGTCTTGAGCCAGAGCAAGGCTGCGCGCCGAAATATCGGTCGCTAGTAATTGGCCACTTGTGCCAATGCGACGTGCGACGTCGAGCGTCTGATCGCCAGCGCCTGCCGCAATGTCGAGCACCCGCGAGCCCGATCCGATACGGGCCGCGTCGAGCATGGCACGTGTTGCATCGCGTAACCACTCACTGACGAGCGGACCATGCCGGTTCCACCCCTCGGCCGCCTCGTCCCATGGGTGGTCGGTGGCGGGTTGAGGAACCGCTGCACCCGCCAACGATGTTGTCGTTCGCTCCGGAAGGCTCGCCGTGCTGATGTTCGGGATCGGTGTGCCCAGTCGTTCTGTCGCTGTGCTTCCGCCTTGAGTAGTCGGTGAATTCGGATCGTGGAGCATGGGACCTCCTTCGTTCACTGGAGCGCCACAATGGACCTCCCGTGACTCAAGGCTACGTGACCTGATCATAGAAATCGCTTAGAAACGGGCGTTCTGGTCGACCGCCAGAACGCGGTTTGATCGCGACGGAGGCTGCAAATCTGCGGCTCGCACCGTCGGCGATGCCGGTGACTTCAGCACGGGTTCCATTCTCAATTATTGGCAATGACCGTTTGTGTCCGAATCCCGCCCGATGACATCAGAGTAGTCAAGCATGGCCGGCCTCCCGCCCAGTAGCGGCTGAAAGCCAACTATCTCTGTTTACTGGCAAAAAATGCGATACCCTGGAGAAGCGCATGAATATTAGCTTCCAGACCTGTCGATTCTGTAGGCCGCCATTCCATGCGCCTCCCGGGCCGGTCACTTTTTGCGTTTCCCTTCCGCGCTCGTACTTCGGAACTCACTGCTTCCAGTTCGCACCCGCCGGCCTCGACCAGAAAAACAGATGAACGGCGCGCAACGCTTCGCGCTTCACGCCCTACAGCGACGGTGCGTTTCGTCTTTCCGTCCAACACGTTGAATTGCGCCTGTGATCGTCAGATCGCCGGACCGCTTGATAAGTCCCAAAAAGGGACTTTGAATTCCCTTTTTGGGACTTATCGACGCCATCATGAAGACCCTGCCACTTAGCGATGCCTCTTTACCGTGAAGGACGCCACAGCCCGCTGCTGTCTTTCGCCAGTCGCTTCGATCTGGCCTACAAAGCGCCCATGCCTTGGGGCTGACGGCTTTGCGCCAGCAAGGCTACCGCTAGGATAAGCGCTATCTGGTGTTTCAGTGTCTGATGCATACCCTCGATGTGAGCAAGGCGCAGGTCCGCCTGTTCGCGTTGTGCCATGAGCGCCGCAATCTGGCGGAATACGAAGGTTACATGGACGTAGACGAGGCCTTGCTGGCTGACCTACTCGCTGCGACCGACAGCCCTTTGGCTCTGGTGCAAAAAGCCATGGCCGAAGCAGGATAAACCCAGACTATCCAATAGACAAAAAAAGGTGCCGTGCAGCAGCAGACTGGATGTGGCGTAGAAGAGAGTGACGCAGGATTGCCGGAAATAGACTCGGCAGACACCGCGCATTTAACGCAGGCAGGAACTTTGATAGAAGCGGATAGTCCGAAGCACAGAGACGTTAGAAAGCGCTCTACCCAATTGAATTGATTGCTTGGCCGGCTAGCTTTCTTTGCTCAAAGGTAGGCGCACATACGCACTGGGCACGCTTGGATTTGCCGGTGCCGACAATTAGTAGGGAGCTGCTAAATGTTCCGGACCTGCACTCATGCCGAGGTGTCCGCGTCGCTGGAAACGATTGGCGCTGCATTTGCAATTCTTGTTACACAACGAAACAGGCATCCGGGAAGCGCGGAGCTTGTCAGCGCAAACTCTCTGTTTGAGCAGATTACAGCGAAACCCGTGCTTGATTGTATCGGCCGATCCCTTGAGGAGTTCCTTCCGCGCTACGTTGAGAAACAGATTCGCGCCTGTCTCGCCGAAAGCACTGAGAAGCAGTTCCCGCAAGAAACCGAACTGCTGATCGAACGTGAAGGCATGAGTCGCTGGTGGCGGTTCCTTGTATCGCCCGTTCTTTCCGACCGCTCCGACAGCCAGCGGATGATCGTCACGCTGATCGAAATTACTGACAAGAAGTTGCTCGAGCAAACACTTGAGGTGGCTCGCGAGCGCTACGCAGCGGTCGTTGAGACGGCTTACGACGGCATTATTACAGTCGACCAGGATCAGAACATCAAAATGCTGAATGACTCGGCCCGGGATATTTTCGGGATCGGGAGCGAGAGCGTGCTTGGAGACCACTTGTCGCGTTTTATCCCGAAGGAACACAGAGAGATTCATGGTCGGCACGTCAATTCCTTCAGGCGCTCGCCGGTCAATGTTCGACCGATGCAAGTCCGCGCGCCGGTCCGTGCGCTTAGGTCAGACGGCCGTGAGATTGATATCGAGGTATCAATTTCGAAGATTAAAGTCAACAACGAGATCGAGATGACCGCTGTCATTCGCGATATTTCCGAACGAACCAAGCTGATTGAACAACTCCAGCAGGCAGCGACGCATGACTCATTGACCGGGATTTTCAACCGTCGGCATGGTGCAGCGATCTTGAGTAACGAAATCCAGCGTTGTGGACGTTTTGGCCACGTATTGAGTGTGGCAATGATCGATCTCGATCACTTCAAGGTAATCAATGACACGTATGGCCACGCCTACGGTGATCTTGTGTTGAATTCTGTGGTCGAAACCATCTTGAAAACGCTGCGTGACGCCGACACATTATGCCGATGGGGTGGCGAGGAATTCCTGGTTGTCTTGCCAGAGACGACCCTCAGCAATGCATTGCTTTGGGCCGAACGAGCGCGGAAAGAAATCGAGTCCGAAGCGATTATTTCTGCTGGCCATCAGACGGTCAATATTACTGCGAGCTTTGGCCTTGCTTCACTTTCCAGCGAGGATGCCACGGTGGACAGCCTGCTCAAGCGCGCCGACGATGCGTTGTACAGTGTCAAGAACTCCGGTCGAAATCAAGTGTTTACCGCTCCCGGCCAGGAGGCAAGCTGTTGATCGGCACTGAGCCACGCCAGTTGGCATGGGCTAGGCACAATAGCCAATGTGTCGACGTGCGGTCGCCGAGATAGAAAACCCGCCGAAACCGTTCAGGCGGGCAAGCGAAATCGCTATTGGTTCGGCATCTGACATGGCCTGCGAGAATCACGATGGAGCGCTCACCACCCCAGTTGTAGTCCGGCGAAAAAGCAAGTGGCCCTTCGCGGTGCCGCGAAATTACCGGGTCCGGCTGCCTTTTACGAACTCAAGCGAGGCTTGGAATAATTCGAGATCGTGTTCGTAGTCGGCCGCGTCGGCTCGATCGATTTGAATCCACTCCCGCGTGCTGGTCATCCCGCCGGGTTTAAATGGAACGACGTTGCTTCTTGAGAATTGCAACTCGGTCGCGGAGGCCGCAGGAACACGCAGTCCAACGCCGCTTCCGCTGATGCAGGCAAACATTTTGTCGTTGACGAAGTAGGCGTCAAGATCGTTGATTTTTTTTGCGCTGACACCTTGCAATTTAAGAAGAACAGCGTCGATTTGCGCCTTGCGGCTGGTCTGTTGGCTAGGGGTGTTCAAGGGTGCTCCATCGAGTGCGTTATGCCAAAGGCGATTCATTCATGGGGTGGACTACACCGGCGCAATTGAGACGACACGAGGCTCATGTCAATGTCCGAAGCAATTCAAGTTGGTCCGGCGGCAACAGCGTGCTTCCGTAGCCCGTTGGTAAAACACGGTGGCGTACGGTGCGGCCAGAGTGCGCAGAATACCTCAGGGCGCGCTTTGTGGCTCGTTCTTTAGAGATTGCGCAGCGACGCGACCAGCGCTTCGGTTTCGGGAGCCGGGGCGATGCCGAGCAGCACGGACAGTTGCTGCCGACAGCGGCGATAGACTTCGTACGCCTCGCCGCGTTGCTCCAGAGCCAGCAGGCTGGTGATCAGGCGACGATAGATGTCCTCGGCGAGAGGTTGCTGCTCGACGACGCGCTGATAAATGAGTACGGCCGCCGCGTGCTGTCCGATGGTTTCGAGCCTGACACCCAGCGCGCTCATCTGGCGGGTAAATTTGGCCTGGATACGCGTGCGCGCCGCCAGCACGTCGGGCAAGTCGTCCTCGCCGGCAAGAAACTCGCCTCGCCAGAGCGCCAGCGTCCGCTCGGCCAGCGCCAGAACCTGCTCGGCATCGGCGCCCGGAGCGAGTTGGCCAACCGCCGCGAAACAGACTTCAAGCGCCGCCATATCTGTCCAGCAGGTGGCGGCATCGAGACCCAGGCCGCCGGCCCGCAGCGGCACATGCGGGTCGCCGCCAAGCAGTTTGCGCAAGCGATGCAAGGTATTGTCGAACGAATTGCGCGCCGCGTCGCCTTGTGCCTCGGGCCACAGCGCCGCGCACAGCCGTGCCACGGGAACCGCCTCACCGCCGAGCGCGATCACCAGCTTCAATAGATCGAGCGGCTTGCGGCTTTCCTTGCGCGCCGCCGCTGCCGGCGCACCGTCACGCTCAATGCTGAAGCCGCCGAGGGTACGGATGCGGATAGGCCAGGGCCAGCGTTCGCTCGCGCCCGGCGGTGCCGGGAGGGCATAGCGGCGAATGATGCGCTGCCCAAACGCGGTGTCGATGTCATGCGCCAAAGCCAGCGACGCGAGGCGTGACATGACGTCGCCACAACAGTAAAGCAGCGGACCAAAATCGAAGCCGGATTGCTGACCGACGGTAAACGCACGCGCCAGCGCAGACAGGCAACGCGCCCGCTCGCCTTTGCGATCGGCCAGGTTGGCCTCGATCAGCGCGGCAAGCCAGTGGTGCCAACGGCACACGGTGTAGAAATGATGCCGCAGCGCGGCCTGCAGTGCGGCTTCCGCTTCGTCCAGGGCGCCAGCCTGGGTCGCCGCCAGGGCATGACCGAACAGCGCAATGTGTTCGCGTAGCGGCCACCCGCTGGCGCGGCCGCTGGCCACCGCCGAGCGCATCAGCGTGGCCGCGCTGCCCCAGTCACCATCGAGCAGCATGAGCAGCCCGCGCTGAAATTCGTAGGTCGTTGCATCGATGGCATTGTTTGGATTGATCAGACCCGAGGTCGCCACGAGATGCCTGCGAGCCAGTTCAGCGTCACGCGCCGCGATGGCCGCCAGCACCATCGAAAGATGCGCCTTTACGCGCATCGGCCCCGGATTCTGCGCGGTGAGGGCCAGTGCTTGGCCGGCGTGCTGCAGGGCTTCGTCGACGCGGCCGATCAGGGAGCGGATAAGCACGCCGACGTTGTACCAGCGTAGCAGTGTCGCGGGCGCCGCATCGCTTTCAGTGCACATGCGGTCGATCTTGATGATGATGCGTTCGAGACGCAGCATTTGCCCGGTCCACAACAGGTAATACGCCAGCGTGCCGAGCAGGATGCGCTGGCTGGCGCCGAGCGGCTGGTCGAGCATGCGCTCGGCAAGATCGGCAAGGGGTGCAGTCAGTGGGTGAGCGGTTTCGCGATGAACAAATGCAGCCAGCAGACCCGGCAGCACCCGCAGGTCGGTGTCGTTATTGCGCTGAAGCAGATAAGCGGGGGCGTGCTCCTTGAGTACCGGCATCCACGGTTCGAGGGCGTCAAGGCTGGCGCCGAGGAAAATGATTGCGTCGGCCGCCGCTGCGGCACTATAGAAGGCGCCGAGCACGTCGCCAGCCGCGACGAAACCCTGATACGCGCGCTCGATATGGCGCAGCGCGTCAGCGGGATTGCCGGCCAGTTCGCAGTAGCCCAGCCAGTACCACGCGTACGGGTTGGTGCGCGCGTCCTCGGGCAGCGCCAGTATCCAGTCGCGAACCGTGGCACTGCGCCCTTGGGCCACGAAGCGTTCAGCCTGCGCAACAATCAGCGCCAGCGATTCGCCCCACGCGCTGGCTTCAATGAGCTGAGCGATGGCGACATCCGCACGGCCATGTGCGGCGAGCATCTCCGCCGCGTTGAGGCGTAATGTCCGCAGGGCCTCGGCACCCAGCATGTCCGCTGCATGCGCCCGCAAGAATTCGCCAAACAGGGCGTGGAACGTGTACGTCGGCGGGTGGCCCGTGGTGTTGGCCGATGCGCTACTGTCACGGCGATCCGTGAACAGGCTGCGCCGTGCCAGATTGGCAAGCAAATCGCCGGCACGCGTGTTGCCGCTGATGGCGACCGCCATCGCCGAGGTGGCGCTGGGGAGGAAGGCGATGCGCATCAGCGAGTCCGCATCCGACGCGGCCATCTTCTCCATCACCTCACCCGCGAAGAAGGCGAACAGGCGGTCACGCGCGGTGTCGCCGAGCATGGCGTCGTCGGCGCCCAGGTCGTTGCGCGCCGCGAGCCACAGGATCATGGCCGCCGCCCAGCCATCGGTGGCTTGGCGCAATGCGGCGGCGGGCCAGTTGCGGTCGTGCAACTGCACCAGCTCACCCGTTTCGTCTTCGTTGAAGCGCAAGGAGGCCGCCTCAATCAGTGCCAGTTGCTGGCCGGCGAGTGCTCGCGCGTATTCGGCGCCGGGTGGGTCGCGACTAATGGCAATCAGGCGCGTGTGCTCAGGCAACTCGGCTAGCGCGGCGGCAATGCCGGCGTGCAGGAGCGGCGCCTGGCCGAGTTCCTGCACGTTGTCGAGTACCAGCACCCAGGGCCGGTCGAGCGTGAGCGCGAGCCGCCGAAAGCAGCGGCGAATGAATCCGGGCACATCGCGGAGGTCGTCAGCGCTCGGTAAAAGCACACGCAACCGGCGTCGTGGTACCAGTCGCTTTGCTGCTACGCGCAGGAAGTGAACAAAAGTCGCCGGATCAACATCAGCGGCGTCAAGCTGCAACCATAGACACGGTAGCGAGTACGTATCGAGGTAAGTGGCAACTAGCGTCGTCTTGCCGATGCCGGGTGGCCCGGCGATCCAAAGGCCTGGCGCGGCGGAATACTGTTCAATTTCGGCAAACAAGCGGTCACGACCAATGACGCGGCCAAGCCGCGGTGGGCTCAGTTTGCCGAGCGTGGTTTGCCGGTCAGAGCGCGAAGTCATCATTGTGCAGTTCCAGTCGCACCGGGCGCGTGAGCGAGGCAACAAGTTGGAGTTAGCCTATGTGGATAAGGCAACACGCTGACGGATTGGTTCATGGCTTGAAGCACCCAGGCAAGCGGCGGGTTCCCGAACAACAACGTTCTTGGCAGCCTTACCGCGTGTGCTTCGTCAACGAAAGGTGCTTAGGCAGCGAACTGCGGTTCTGGCAGGAAAACGGTGTCAGTCCGCTGGGGATCAAGGGGTCCTATGCCGGAGCCATCGGCAGCGTCGCCTGTTATCTGAAGATGTTCGGCTGGCAAGCCAAAGCCCCGGTTGCCCCTGACCGCAGCCGGATTCAAACCATCCCAGCCCTTAAAGGAGCTGTTGAAACAAGGCATCAGCCCACGCAACAACACCGAGCAATTGGCTGAGCAGGCGACTACACAACCCGCCGACGCATTGCGTGAAGCGCAGAGCGTGAAAACCGAATAACAGAGATGCCCTGAGAGGCAATCAGGACGGGCATCTTGGGAAAGACTGCCGTGGAAGCCAAGCAACATGCGGATCTCGCGCCTTCGTGTCGATTTCCGATTCGCCGCGGAGGACAACAAAATATTTCGGGTATCCGGATTATCCGGTGGACACAGAGGTGAGACAGGTCGCCTCTCACCCTTCATAGACTTTGCGCCCAGGGTGGACGCCGCCTTGTTGCGATGCACCAAGCCGCTGTTTCATTTGCTTGGTTGTTCTGCGCGCAATGACTCCGAGCAATCCACAAGCGTCATTCAGACCTGCGCTCTATCAATGGCGGCTTCCAGAGTAGAGCGGACATAACCTCGCGGTGAGACGTAATTCGCGTGGAAGTCGTGGGCTTTAGCGCAACGGGAGCCCCCGATGGAATTCATGCGCTACGCCATCGGGCTTCGAAGACTGGCCTCCAGCGCATCCAGCTCCTCGCCGAGCGTGCCTCGACTGCGAAAGTTGCGTCCTGATTTTCCGTACCAGTACTCGGCGTTTTCGAGATCCCCCTCCTGCACATGCAACAAGGCATGCAGCCAGGCCGCAGCGCTTGAATCATCGAGCTGGACGAGATTGTGAGCCTCGTCCCAACGGCCTTCGCGCATCAGCGCCACGATCTGGAGCAAAGGGGTCATGTCGTTCTCCTAAAATTCACGTACGAGTCTACCTTTGTAGCGCCAAGTCCCACGGTGCGGGTTCGCCGGCAAAGCGCGCCGCGAGAAAATCCACCAGCAGGCGCAAGGCCAGCGGTTGGTGCTGACGCGAGAGATAGATCGCGTGGATGCCCAGCACGTCCGGTTCATGGTCCGGCAGCAACTGCACCAAGCGCCCAGCGTGCAGGTCGTCACCCAGATAGTAGGTCGGCAGCATGCCGACGCCGGCACTGGAGAGGACGGCGCGCCGCAGCACGGCCGTTTCGTTGGTGTGAAAGCTCCAGTTGACCGGCACGGTGAGCGTCTCGCCATCGCGCGTGAAGCGGTACTGCTTGCCGATGCCAAACGCGTGCGCGATGCAGCGATGCTGACGCAGATCCTCGGCCGTCTTCGGCACGCCATGCCGCGCCAGATAGTCGGGCGATGCGCACAGCATTGAACGACAGCGCGCCAGTGTGCGCGTGATCATCGTCGGGTCCAGACTGTTCGTGAGGCGCACCGCCAGATCGATACGCTCCCCAACCAGATCGGCCGCTTTGTCACCCACCGACAGCACGATTTCCACCTGGTCGTGCCGGCGTTGAAAGTCAACGAGAGCCGCCGTCAGTTGAGCATCGGCAAAAGAACTGGAGGTCGTCACGCGCAAGATCCCCGCCGGTTCGCGGCTACGTTCTGCGGCGATGTGCTGGACATCCTCCGCGATCTCAAGCAATTGCCGACAGGAGGGAATTGCCGCAAGTCCGGCGTCCGTCAGACTGACCTTTCGCGTGGTTCGGTGCAGCAAGCGGGCATCAAACCAGTCCTCAACCGCGACGAGATAGCGGCTGACCATGGCCGCAGACATCTCCAGGTGGTCGGCGGCCTGCGTCAGGCTGCCACGATCCGCGACTTCGACGAACACGCGCACGGCGGTCAAGCGATCCATATCATCGATCCATGCAATAAACAATTAACCAATACGGACTTTATCAACCAAACCGAAAAACTTAAAGTTCTTTCCGCGGCAAACATTCACCCACACACAAGGAGATCACCATGTTCCACCTCAGCAAAATCACCCGCTTCATTTTCCCCGCCCTGACCTTGGGCGTTGTCGCTTCCACCGGAGCTGCGGCCCAGACCCCAACCCCACTCACAGTGAAGGTTTATAACGCCGACGGCAACAGCTTCCACGTCAATGCGGTCGTGGTCAGCGGCAAGACCGAAGCCATGGTGATCGACAGCGGCTTCACGCGTGCCGATGCGCTGCGCGTCGCGGCCAACGTGCTCGATAGCGGCAAGACGCTGAAGACCATCTTCATCAGCAATGCCGACCCGGACTTCTACTTCGGCACCGAAGTGCTGAAGAGCTACTTCCCACAAGCCCAAGTGCTGACCACGCCGGCTGTGCGCGAGAAGATCCAGGCCAAGCTGGCGGGCAAGGTGGGCTTCTGGGCGCCGAAGATGGGTGCCAATGCGCCGCAGCAGCCGATCGTGCCGGACGAACTGAAGGGCAACACGCTGACCGTGGATGGCGAGACCATCGAAGTGCGCGGCACCACCGGTGAGCTGGCGCATCGGCCCTACACCTGGATTCCGTCGATCAAAGCGGTGGTCGGCAACATCGCTATCTTCGGCAATATTCATGTATGGACCGCCGACACGCAGAAGCCCAGCGAGCGCCAGGCCTGGTTCGCCCAGCTTGACGAGATTGATGCACTGAAGCCGGTGATCGTCGTTCCGGGTCACATGGCCGCCGGCACGGCCCTCGACGCCAGCGCCATTCGCTACACCCGTGACTACCTGCAACGCTTCGATGTCGAAGCCGCCAAGGCCAAGACTGGCGCCGAGCTGATCGATGCCATGAAGAAGGCTTACCCGAACGCCGGCCTGGGCATGGCGCTGGACATCGGTGCCAAGGTCAACAAGGGCGAAATGCAGTGGTAAGTCGCTGAAAGTCTCAAGTACCGCCCCTGGTGGCGGTACTTGAGACCGCATTCACCTTAATCCATCCAATAATTCTGATCGGCCCATGAATCATGAGTACAACGACCTTACATTACCTTTACGACCCGCTGTGTGGCTGGTGCTACGGTGCTGCCCCGCTGGTAAAAGCCGCCCGCGAAATCCTCGACGTGACGCCCCGCGGTGGCGGCATGATGACCGGCGCGCGCCGCCAGAGCGTGACCGCGCAGCTGCGCGAGTTCGTCAAACCGCATGACGCGCGGATCGCGCAACTGAGCGGGCAGCCCTTCGGTGAGGCTTATCTCGACGGCCTGTTGTGCGATACGACGGCCGTGTTCGATTCCGAACCGCCCACGGCCGCCATGCTGGCCGCCGAAGCAATGGCCGGACGCGGGCTGGACATGCTCGCGCAACTGCAGATTGCGCACTATGTCGAGGGTCGCCGGATTGCGGACCGTGCCGTTCTGCTTGAAGTGGCGACAAGCCTCGGTCTGGATGCGGGCACCTTCGCCGAGGCGCTGGATCGTCAGTCGAGCGAGGCGGTACGGACCCATATCCATGCAACACGGGCTTTGATGGCGCAGGTTGGCGCTCAGGGCTTCCCCAGCTTCGTGCTCGAAAGCGATGGCAACCTGAAAAGCGTCGATATCGCCCGCTTTATGGGGCGTCCGCAAGACCTTCAGGCATGGCTGCGCAGCCAGACAAACGCTGCCGCCACTCCCGCCACTGAAGCCTTCGCTTGCGATGTGAATGGCTGTGCCATCTGAATCAGGAGATTCACATGAAAACCAACCTACAGATCGTTACCGAGCACTACGCTGCGTCCGCCCGTCAGGACATCGCCGCCATGATGGCCGACGTGTCCCCCGAAGTGGCCTGGACCGAGATGGCCGGCTTTCCCTGCGCTGGCACCTGGATCGGCCCCGATCAGATCATCGCCAATGTTTTCGCCGTGCTCGGCAGTGAATGGGAAAACTACAGCTTTACGCTGGAGCAGATCATCGACGGTGGCGAACAGCTGGTGGGCGTCGGCACCTATTCTGGAACCTACCGGAAGACCGGCAAGACGATGCAGGCGCGCGTGACCCATGTGTGGCGGTTGGCGGCTGGAAAAATTGTGGCCTTCGAGCAATTCACCGACACCTTGCGGGTCGCGCAAGCCATGCAGGAGTGATTGAATCGAGCCGGGCTCTCCGGACCGCCGATACCGTCAGGCCCTATCTGATTGGGTGCTGCTCTCTGGTAGGAGGGGAAGTCACTGCTTGGTGAACGGCTACAACAGAAGTGGAGGAGTCAGCGGAATGACTGGTAAATCAAGCCTTCAATAGCCCGCCTCTGGTCGATTGGCGGCCAGCATTTTTATCCTTCCAGCCGACAACCGGAGCCGTTTTCGGCTATCAGATTAGCTCATCACTCAAGTGTTGCCTGGAAGCGACTAAACATAGTCCAGTTCTTGCCCAGACTACGTTTCTTGCCAATGACTTCAATCGTGCTGCGCAGTTTAATATCCGCACTGGATGCGCCAATCTGCAGTTCGAACGCTCCCGGCGCGACCACGCGTACGCCTTCGGGCCCGGTAAAGCCGAGCATGTCGACCGGAACGTATTCTGACTGACGGAACAGATGACCAAGAGACTTTTCTGGCCGAAGTCTCTTGACGCGAATGTGATCGGCGATCCAAACAGCCCGGATCAATCCCCTGCCCTGATCCAGCCTTTTTCCTTGTAGTACCGGACAGCACCTTCATGCAGCGGCGCAGACAGGCCGTTGTTGAGGATATCCATTGGATCAAGGTGAGCGAAGGACGGATGCATTTTCTTGAACTCCTCAAAGTGTTCGAAAACAGAAGAGACCAAGGCATAAACCACCTCATTCGGCACTTTTTCTGAACTGACGAAACTGGACACAACGCCGAAGGACTTGGTCGGCTCCGGGTTGTCCGGATAGATGCCACCAGCGATTGTCGCGTAAGTAAAGTATGGATAATTCCGGACCAGTGAGTCGACAGCCGGGCCAGTAATCGACACGAGCCGCGCACCGCACGCTTGGGTTGGTTCCTGTAGATTGGCTGCGGGGCTGCCCACCACATACGCAAAACCATCGATCCGGTTGTCGCACAGTGCAGCGCCCTGTTCGTCAGGTTGAAGTTCGGAAGCCAGGGAGAAGTCACTGACTTTCATATTCATGGCAGCCAAAAGCATATCGACTGTGGCACGGGTTCCGGAACCCGGATTGCTCAGGTTGAAGCGCTTTCCCTTGAAATCCTCGAACTTTTTGATCCCGGCGTCCTTGCGTGCCAAAACCATCAGCGGCTCCGGGTAAATCGAGAATAAAGCACGCAACTCCTTGTGGGCACCGCCTACTTTGAACTGTGCCAGACCCTTGACGGCATTGTATTGAACATCAGACTGGACAACGCCAAAGTCAGATTCACCACCCTTGATGGCGTTGACATTGCTGACCGAGCCACCGGTCTTTTTCACCAAGCAACGGATGCCGTGTCGTGCAACATCCTTGTTCATCAAGCGACAAACGGCGTTTCCCGCAAGATAATAAACCCCGGTCGCAGCGCCCGTGCCGATCATTACGGCTCGTTGTTGCGCGACGGCGAGCGGGCTGCCTAGTGTCGACCCAAGTACCAGAGCAACTGCAATAACGGTTAGCACTTTCATTGTCTGGTACCCCTGTGAGGTGCAATAGTCGGCAAACAACAAGGCAACATTTCGCTTTGTTGCTTACTGACTCGGTGACCTTTCACGAACGTAACTGGTGTCACGTAAAACGTCCAGAAGGATAACGCGGAACAACGTTGCGCGAAGCATTACGAGATCAGGAGAAAACGGGGAGGCTGCGATTATTTCCTGCAAAGAGGAGAAGTCCTTCGGAGATTGGCCAGATCGGTCATTGGGGCATGATGCTTCAGCGCCGCAAGGTGTGAAACGCGCAGCGTTGCGCACCTTTGAGTTTGCGCACCCGGCTTCGCTCTTCAAACGCTTCAATTTAGGATGAACTATCTTCCGCTTCAAAAGGAAAAGCCAAATTCACAGCTTCGGCTATAGAAGAGGCATAAATCTTGAAGTGACCGCTGTAACCCCGAATATCCCCCAAAGAAACGTCTGCGGCCGTGTCATTGTGGTGAATGATGCTATTTCGCTTGGCAACAACTGTATTCACGAGGTCTTTGGTCTGCGAAAACGCTGCGACGGTCTCAAGCTCAACGCCCAATAAGCGGAAACACTTAGCCGTGCGGAATGGATTGCCAGAGAGCTCGTCGTCAATTTCTTTCGCGGTCAGTGAAAGATCAAAGACTCCAAAATGAAGATCTTTGTCTTTGACATCACGAACCACTGACCAAGTGAGTAAGTTGTGAGGCACATTGGCATCACGAATCCTCTGTTTAGCATTTGACACATGTGCATTCGCGATTTCCTTAAGAAAGACTTCCAAGTAACAACATAGACTGATCAGAAATGACTTAGTTAAGAAATTCGCGTTGGTAACAAAATAGTCGTCTGGGGGGTCGCATGTAATTCGATTTTCTGCGTCGAGAACAATTTTCTCTAGCTCCGTAGAAAGCGAGATATATCGGTCGACTATTTCGGTCAAAGTCATTTGAGATTTTTGTCGAGCAATCTCTTCCAGATTTCGCGACGCTTCAAAATTGATGCTTTGTTTTGTAGTCCGCCAGAAAGAGTTTTTTGGAACGCCGCCGATTTGCATAACTCCGAAAACGCCGTACGTATTTTTGTTTTGTCTTTCTTGACCTGTGACGTCGCCAAAGAACCCAAGCTTGGCATAAGCAAGTCGTAGTACACCATGCTTTGTCGCGAGCGTTCCTTTGAAGTATCTACAAAAGTATCATTGCCAAAGACAGATATGCAATTGTTCAAACAATGAGTAAATTGCGTCTTGAGCTTATCGCAAGTGTTTTGGTCGATGCTAGTGTTTAATTGCGTAAGTTAACAATTGTATTTCTGAGCTGCGCGCCCTTGACTTCACGCTTTCTCCAAACGAATGGTGCCGCCGTTTTGTTGTAGTGGGTCACGAAGGTTTCGATGGCCTGTGTCAGTTTCTCGGTG